>JBAXIY010000158.1:0-5556 GCA_037138135.1 Verrucomicrobiia bacterium
TGCCCCATCTTTCCAGCGCCGCCCGATCCACGGAGGCCAAAGGGTTGTCCCGATTGCCTGAGGTTGAGCCACAAGGCCGCTACCACCCGCAGCTAAAGCCACGCCACTATTTTTTCTTAAAAATCTCTGCATCAACTGGATGGTTCTATTCCTTTCGCCCGAATTTGCAACAACTTTCGTAGTTTATTGCATCACGCCGCATCCTGTTTTTTCAATCCATCCAACGCGGCCAGCCGGTTTTACCGGGCGGTGCCGCGGGCGATTCACCGGGGCAATAGGCGGAACGGTTCGCCATGGAGAATCTAGGCCACAACAGCAAAGCGGTGCATCGCGCCTACGCAAAACGGGCACTGATGAAATTGCCGTCGCTGGAGGAATACGAACGGCAAGCTGCCGTAGGCCAGCCTGCGGAAAGCGGAAACTGACCGGCAACCTGCCGGTGGGCACGCTGCGGAAACGGCGGGAAACTGAACACGTCGGCTGCCCGGACAGGACGAAAATCCGAAGGGGCAAATTTTCGGATGAGCGGCCTGGTCCGGGGCGTGTGATAATTTGGTGGCGCGACGGACAACGCTTCAGCCGTGCCGGTCTTTGACGATGCATTCATCATCAATTCACTAAACTCAATGGTCGCCCGCCGCCAGTGTTTTTTCAAAACGCAGACATGCCTTAATCTGGTTGGTGTCTGTCAGGGCGTTTTTCCACATTTCTGCCATCACTTGGTTTGTCGGAAGATTAAAGTTTCCCCATCTATAAGATTCAGACAGAAGTCCCAACGCCTCTTGCTGACCTTGTGATGCTGCTTTTCTCATCCAATCAACCACCTCCCGGTTGTTCACTTCTCCGCCCTTTTGCACAATTCCCATTGCCATCCCAAACTGTGCATCAGGGTTGCCCTTTTCGGCGTAAGGGCGCAAGAGCCGAAGCCCCTCATCAAATCGTTTCTCTTTTGCGAGGTTTTCCAACTGGCTTTGAACTTCCGGTGGAATTATAGAGCTTGCGATTGTTGTGCTAGATAATTTTTTGTCCTGGTCTGCATGACAGCCAGCCCAAAAGACTTGGACGCAAATTACCGCCAAAAGAGGGAGCCTGTTTTTCATAACAATTATGGGAAATAGGGTTTCAGAATTTTTTTGTATGTTTCGATCGGTGGTAGCTGAATGGCTTTGCCGTCATCATACGCCCTCGTATTACCCGTCGTGAGAAGGTTCAGTTGGCGTTCATCACATTCATAAACTTTGTGGTGAGCCCTTTGCTTGCAACGCTGACAACGGCTTTGCCTGCCGTAAGTTGAAGACTGATTTGTGCGCGGCCATTGGCGAGCTGCACCACGCGCGAGCCAGTCGCCTTGCCAAGGTTGTCGAGTAATTTGCCATCTCCGGTTATACCGAAGCGCACGATGTTCGCAGCGTCGAGACAAGGAACGCCGTCCTTGTCGAACACGGCCGTCTCAATCGTAACCACGTCGTTGCTCCGCGAAAGTTCCGTGAGAGTCAGCTTGGCCGGTGCGCTCCATTCGGCGGTTTGGTAGACTTGGAAGATTTCATCCGCAACCTCGGTGCCGGCTGCCGATTTGCCGACCGCGCGCAGCGTGTTCGTGCCTTCGTTCAACTTGACGTTCCAGTGCAAGCCGGCGGCGGGAAAGTTGGTGCGGTTGCGCTGCTTCACGCCTGCCGAGACGCCGTTGACGAACAGCTCAACTTCGTGGCAGTTGGAAAACACTTTGACTTCTTTTTCCTCGCTGGCTTTGCCCCACCGCACCGGCCAAGTGTGGCCGTAAATGTGGAGCATCGGCTTGTCCGACCAGTAGCTTTGGAAAACAAAATAGCTTTCCTTCGGCAGGCCATCACGCGCAACAACACCTTTTTGATTCACGCGTGGCACAGGGTTTTCCGGCCGCAATGGGGTCGGAAAATCCTTGAAAATCCACATCGCCGAACCGGTCAGATTGCTCATCGTTTCCTGCTCGTGTAGTGTCCAGTCAAACAAATTGATAGCGTAGCTTTCAGACCAGTCGCCGTCGCGCGAGGCACGCGACTTGCCGCCGTCCGCCTTGTATGCCTTGCCGACTTCCGCCGTGCCTTCGCCGGTGGCAACCTGGCCGAGAAATTTTTCCGGCTCTTCGGCATGCCGACCAGCCATGCTGTCCGCGCCCCATTCGGCGTGGAAAAAATGCTGATTGTCGGCGATGGCCTTCTCTGTCGCGGTGCGATATTCGGTATAGCGGCCCGAATACCAACCAGCCCAGATGCTCGGTGAATAGACATCCACGATGTCCTTGCAAAAATCACAACGGCGGATGCAGGTTTGCCGCGACGGATCGAGCCGGTGCGCGAGCGTGTTCAGTTCCGTCATGAAACTGTGAATGGCGTTGGTATCGTATTTTTCAAAATCGCCCGGCCAGTCAATCTCGTTTCCCAACCCCCACAAAATGACCGAGGGATGGTTGTAATGCTGGTCAATCAGATGTGTCAGCATATCACGGCATTGCTGTTGGTAGCGCTTGCCGCCGAGGCCGCCACGGCACCAGGGAATTTCCTCCCACACGAGCAGGCCGAGTTCATCGCATAGTTCCAGCACTAGCGGCGACTGCTGATAATGTCCGAGCCGCACAAAGTTCGCCCCCATGTCCTTGATCTGCTGAAACGTCTTTCGCACCAACTCGTCCGGCACTGCCGCGCCGACCCCGGCGTGATCTTCGTGATACTGCGTGCCGCGCAACAACAGGCGCTCGCCATTCAATTTGAACGGACCGTGCTCGACCCACTCGACGGAGCGCACGCCAACATTTTCATTGATTGTTTGCTCGCCGTGCAACGATTTGAGCGTGACCGAGCAATGATAAAGCGCCGGCGAACTGGGCGACCAAAGTTTTGGCGAGGCGATTGCAAATGCGGCGATCTCCTGTTCACCGCGCCACGCGGACATTTTTTTGGCCACGCTTTGAATGACTTGGTTTTGCGGGTCGCGGATTTCCAGCACAAGTTCCACATCGCCATTCAGCGACGTGGGGTTGTCCAAACGTGCGCTGACTTTCACATTTGCCTTGCCGGCGAAACCCAGGGTTGGCTCGACATGAACGCGGGCCAGCGAAATCGCCGGCACATAAACCAGGCTGACGTGACGATACAAACCGCCGTAGCGGCAGAAGTCGCTCAAGTCGGACGGAATCATTTCCGCGTCGCGGGAGTTGTCGCAGAACACGGCCACCGGCACCTGGCCCGCGAAGTTTTTATCCGCCAGCGCGTGCGCCGCGGCGTCGGTGATGTCCACGTCCCATTCGTCATAGCCGCCGACGTGTTCCCCGACTTTTTCGTGGCCGACAAAGACTTTTGATTTTTGTCCCGCGCCGTCAAAATGCAGCAGCGTCCGCCCATTCGGGAACGGATTGGCAATTTGCAAGCGGGTGCGATACCAGCCGGGACCTTGATAATATGGCACATCCGGGTCAACGCAATCGTGGGCGTTGAAACAATGCGGCAGCGTCACCGGCGTCCACTTCACATTGTCCGTTGCCGAGTCGCCGCGCCAGATTTCCCAGACACTGCCGAGCGAGCCGCGATAAAATTCCCAGCCACTAGAAAGCTGCCGCCGGTTGCCCTCTTTTGCTGTATTAAAAACTATGGCTTTAATTCGCACGTTTGTCTGATCCAAGCTAGAATTCATGGAATTGATTGTCGCTGCAAGCGCACAAGGGTGGGCGAAACAACTGAACATACTTAGAACGATTGCTATCATACCTCCGCTGGTGAGTTGGGTTGTCTGCCGACTGTAGTTTTTCTTTTCGTGGAAGATCATGGAAGAATGCTTCTGATATAAATTATTTTTTGGGTGGCGGCGTCAACCCAATAAAACGCCGCCACCCATCCCAAACCGGAACCCATGATCCGGCTTCTGTGACAGGAACCCAAACCCGTCACGAAGGTCGTTGTTGGAATAAATTTACAGATGCGCGTTCAAAATCGCCGCGTCCTCTGGCCGCGAATTTAATCTCAGTGAACTGGAGTGGCCTGCGACCTGCCACTTCCCGTTCGCTGTCAGCTCGCAAAAACCGGCCGCAGTGGGCTTGTTTTTTCCCGCCATTTCCGAATGCAAAAGTAATTCCGAAAACACCAATGGCACCTCAACGCTGCCTTTCTTGATGATGACGTATTTTGCTTTCATACGATGATTTTCCTCGTTTGTCACAGCAGTGGTGATACCCAAACCCCACTCTCGCCGTCACCCAAATGACAGCGGTCATTATGTCCAAAAAAACTCATTCACCGACTGACTTGCGTGGGGTGATGAATCGGCGCAGGGCAAGAATTCCCATCCCGCCACCGAAGAGGGCCAGGGAAAGATTCACCGGTTCCGGCACGGCTGTAATATTCAAGCTCCAACCCTCCACCAAGCTGGTTCCGCCACCATTCGCCAAATCTGCAAAAAACAACGTCCAGTTCCCGTCCGCCGGCGAACCGTTGAAATTCACCAGGCTGCCGGCGGCATTGTAGCTGCCCGTCATAAACGAACTGCTTGTCACGTCCTGGATCGAGCCGTGGTCGCTCAGCCCATCCTGCAACGTGATGTTCATGCCCGCGCCACTGGCACCAATGCCGTTCAAGCTCACGCCCGGCTGGTTCATCAGCATCACCAGCGTGCCGTTCGGCGAAACCAGATACGCATACAAGTCGCCGTTGAAACCGCCGCTGATGTTCAAGCTCACCGTCAGGCTGGACACGGTGGAGCCGGCCGGCGCCGCATCGTAGGTGCCCACGAAACTGACGCCCGCTGGACTGCCATCCGGGATCGCGCCAGTCGGATAGAGCGAAGCGCGAACCGTGGCCACCGCCGCCAGTGATGCAAACAATGTCAGATGGATGATTTTCATATTGTAGTTCCTTGATTAACGCGCTGATTACGGCTGCCATTTGATGCGGTAATATGCCGAACTCGGGGGGTTGCCACCCAAATCGCTGAAGCTGTCGCTCACGGAAATCACGCCGTTGGTGCTGACGGTGTTCGTGGCAATGGACGCCCAGTCGGTGAGATTGGTGGACCGCTCGGTGATGTAGCTGAAGCCGATGACACCATAAGCCTTGAGCGTGGTGGGATTACCGGTCGTGATGTTGACGATGGAGTTGGTGCCGGTGACATAGGCGTTGACCGCGATGTTGATGACGCCGGCAACGGTATCTCCATAGCTGTCGCTGGCGATGTAATTGATCTGATCGGCCACATTCGGGGCGGTGGACGGATAGCCAACGAGCGTTGCATTTGTGATTAGGGAAACGCTGTTGGTGGTGGACAGATTGAAGGCGGTCAAGTTAACGGCATCGCCGTCCGCGTCGCTCCATTGGTTGGTGAGTTGCGACCAGGGAAAATGCAATCCTAAGCCAGCGGTGCGCGTCAGGTTCAGCGGTGCCAGCACCGGCGGATGGTTGGTGACGATTTGCTCAAGGTTGGTCGAGCTGCCGAGATAATTGCCATCACCGAGATACGCCACGGTGATGCCATTTGTGCCGCGCGGCAGGTTGGTGATGCTCAAGCTGGTGGCGCTGCCACTGCTCACGGTGT
>JBAXIY010000159.1:0-5525 GCA_037138135.1 Verrucomicrobiia bacterium
GATGAAACACAGATTCATACCGAAGCCCCAACGGGGCGAAAGAAAATAGCCCAGGGTTGGAGCGTAGCGACTACCCTGGGAAATTGTCCCACATTTTTCTCCCTCTCCGCGTTCGCTTCGGAAGCGAATGGGGAGAGGGACGGGGTGAGGTGAACCGCGAATCACGCCAACTACGCGAACGCAGAATTGACCACGCCAATTTTCCGGCGCACACTGCCCGCGTTAGAAAAACAAAACGACGATTATTATTTAACTAAAATTTTTGCGTAGCTATTTGCTACGGGCTGCCTCGAAAACCGCTAATTTTCAAGCCCGTCACAAAACCGAGCAAGCACGCGCCCCATCGGGCGCGGCTTGTCGTGCTTTTGTGACAGGCGCTTAGCGGTGCCTCGAGGCAGGTGCGGCAGGTCCGCGCCTCTTCTTTTTTAGATTTCCCGTGGTTGATTCGCGCGCGAGCGAATTTATTTACCACCATGCCCAGCCCGGACAATCGCACACACGAAGTCACTTTTTGCAGCAGCGTCTCAAAATGGGCGGACTCAATTTTCGAGAAAAATCCTGATTGGAGTTTCAAGCGCACGGACATTGAGCAATCGAAAGGCATTAAGAAGAAACGCTCCGACCTGCGCATTTATGGTGACAGGAACAAGCTGATTCTCGCCGGTGAAGTGAAATTGCCCGGCACGGCGGAAGGGCGCAACGCCTACAACTCCGCGCTCGTCGAAGATTCCTACCAAAAAGCCTCCAATGCCGGCGCGGAATTTTTCTTCACTTGGAACGTCAACCGGTTCGTTCTTTTCGACGCCAAGCAATGGCAGAAGCCAATCATGGAGCGGCGCGTCAAGGATTATGACCTCGGCCTTGATCTCGACAATCCCGATGACGTTTCGCGAGCGGAAGTCGAAAAGAGCGTTCAGGAATTTCTCGCCAAATTTTTCGCCGACTTTCATGCCATCGTCGTCGGCAAGGAGCCGGATTGGGGCATGGCACCGGATGAATTTTTCATCCGAGCTTTTGAAAGTCATATTTCATGGCCGGTCAAACTGACGGCGGAATATCTTTGGACCAAATCCGCGAGCGACAAAACCTTCGATACGCTGTTGCAGGAATGGATGGCGGGCGACCAAGGCTGGATGGTCATTCGCAATGACGTGAAAGTCTGGCGGATGCTGATTGACCGTGCCGCGCGCACGCTCTGCTACGTTTTTTCAAACCGTCTGCTGTTTTACGAATCTGTCCGCACGAAATTCAGCGAACTCAAAGAGCTTCACGTTCCGGGCAAACTCAAGGCTGCCGACGACCTCTACGCGCATTTTCAAAAGGCGTTTCAAAACGCCGTCGCTGCGACCGGCGATTACGAGACGTTGTTTTATCCGTTTGAAAAAGATTGGGCCGGGCCGCTGATTTTCGCCCACGACCATGCTGGCGACGCCTGGCGTTCCGTGCTGGAGAATCTTCATCCGTTCAACTTCAAAGAAATCCGCACGGATATTCTCGGCGGCATCTTCAAGCGGATCATCGAGCCGGAGGAACGCCACAAGTTCGGCCAGCATTACACCAGCGAGGATTTGGTGGACGTGGTGAACGCCTTTTGCATCCGCAAGGCCGACGACACGGTGTTAGACCCGGCGTGCGGTTCGGGCAGCTTCCTTGTCCGTGCCTATCATCGCAAAGCGCATCTCGATCCCAGCCGCGCGCATCAGGATCGCATCGCGGAAATCTTCGGCTCGGACATTTCCCTGTTTGCCGCGCACCTGTCCACGCTCAACCTGGCAGCACGCGAAATCAACGAGGAAGAAAATTATCCGCGCATTGCCCGCCGGAATTTCTTTGAAGTCCGCGCCAAGAAATCATTTTGCGAACTGCCGCAGGGTTTGCGCGGCGAGAAAAAGCGCGTGCCGATTTATTTGCCGGCGCTTGACGCCGTCGTCGGCAATCCGCCGTATGTCCGGCAGGAATTGATTCCGCGCCGCAACGACAAGCCGAAACCCAAGCCGATGCAGGCCAAGGAAGACCTGCTCGAATACTGCGCCGAGTTGTGGCCGAATCTGGAATTGAGCGGGCGCAGCGACCTGCATTGCTACTTCTGGCCGGCTGCCACCCACCTTTTGAAAGAAGGCGGCTGGTTTGGTTTTCTGGTGTCATCCAGTTGGCTCGATGTCGAATATGGCTTCGCCTTGCAGGAATGGGTGCTCTCGAATTTCAAGATTCACGCGATTCTGGAAAGCAACGCCGAGCCGTGGTTTGAAGATGCCCGCGTGAAAACGTGCGCCGTAATTCTGCAACGCTGCGCCAATAAAACCGAACGCGACGACCAACTGGTCAAGTTCGTCCGCTTGGACGCGCCGCTGGCGGACATCCTTGGTGACCGCAAAGGTGAAAACTCGCGGCAGTCTGCCGCCGATAAATTCCGCGACATCATTTCACGTTGCAAGCAGGATACGGCACGCGATCAATTTCGCGTTGTGGTTGTTCCGCAGAAAAAACTATGGGAAGATGGATTGCGGGCGGGGAAGTTGTTTGAGCTCCAAAAGCAGCGTAACAAGGCTGCGGGTGTCAAAGCCGATGCTGCGGATGAAGACGATGACGAAGCTGCGGAGGCAAGCGCAACTGAAGGCGAATTTGAGACATTGGCTGCAAGCGGCTACGGCGGCGGTAAATGGAGTAAATACCTCCGCGCGCCAGATTTCTATTTCCAAATCGTGGAGCAGCACAGCAGCCGGTTTGTGCCACTGGGCGAAATTGCCACTATTCGTTTCGGCGTGAAAAGTGGTTGCGATGCCTTCTTTATGCCGCGCGATGTTTCTAAAGATTTCTTGGAAAAGTATTCCAAACTGGAATGGCATGACGCGCCATTACAGACATCTTGCAAGCGTGCGGAAGTTGAATCAGGAGACGTGATTTTAATTCGTGCTGGCGATGGAACGGTTCATCCGGTTGAAAAAGAATATCTTGTTCCTGAAATCCACAATTTAATGCGAATCAAAACGGCGGAGATTCGTGCTGACGAATTGGAAAGACGGATTCTTTACGTCAACAAGGAAAAGGATGAATTGAAAGGAACTTTCGCCCTAAAATATATCAAATACGGTGAGACGACTGCGTTTGCTTCCAAAAAAAGCAAAGCCGTTCCTGTGTCACAACGGGCAACGTGCGCGGGTCGCGATCCGTGGTATGATTTGACCTACACAAAACCGGGCGAGTTTTTATGGCCGATGTTCGCGCAATATCGACACGTCATACCGATCAATCCAAAACAGTTGATTGCCAATCATAATCTTTACGATCTTTGTTTGCCGGACTTAACAAAGGAACAAAAACAGAGTTTATTTGCGATTGCAAATTCCACTTTTACCGCATTGTCCAAAACTTATTATGGGCGCTACGCTGGCACAGAGGGAAACTTTGAAATGATGATTATTGACCTGAATCTGGTTGAGCTTCCTGATCCAAGACTTGCGACGAAAGAAATTGCCAAAAAACTTAAAGAAGCTTTTCAGAAAATTTGCTCGCGGGAAATAACGCCGCTGGTTGAGGAAGCTTTTTCAGAATGCCGCTCATCCGAGCGCATAAAAAAACTGGCATGTAATCCGGTTGAATTACCAAATGAATTGAAGATGGCAGACCGCCGGGATCTCGACTTGGCGGTTTTTGAATTACTTGGCATCACGAACGCCACCGAGCGCGAAAAGTTGGTTGACGAATTGTATTACGAAACCGCAAACCATTTCCGGCAAATCCGCATCGTCGAAGTCCAGAAGCAGGAGCAACGCAGCAAGAGCGAAGGCCGCGAGTTCCGCACGGATGAACTGGCCACCGATTTGTGGGACAGCCTGCCGGAAGAAGACAAGCAGCCGCTCGCCGAGTGGATCGCCGCGCAAGTTCCCGACGGCGTGGCGTTGAACATGCCCGAAGGCCACGCGAGCATCCCCGACGCCAGCGATTTTCTCGACGCGAACACCGTATTCTTCCGCCAGTCCACCAGCGGCAAAGCCGTCACGCAACCGCTCCACCTTGCTAATCGCGCCCACGCGGAGACGGTTTATTTTCTGGCCCAGCGCGGAATCCACGGCGCGTTAAAGCTGCCCAAAACCGAAAAGGCCGCGCACGATTTGCAGACGCAGCTTGCGAAGCGCGTGGCGGCACTGGCGACAAAGGCAAAAGAACTTTCCCGCAGCCGCACCGGCGACGAAAAGAAGGCATTGGAACTCGCCCGCCTGCTGGAATTCTGGATGGCTCACGGTAAAAAATAATTCCAACTCCTCACCCCAGCCCTCTCCTCGTTGGGCGAGGCGAGGGAGAAGAATTTTGTGGGACGCATACCCACGGTTGAAACCGTGGGCTATTCTCGGTCGCCCCTACGGGGCTTCGGCTCGCGGTCTTGGCAGACGGCCACCGTCCTCGCCCCACCCAATCTGTGTTTATCTGTGCAAATCTGTGGCTAAAACTTGGTGTCTTGGCGTTAATAGCCGTTCGCGTGTTTGGCGTGTTTCGCGGTTGATTCGGAGAGTTGCGGAATCCGTGCTAATTCGTGCAATCCGTGTCAAAAACATTTTGGGTGCTTCAATCCCCTGTCTGTCAGTAGCGTTTGATGCCGATGGCCAGCACATCTGCCCAAGCGTTCAATCAAACTGCGGCATGTTTTCTGCCGCCAACTTTTGCCGGGTTGCGTGTCACCGGGCGGCGGGCTAGTCTCCACCGGTGCATAACAAGATTGAAAGCTTCATTGAGGCGGTGCTGTGGAAATCGCGCTGGATGGTTTTGCTGGCGGTCATCGGCAGCATTCTGGCGGCGTTGGTGCTGATGATTCTGGGGGCGGTGGATATCGCGGTGGTGCTGAAAAATGGGCTGCAACTCGCGGCGGGGGCCATCAGCTCCGAGCATTTTCAGGAAACCACCGTGGGCATCATCATCCGGGCGGTGGATGCGTTTTTGATTGGAACTGTGATGCTGATTTTCGGGCTGGGGCTTTACGAACTGTTCATCTGCAAGATTCACGCAGCCGAGGGCGAAAGTGGTTCCGCGAACGTGCTGGTGGTGCATAGCCTCGACCAGTTAAAGGAGAAAATCGGCAAGGTCATCATCATGGTGCTGGTGGTGACATTTTTCAAACACGCGCTGGACATGACTTACAGCACCATCGTGGATCTAGTCTGGCTGACGGTGGGTATCCTGTTTTGCGCGATCGCGCTTTTCCTGCTGGGTTATCGCAATCACAAGGCGGGTGAAAAATAGTTTCCGACGAGCCTTGGATTTATTCCAAGATTTCGCCAGCGCGGAAACTGGCATCAATCCAGCGTCTGCCGGTAGCGTTTGATGCCGATGGCCAGCACCACCGTCAGGAACAACGCGATGGGCCACAAGTCCGGCAAGGTTTCCGCAAGTCCATTGCCTTTCAGCAAAATACCGCGCACGACGCGTAAGAAATGCGTGAGCGGCAGGCATTCGCCGATGTGCTGCGCCCAGCCCGGCATCCCGCGAAACGGAAACATGTAGCCGGAGAGCAGCAGCGACGGCAGGAAAAA
>JBAXIY010000160.1:0-5519 GCA_037138135.1 Verrucomicrobiia bacterium
GGTCAGCGGATCAAAACTGCCGGGATAAATCGCGGTGCGCTTCATTCAGTTTTTATTTTGAGTTATGAGTTTTGAGTTGAACTGGCATTCGCCGCCGCGCCAACGGCTCTAACTTAAAATTAAAAACTCAAAATTCAAAACTATTTCCACGCCACCTCGTAGATGCGGACGGCGTTCTTGATGCCCTTGACCTGCACGGGGAACAGCTCGGCACAGGTTGCGGCGACGGCGGGCGCGTGGCGCAGGAGATGGTTATAGGTCGTGTCGCTGATGATGATGCGGCCGCTGCCGGAAACACCTTCGAGCCGGCTGGCCAGGTTCACTTCGCGGCCGAAAACGGTATAGTTCAGGATGTGCTGATTCGAGCCCATCAGCCCGACGGTGACGGTGCCGGTATTGATGCCCGTGCCGAGCTGCAGCGCGACGTGCAACGGTTTGGGCGGCTGACCCGCAGCAATGCGCAACCGGTTTTCCGCCTCGCGCGCAGAATTTTCTGCCAGCCGCGACTCGTTTAATTGATGGATGGCGCGCTGCGAATCAATGGCTGCTTGCACCGCGGCGAGCGCGTGCCGCTCGTTCGCCACCGGCGCATTCCAGAACGCCATCACGCAATCGCCGATGTATTTGTCGAGCGTGCCGGCGTGGTATTTCACCGCGTCGGCGACGGCGGCGAGATATAGGTTCACAATCTCCAGCGTTTCACGCGCTGATTCCTCGTAATACTTTTCCGCTGTTGCCACCTCCACGTCATGCGTGCGGATATATTCCGCCACGTCTTCCTGCATCTGGTCGGTAAAGGTGGTGAAGCCGCGCACGTCCGCAAAGAAAACCGTGACTTCGCGCCGCGCGCCGCCGAGCGACAAAGTTTCCGCGCCGAGCAATTCGTTGACGACGTCTGGCGAAACAATTTTAGAGAAAACGGATTTCACGCGGCGCTGCTCGCGTTCCTCAAACACCACGCGATAGGAAACGAGACCGACGTGCTCAATCAGAATGGCAGCTAGAGGCGTAATGAGCGGCAGCCACAATTGGTAGCGGATGAAGATGAAGAACGCGAAGGCAGTGTAACCCGCGATGAGCAACACCGTGGCCAGTGACGCGGTAAGCGCGCGTAATTTCAGGGTCAAAACCGCCGTCAATAGGCCGAGCAAGACAACAAGTTTGGTGATTTCCCCCTCGCTCGCGCGCCGGATGAAGCGTCCGGTGATCACGGAGTTGGCGACGTTCCAGTGTTTGCTCACCAGCAGCGTGTCGTGTTCGAGTGGCGTGGCTCCACGATCAGTCAGGTCGTTGCCTTGGATGGCTGAGCCAACGACCACGAGCTTGTCGCGAAAATAATTTTCCAGACCGTTGGTTTTGCCCATCAACCTTTGGTGATCCTGCCAGAGCAAACTTTCCACCGGCAGCCGCAGCAGACGCGGGTCTTCGGGCGTGAGCCGCCAGTCCACGAGAAAATAGCCGTCGGCATCCACGGGAATCACACGTTCAAGCCCATTCGCGCCGCGCAAAATAATTTTTCCGCCGGGCAGATCCACGGTGGTTCGCGCGAGATCGAGTTTTAGCGGCTGCGCGGCGAGCAGAATGCCCATGTGCCAGACGCGCTCGGTAATGAAGGCTTTGGCCTTGGCCGGCTGGCCGGGCGGCAGTTTATCGCCCACGAAATCGGCTACTTGAAAATTATTCTCCGCGTCCACAGCCACTTCGATGACATTGGTGGTGGCGGCTTGCGGCAGAAGAATTTTTCCCGGCACCAATCGGGCGCGGTCAAGGTCGGCGGCGATTTCCGGTTCGCTGGCCAGTTGCTGAAACAGCGGATGCCAGCGGCGCACATCGCGAAAGACTTTCACGCGCCGCAGAATACCGTCGGAGTCGCGCGCGGTGGAAATGTCGCCGAGCGCAAACGCGTTGGTAGCGAAGAGGCGCGGCGGGACGAGCTCCGGCGTCGTGGCGAGAATGACGTTGCCCACGCGGCGCAATTGCTCAGCGAAGAAATCATCGGACGGCTCCACGCGTCCATCAGCCAGCGGCACCCACGGTTGATCCGACCGCAACTCACCAAACAATACATCGAAACCGACCACCGCCGCACCTTGGGCATAAAGTTCATCGGCAATCCGGCCATAAACCTGCCGCGGCCATAACAAGCCGAAACTGTAACCGAGTTTACCGCTTTGGACAGCTTTGACGCTCGATTCTTCAATGGCGACAAAGGCCAGATTGGTTGCCACCGGAGATGGAAAATGGGCGGCGGCACGGACGCGGAGGTCGTAGGTCATCCGTTCGAGCCGTTCAAAAAAATCGAGGTGCAAAGATCGGACGCCACAGACGAACGCTAGAACCGCCAGCGCTAGAAACAGCGGCGTGCGTTTGGGACGTTGAAATTTCACACCGAGGGATTAAACAAAAAACCAGCGCAACTCAAGGCTGCGCTGGCTGAAAAAATATAAATAGAAAATTACAGTGGCTGACCGCCGCCTTCACCACCACCGCCCTGATTACCGCCGCCATGAATGCGACGAGGAGGAGCGCCGTGGGTGGGCGAAACGTAGCACTGCGTATTATCCACAGCCCCAAAGCAAACCGGGGAGTAAATCGTCCGCAGTGCAGTGAATAGACGTTCCAAGAAGGTTCGGTCATCGCCAGGTAGAATCGTCAGTAAGCCAGTGGCGGCATCGTAGCTGAAACCTTCGCCAACCACGGAAGTGGTCGGCGCACCGCCCAGCGCATTCACTAGGGAAAGCACCACGCCGCCGCCGGTGCTGTGATAGACGGAAGTATTACCCTCGGAACTGATGCTGAACTGGGTGCCGCGCACACCAGCGATGCCGTTCGGCAGCTTGATGAGGTATTGCGAAGCGCCGGTGAGTTTTTTGACGCTGGCGAAAATCTTGCCTTTCTTCAAATCCAATTCGGTGTCGCTGACGGTATCGGCACCAGTGTCCACCGTCGTCAGCTTATCGATGCCAATGGTTGTATCAGGCGTGATGCGAATGACATTTTGCTCGGCCGCTGGCGCGGAAGCGGTCAGACCTCGAACGGGCTCGTCGTTGGCAGACGAAGGAAGCGCCGGCAAGCCGTTGACCTGCGGGGCGGTGTGCGGGAGGCTGACATCTTTGCCCAAAACGACATCCACCACGCCGTTGTGACCAGTGCGGATGGTGACGCCTTCCGGCAAAATTTTACCAGCCACCAGCGGCACCCAGCGATCATCGCCCAAGGTGTAGCTAGCGAGACCTTCGACGCGCACGACCGTGGCGAAACCCGAGTTCGCCGACTGGGCAGAGGCCGGAAAAATCAGGCTGAACAGCGCGCCACAAAGAACGGGCAGGAGCAAAACTTGAAATTTTTTCATAACAATTTTATTGCGGATTTTAGACTGGTAAAAATATAGCGGCGGCAGGTGCGAAATGTCAATTGACATTTACCTCAATAATTCGTCGGCAATTGCGGCTTGCCCGTCGCCTGAGCCGCCAGCCGGGCTTCGCAAATGGCGAGGTAATTCTGGGCAATTGGATTATCTCCGCCCAGCTTTTGCGACCGCCGGAACCACTCCGCCGCCGCCGCATAATCTCCCGTCTGGACATAGTGCCAACCGATATTCGCCAACATGAAGTAGCCATTAGGGTCGAGCGTCTCGGCCGTTTGGTAAGCGGCTGCCGCCGCGACCGGCTGGTTCAACCAATCGAGACACATTCCGGTGCGGAGCCAACTATAGCCGTCATGTGGATTGAGCCGGATGGCGCGGGAATACCAATCCAACGCCGTCTGCGCATTCGCGGCATAATCGCCACCACCGTTCAAACTTCGAGTGCGAAAATATTCACCCATCGCGTAGGCCGTGGCGAAATTTTTTGGTTCGCACCGAAACGCCTGTTGCAAGGCCGCCGCGTGCTCATCCGTAGTGTCGGGAAAAGCCGCCGCCCGCGCCAACGCCGCCGCCTCGCCGCCCAGCCGCCACGTCTGCGTCCCGAAATAAATGGCGACGATACCCAAAACCGCCACGACTGCCAGCTTCAGTGGTTGGCGGGGATAAAACCAAAACCGCTCCGTCGCGTAACGCGTGGTGCTGGCCACGAGCGCCAGCAAAATCACACCCGTCAGGGCGTTCGCCGGAATATGCAAATTAAAATCCATGGCCGAATGCACCGCCAGCGCCGCCAGACCGCAGACCGCCCCGAGAAAAAAGGCGAAGCGGTTGCTCTGGGCGCTGCCAAAATCATTTTCCTCGCGCCGCACATGCGGCCAGGTTTTTTTCAGCCAATAGACAAAAATGCCGATACCGGCGAAGACGATGCCACCGCCGACCACGCCCCAGTCCGCCAGCAAATTCAGGTAATCATTATGCGCGCGGTCAGGCCGGCTCTGGATTGACTCCGGCCGGTATTGTCGGAAACGATAATCGTAGTGCGCCGGCCCCACCCCGAACCATGGATGATCCGCCCACATGCGCGCCGCCGCCGACCACAAATTCAGCCGCGTGCCGAAATCCATGACGCCCGGCCCCGTGTTGTCCGGTGTTTCCACCCGTCGCATATAAGCCACCGTCCTGGACAAATAATGCGTTGTCATATACCCGCCGCCCGCCAGCAAAACAACCAGCAGTAGCATCGCCTTCAATCGGTGGTTGGCATGGAACACTAAAATCCCCAGCAGTAAAAAAATTCCACTGGCCGCCGCCAGCCAGCCCGCGCGGGAAAAGGTCACCGCCAGCCCAGCCAGCAGCGCCAGCGTGGCGTAAATCAGCAAAACCCGCGTCACGATTGTCACCTTGCCGACCAGCAAATAGGCCAGCGCCAGCGGCAGCAATAGCGCGAGATAACCCGCGAGATCATTGGGCGAAATGTAAGTGCCCGAAGCCCGGCTCACATACGGCGAGACCTGATTCCAGACCTGATTGGAATGGTGCAGGAGCTGCGCCACTGCGTAGCCCGCAATGACCGTGCCCGTCGCGATGAGCGTGCCGCTGACCAGAGAAATTTCCGTCTGCCCGCGTAAATTATTCAAGGCCGCAAAAAATAAAAAACCAAACACCAACACCTGCAACGTCTCCCGCCGCGCCACGTATTCGATGTCCGCTGTGAAATAGCGCCCTACCGCGTAGGTCATGAACGCCAGCACCACCCACGCCAGCGGTGGCCAAAGCAACTTGCCGCGCGGATTCAGCCACAGCCGCACGCCCCACAAAACGAAAACGCCCGCCGCCGCCACCTGCATCACCAGCCAGGCCCACGTGTCCACTGCGCCAAACGCCAGCGGTGCGAACACCAACAGCCCCAGCACGAGCGACAAAATGCCACGCTCGCACCACCAATCCAAATTCTTGCGGGTCAAAACCATGGCGCAAAAAATGAACTGCGCCCGCCGGTGAGTAAAGCCGCAAAACCATTAACCGCGGTTGGCCGCGTGGCAGATAGCAGATGGCAGATAGCAGATGGCAGATAGCAGATGGCAGATAGCAGATGGCAGATAGCAGATGGGAGAAATTTCTGCATTCTTCATTCTGCCTTCTGACTTAGGGC
>JBAXIY010000161.1:0-5518 GCA_037138135.1 Verrucomicrobiia bacterium
AGGGTCAGGGTGAGGGAGGACGTTCCCACTCCATCTGCGGAGCTTGTGTTTCTCGGTGCGTTGTTCTACAAAGATTCCGCTCCGGACGGAGCTGCGGTATGAAACGGGAAACCAACCAAACTAGAACTGCAAAGGGTGCGCTCGCCAATTTGGCCGCCCACGTCACCAGTGCCAGCGAAGACGCCGTGACGGATAAAGATTTGGAGTTGTGAAATAAATTTTAGTCCTGACAACCTGGATAAATGAAAACAGCCCATGAAATCCTTCAATGTCTTCGCGAGTTTTGTGGCGCGTGGGGAGATATTGCGAGTGTTCTTGGTCTTTTGGTTTCATTGATTGGTTTTTGGTTCGCGATTAAAGGAATCACAACGGCAAAACGAGCAGCTCAACAGGCGGAGACAGCAGCAAAGCAAGCAAAAGATAGGGTCTTAAGCCAAGGAACTCTCGCTCATTTTTCTTCTGCGATTGCAGTGATGGAAGAAATAATCAGATTGCATCGAAAAAAAGAATGGGAAAACGCTTTAGACCGACATTCTGAGCTGCGAAGACTTCTTGTTGAGTTGAAGGATGGTGGCGTTGGCCTTTCATCCGGACAATTAATTGTCATTCAGGGTGCTATTGAACAGTTCAAAACCATTGAGGGGCAAATTGAGAAAAAAGTTTCAGCGGATAAACCCGAACCAAATGCCGCACGAATAAATGGTGTCGTTAAAGAACAAATCACAAAAGTGCAGGGAATTGCAATATCCCTCAAAAACAGTTAGGAGTTAATTATGACTGACAAACTTGTAGAATTGGTTAGCAGAGTAGAAAAGAAATCTATTTCAGATGCGTTGGCTTGGGAAGTAACGGCTAACCCAGACGAATTTCAAACCATATTGGCGAGCTTTGTGGTTCGGATTCGCGAACATTTTGAAGCTGGCGATTCCCTTCCTGATTATGAAATCAAAATAATTGGTGCGAATGGAAATACATTGGAAACAATTTCGAATGGAGATTTAGTCAACATTCTTCATGGCAACGAAATTGAGGGTCGCCATCCTTATGCGGTCATGAAGTCTATTTTTACGAAGGCCAAACGCCAAGCTTTGGGTGTAGACAAAGCCATTGATAATATACTGTCAGAGTTGGAGTGAATCCCAACGGTATTCCATCCATCAGCCCAGGGTTGCGCGGCCCGCGCTACCCTGGGTCAACGCCCCAAACAGTTCCTCAACCCTGAAGGGGTTTCATCCCGTCCCCAATTCCCCCGCCAGCAGCGGTCGGAAGCTGGTCGGAGCCTGGCTTTTTGACCCGTAAAGCCCATTTCAGGCGTCGCAACCCGGCCAAAGTTCGTCGCAGGTCGAAGAATGGTCGTCGCAAGTTGGAAATTGGCCGTCGCAAGTTGGAAATTGGCCGTCGCAAGTTGGAAATTGGCCGTCGCAAGTCGTCCGGAGGCCATCGCAACTCGAAAAACCGGCGTCGCAGGTCGTCCGAACGCCGTCGCAACCCTTCCGAAGGGCGTCGCAGCCAATTCACCAAACCCAACGGGATTCCAATTTTTAACCCATCGCTTGACCGTCCGTGTGGTTGCGGCACACTCCCGCCATGCCGACGAATGTTTTAGGAGGAGAATTACAAGCCTGTTGTCAGTCGCCCGTGACCGGGTTTTATCGCGATGGTTTTTGCCGCACCGGGCCGGAGGATCGCGGGCTGCACACGGTGTGTTGTCAGGTCACCCAGCCGTTTCTCGAATACCTGGCGCTCCAGGGTAACGACCTCATCACTCCGCGCACCGAATATGATTTCCCCGGCCTGACCGAAGGCGACCGCTGGTGCGTCTGTGTGCGGAGTTGGGCGGACGCGTTCGAGGCGGGTCACGCCGCCCCGGTGTTGCTGGAGGCCTGCCACATCTCGGTGCTGGAATTCGTGGACTTGGAATCGCTGAAAGCCCACGCGGTCAAGGAGTGAAGTGCCGCTTTTTACGAAATAATCTCGGGAAGTTTGGGCATCGGCGCACCTCCGCCCTACCCTTTTATCCGGTAGGTCAGAGCTGCCGCTCTGCCCAAAATAATTCCCCAATCACATCGCACGGATTGACGCAATCATTTGGCGACGCTTTGAGCTTTGACCTGTGCATAACTTTTTCGGCGGAGAATTGATTCTTCGCGGCGAAGAACCTATTCTGTCCCGCTTTTCATGACCGAGACTGGAAAAAATCATTGGGCGTTCCTCGCTTTTACCGCGCCGGACAATCGCGCGCTCCGCACAGAGTCGCCCGCGCCGGAACATTTATGCTGGGGCGATTGGTTGGCCGCCGCGCTGAAGTCCTATGCCGTGCCGCCGGAATTTATCGGGCAGGTCAACGGGCGAGGCGAAATCATTCCGGCGCAAATCGAACGCGTCTTCACGCTGGCGGCGGAAACGGAAACGGCAGCGACGTTGAGCGCGGAGGAGCGCGCGGCGTTGGAACAATCGATTTGCTTGGTGGTGATTTGTTCGCCGCGGGCGGCGGAAAATTTGCAGGTGAACGAAGCGGTTCGTTACTTCAAGCAGCTCGGTCGCGCGCAACAGATTTTGCCGCTGGTGATCGCGGGTGAACCGTTCGCCAGCGAGATTCATCCGGCGCACGCGGAGGAATGTTACGTGCCGGCGCTGCGGCATCCGGTTCTGCCGGACGGGACGGTGGACACGAAGCGGCGCGCGGGAAAATCCATTTTCGTGGATGCGCGGCATCAGGGGCGCGAGATTCTGGCGCACGACACGCGGCTGGCGGAAGCGGATTTGGAGATGGCGAAAATCCAATTGATCGCCCTGCTGCTCGGCGTGGGGTTCAACAATCTGTGGCAGCGGGAACAGAAACAGCATTTCTTTGATTTGTCCGAAACGCGTGAGCAGATGCGCGCGGCGTTGACGCAAGTGGCGGAAGTCCAAATGCAATTGCAGACCGCGCAACAGCAAGTGCGCGCGGCGCAGAATCAGGCGTTGGAAAATCAAAACTTGCCGCGCGAGGTGGAAGGGCAGATTCAGGAAGCACAGACGCAAGCGCGCCTCGCGGAAGATCAAGCGCGCGAAACGCAAAAACAACTTCTGGAATTTCAAAGTAAAGTTCGAGAAACGCAAAGCCAATTGGAAGACGCCCGTCAACGCGCGCGCGCCGCCGAAAGCAAGGTTTTGGAAGCGCAGCAGCAGACGCGCGAAGCGTTGGAGCAATTGGCAGCCACGCGCCAACAAGCACACGCAGCAGAAAACACCGACAGCCAGCTTGAAGAACTTCAGAACCAGTCACGGTCTGCTCAAAGTGAATTGGAAGCAGCCCGTCAGCTTGTTTACGAAGCGCAAAACAAAGTCTTGACGGCGCAGCAGCAAGCGCGCGAAGCGCAGAACGAAGTTCAGCAAATTCAAAATCTGACGCGGGACGCGCAAGGCCAAATCAAAGCCGCCCAAGATCAAGTTCAGAAAATTCAGAGCCAAAGCCGAAATGCGCGCCGACTCAACAGAGCTTTGGCGGTGCTGGCGGTGCTGGCCTTGCTGGCAGCGGGTCTGGCGGCGAATCTGGCCCTGCGCCAACGTAAGGTGGCGGGCGCATTAAATCAGGAACCGATTGCGCTGATGCTGCGAAAGATTGCCGGCGCGGAACCGGCGCGGAGTCTTGATGAACTGGCAGCTTCGATTCCACAGTTGGAAATTCCCGAAGCATTGAAGGCGTCATCGGTCATCTTGAACGATCAGCTGCGCAGCCATTTTCAAAAGTGGTTGCTGATTCGGTTAGGTTGGGCGAATCCCGTTTCCGCCATGACCCTCGCCAGCGCCATCGAGGGAAAAATGATGACGGACGAAGGGTTGAGCGATGCTGCTCGCTCCTTGCAACTCGCGGTGCTGGATAACTGGATGCAGACTGATTTTCCGGGAGCATTAAACTGGGTTAAATCCCAGACTGACTCCGAATCGAAGAATCAAATGCTGGTAGCCTGCATTCGTGAATTGGCAAAAACAGATGTTCGCGGCGCTCTGGCCTTGGCCGAAGCTCTACCCGAAGGCGATTGGCGCAGCACGGCGATTTCATCCCTTGCCAGCCAAATTGACCTGTCGGCCGCTTTGGAATGGATCTACAGCCAAGATGTGCTGCCAGAAACTTTGGTTCCATTTCCGTGGACGCATTTTCTCCTGACCATGAACTTTGGCAGCCCGACAAATTCAACGGTTGGAAGCGAAGTTTTATCAGACACAGCGAACGATCCGATTCAAATCAAGTGAACGGAGTGATTGCGGCGTAGTCACTCGTTCAAGCCGCCGTGGCTGTAGCCTTCAATGCTTCTCAGCGTGGTGGTGATCTTGGTGGCACGAACGGTGAAAGTAAGTCCGGTTTTTTCTATGGAATCAGATCTGGCGGATGTCAATGAGCGTTCGGCCAGCAGCCGGCGCGTCGAGAAAAGCATCGCCACGACAGTAGCCTCCGGCGGGGGCGGGTTTTGTAGGCGAAGGCTTTCAGGAGTCATAACTTTTTATACTTTTGATTGTTTTTCCTGTCAACAACCATTATGCCAGCAAATAAAGATTTCGCGATTGAGTCTTCGGTCAGTTCCCTAACACCACGGACGGCGAGTTTGCTTTCTGCCCGTTGAAAAATTACGCTGGGCGCGTATGAACTGGCTGGATCATCTCGCGCGCTTCTGGCCGCACCTCGCGGCGGGCTTTGATTTTATCGCCGCCGTGCTCGCGTCCGCCCACGCCCTGTTGAACAAACGCGATTCACGCGCTGCCACCCTTTGGATCGGTGTGATCTGGACTTTGCCCGTTCTCGGTCCCCTGCTCTACCTCGCGCTCGGCGTCAATCGTCTACGCCGCCGCGCCATCACACTGGCGGTGCATAAAACATTCAGCCGACCTGTGCCGGAAGACCTTGGCGAACCGGAACACGACGGCGCGGAACATCTCAAACATCTCGCCCAGGTCGTCAGCCGAATCACCACGCAGTCGCTCACGACCGGTAATAAAATCGAACCACTCGTCAACGGCGACGCCGCGTTTCCGGCGATGCTGACCGCAATTGAATCCGCCAAAAGATCCGTTTCGCTCGTTAGCTACATTTTTGATAACGATGTCAGCGGCCGCAAATTCATCGCCGCGTTGGCACGCGCGCAACAACGCGGCGTCGCGGTGCGCGTGCTCGTGGATGCCGCCGGCACGCGCTATTCGTGGCCGCCGATCACATTTCCGCTGCGGCAGGCGAACATTCCATTTGCCAAATTCCTGCCTTCCTCGATTCTAACACCATGGCGCGTGGCCACGATTAATCTGCGCAACCATCGCAAATCTCTCATCGTGGACGGACAAATTGCTTTCACCGGCGGCATGAACATCCGCCACGGCAACGTTCTGGCGGAAAAGCCGGGCAGTCCGGTTCAGGATCTACATTTCCGCGTCACCGGCCCGGTCGTTACCGAATTGCAGGAAGCCTTCGCGAATGATTGGGCGTTCACGACGGATGAAATTTTAGATGGCGACCTCTGGTTTCCCGAGGTCAAGGAAGCGGGCG
>JBAXIY010000162.1:0-5507 GCA_037138135.1 Verrucomicrobiia bacterium
TTTCGCCGGAACTGGCGAAGGAATACACCGCCGGCCTCATCATCCTCGCCGCCGCGCCGTGCACCGCGATGGTTTTTGTCTGGAGCTATCTCACCGACGGCGACCCGGTCTATACGCTCGTGCAAGTGGCCGTGAACGACCTCATCATGCTTGTCGCCTTCGCACCCATCGTGATGTTTCTATGTGGTGTGGCGAATGTCGTCGTGCCGTCGAAAGTTCTAATCACGAGCGTCGTCGTCTTCATCGTCATTCCGCTGGCAGCGGGCTGGCTCACGCGCACGATCCTGCTGAAATCGCACGGCAAAGAATGGTTCGAGAAGAAATTCCTGCCGAAGTTTCAGCCCGTTACAATCTTCGCACTGCTACTGACCCTCGTTTTAATTTTTGCATTTCAGGCGGAGAATTTGACCACCCGCTGGCTCGCCGTGCTGCTGCTGGCAGTGCCGATCACGCTGCAAGTCTATTTCAATTCGTCGCTCGCCTACCTACTCATGCGCCGGCTGAAAGTGCCGCACAATATCGCCTCGCCCGGCGCGCTCATCGGCGCGAGCAATTTCTTCGAACTCGCCGTGGCCGTGGCCATCACGTTATTCGGCGCGGGTTCCGGCGCGGCGCTGGCAACCGTGGTTGGCGTGCTGGTGGAAGTGCCGGTGATGCTGTCCGTCTGTAAAATCTGCAACCAATCACGTGGTTGGTATCAACAAAAACTAAACTAAATTATGCCCACGAATTCCAAACCTACCATCCTCATTCTCTGCACCGGCAACTCCTGCCGTAGTCACATCGGCGAAGGTTTTTTACGCGCCGCACTGGGTGACAAAGCAAACGTTCAGAGCGCTGGCTCCAAGCCCGCTGGCTACGTTCATCCGCTCGCCATCAAAGTCATGGCCGAAGTGGGAATCGATATTTCCGCGCATCGCTCCAAACCGCTCACGGAATTTTTGCAGCAGCCCGTTCACACCGTCATCACCGTCTGCGGCAACGCAGACCAAGCCTGCCCGATTTTCCCCGGCCAATTGAACCGCCACCACTGGCCGTTCTACGATCCGGCGAAAGCCACCGGCAGCGAAGCCGAGGTTTTGCAATGTTTCCGAACTGTCCGTGATGAAATGCGCCGCGTATTGGATGCTTATGCCGCTGGCTTGCGCGATGCGAAGTAATTGAGCGAAACAAAACTGGAGAAAACTAAAATGGCTGGCGTGGGCGCATCTACCAACTGACCGACTCAGGCACCGCATCCGACACTGCAACCATACTGACTGCAACTACCGACTGACACTGCCTGCTACTGTCAACTGACCCTCACGTCCACACCAGCCACTGATACCTTCGTCCGCTTTCGCAAACTGTCAAGGGAACGGCGGCAAATAAATTGAATTATTTTTTAGCTAAATAATTTCAGCAGAATTCCGTTCAAAAACCCCGGTAAAACTAGGCGAATTTATCACCTACCGTCAGCGGAAACCCCGTAAGAAATTGCTCCGCTGGCAGCCGCTTGCCGCCTTCACGTTGCAATTCAAAAATCCGCAACGCCTTCTTACCACAGCCAACAACGATACCGGTTTTGTCGGCGGCTAAAATCTCCCCGGCTCCGCCGGAGCGTTCGACAACTTCGGCTTTCCAGATTTTTAGCAACTGCGGTTTGGGTTCAGCTTGAAGAAATGTAAACGCGCCCGGCCACGGCGTGAACGCGCGCAGGCGGTTCCAGATTTTTTCCGCCGGAGAATTCCAGTCAATCTGACCGTCTTCCTTTTTGATTTTCGCGGCGTAAGTCGAGCCGGTGGCCGGCTGCGGCTGCGGCAAAATCTTTTCGGCGATATAATCAGGAATCATCTCGGTCAGCAGCTCCGCGCCAAGCATGGCCAGGCGGTCGTGCAAGGTTTGCGAATCATCTATCGGCAAAATCGGCGTGCGCCTGATGGCGAGGATTGGCCCGGTGTCGAGACCAGCATCCATCTTCATAATGGTCACGCCGGTTTCCGGTTCGCCATCGGCAATCGCCCATTGAATCGGCGCGGCGCCACGATACTTTGGCAGCAACGAGGTGTGGACATTCAAACAACCAAAGCGCGGCAGATCCAAAATTATCTGCGGTAAAATCTGTCCATAAGCCACCACCACCATCAAATCCGGTTTCAGCGCGCGCAGTTCATCGATAAATTTTTCATCGCGCGCCTTGAGCGGTTGCAACACCCGCAACTTTAATTTCTCCGCAAGAATTTTTACCGGCGACGCGGTGAGCTTGAGTTCGCGACCCTTGGGTTTGTCCGGCTGGGTGACGACTGCAACCACAGAGAAGTTTTTACCAATGGCAAGTTGCTCCAAACTCGCGCAGGACAGTTCCGCCGTGCCCATGAAAATGATCCGCAACGGCGTCATCGGACATTCACTTCTTCACCGCATGATGTAGGATGTCGGCGAGCACTTTGGCGGGCGACTGGTCGGCATTGATATGATGCACAAGTTTGCGACCGTAAAACTTCAGAACTGGAACGGTCTCTTTTTCATAGACCTTGAGCCGCTCGCGGATGACGGACAGGTTGGCGTCATCGAGCCGATTTTCCTTGATGGCACGGCGCTGTATTCGAGCAATGAGTTTTTTCTCATCATCGCTCTTCAGGTAAAAAACCGCCACAATTTTCAACGTGTGCTTAAGGATTTTCGCCTGATGAACATTGCGCGGAATACCATCGAGCACCAACGTGTCCTGATCGGGATGAAAGCGTCCGCTCTTGGTCATGTTCTCAATGTTCTGCCGCCACAAATCAATCGTCGTCTCATCCGGCACCAGTTGACCGCGACTGGAATACTTGATGAAAATTTTTCCCAGCGGACTGTCGGGGCGCAGGTCACGAAACACATCACCGCAGGCGCAGTGGAGAAAATTCGGGATGACCCCAAGGACTTTGCCCTGCGTGCCTTTACCGGCACCGGGCGCGCCGAAAAGTAGAATGCTGCGGTATTTCATATATTTTTCGGAGTAAGTTTGATTTCCAAAACATCGGCCAACGGAACCGCTATCTGCCCAGACTGAACCGTCTCAAAAATCACATCCGTCGCGGCCACCTGCTGAATGCGTTCTACGGCAAACTGAGCTGAAGCCGTCTTGACCTCCATAGAAAAGTTCAGCGCCTCACCTTTCAACTCGCCGATGAAACCGGCAAACTTGGTTTCCACAAACCGTTTATTGAAGGTAAACTTCCCGCGCGCGAAAACCTGCGCTTCCGGTTTCTTTTCTTCCTGCCGCCATGAGGCCTCGACAATCTGGATTTCCTCGGGCGTTCGTTGAGCAGCGGCCGCCGCCGTGCCGGCTGGGGCGGCAAAATCATTT
Source organism: Verrucomicrobiia bacterium (assembly GCA_037138135.1). Lineage (GTDB taxonomy): Bacteria > Verrucomicrobiota > Verrucomicrobiia > Limisphaerales > UBA11358 > UBA11358. Next base: position 3,332 of record JBAXIY010000162.1, read on the forward strand.
TCTTCCGGCGGCGCTTCCACCTTCATCGGCATTACCAGAAAAATCACTGGCCCGATAATCGGCAGCACCGCCGCCAACCCTATCACCTGCACCGCCGGGCGCGCCCGGACAATCGAAACCTCATACGCCGCGTAAAGATTGGCCAGATACAGCACCAGTAAAATGAACAGTCCCACCGGCGACCCCGTCAACCCACCGAACAGCGAAGGATTTGCCGGACGCGCCAGCCGCGTGACCGCGTTCACCTTAATTTCCGGTTTCGCCGGACGCTGCGATTCATCCGGCGCGATGAACACTTCAACCAACGGTTTGATTTTGGGGATTTCCGTGAGGTGTTTGAGTGAGTCTTGCGAGAGTTTACCCCACGGCACGGTCACATAAACATCGCCCGCGGCGCGCAACATCAGGCCGTTATCATCGAACTTCACGATGTCGCCCGCCTGCGTCGAGCCGTCCGTCAGCGTCAACGTCTCCGCCGCTGTCGCGCTGGCAACAACAACCAACAGACTGAAAAGGAAAAGGAGTTTACGCACGCCGTTTATCTAACAAACACCGCCAACCGGTGAAAGCAAATTCAACCGCCCTTTGATCGTGAAATCACTGGCCAGAGAAGGCCACTTTGCCCGTCTTCAAGTCATACATCCCGCCAACCAAAGCGATTTCGCCCTGCCTCCAGAAGTTGGTCAAAAAGAATCAGGTTTTTCCGAAAAGATGAAGCTTTTCCAAATAAGGATGTTCTTTTACCAAAAACCTCGTCAATTTTCTGAAAACTTTCAGCTATTTTTAAAAACAAAGAACCTTCGGAACAGGTGAACCAGCAGCCACAAAATCCGGCCAGAATAAAATCAAACCGACATCAAAATAACCCGCTTGGTCAATTCCTCGGGCGACCAGTTGAAATCAACGTGTTGTTTGAGCCAGTTAAGGGTGACTTTCATTTTAATCTATACACGCTTCGATAAATGCAATTCCAAAAGGAGTTCTCCTTACTATGCCATACGCAACCTCTACTTTGTTTCCCTGTTTTGAAAAGCGTTCTTTTATTTGTAAAATTTGCGGGGCGTTTTCTAATGGTTTGTATGCCTCTTTGTTTGAGATTGTAACAAATCCCGTAGCTGGAATTTCTACTATTCCCAAACGAGCAAGATTATCTAGATACCTTTGAATGAAATGAGGGTGGACGCAACCTGCGTCAAATCCGACAAGTGCATAGTGAGGCAAAATTAATTTATAGCTACCGTCATCCTTACCCTCTCCCTTCAAATTTAAATCAATAGTCGGAAAGGCATCCGAATCTTTGAACAATTTACAAATTCGTGCCTCATCTGGACTCAACTGTTTGATGATTTCAACAAATCCCGGATGTGCCGACGCGACTTGATCCGCATTCATAGCTGTCGCCAATAATTTTCCATACATTTCTCGGAGCGTTTCTTCATGACCGGTGTATTTTAAAGCCTCCAATGCTGGACCGGCAATTTGCGCAGGTGGTGTAATAATTTTTTCATTCGGGATTTTTTCCAAACGCTTTGCTACGGACGTGCCGACAAACTCTTTAATTTGCTCAAAACCCCAAACCAAAGCACTCACTGGAGCTAACGCGATGTGAACTGTCTTTGCCACAGTTTTCAAACCGGCACCAATTTCTTTTGCAGCAGGCTGGACAACATCTTCATAAACTGGAACGGCCTTCACCAAGCCGGTCGCAGCGTCCACCGCATCTCGAATTTTATTTTCTTCGCCCATATTAAAACTGTTTCAAGAACCGCACGTCGTTTTCGTAGAAGAGGCGGATGTCGTTGATGCCGTAGCGGAGCATGGCGATGCGTTCGATGCCGAAGCCGAACGCCCAGCCGGTCCACACTTCGGGATCGTAGCCGACGGTCTCGAACACCTGCGGATGCACCATGCCGCAGCCGGCGATCTCCAGCCAGTCCTTGCCCATCTTCTTCACGAGCGCGTTGGTGAAATCAATCTCGTAGCTCGGCTCGGTGTAGCTGAAATAATGCGGACGGAAACGGATCTTCACATCGCTGCCCATGAGTTCGCGGAAGACGAATTCCACCGTGCCCTTGAGGTCGCCCACGGTGACGTTCTTGTCCACGTAAAGTCCCTCGATCTGGTGGAACGTGGGATTGTGCGTGGCGTCGGCGTTGTCGCGGCGATACACGCGGCC
>JBAXIY010000163.1:0-5426 GCA_037138135.1 Verrucomicrobiia bacterium
AATCCGCTCTCCGGATCAATCACAATCGGCTTCTTGATATCCACGCTGAGATAAAACGACAGCGGTCCGAGCGCCGAAAAACCAATCTCACAACTAAAACCTTTCATGCCCGGCAAATCAAACGTGCCGCGCGCGCCGACGTAGAAAGACGAGTGCGCCACGGTCAAGTCCAGATTATCCACCGCCAACGGATTGGTCACGGTCGTGCCGTCGGGATTTTGCACCGTGAATGTGCCATCCGAATTTTTCACCGTGATCGTGCCGTCAGCATTCGTCACGCTGAGTCCATCTTCATGGATCCAACCGCCTTCGGCATTGATGTTCACCAAGCCGATAATGAGCGTGGCTTTGATTTCGCCGACAAAAACATCAATGTCGATATTGCCGCCGCCGCCCTTGATGCTCGTAATGGGGAAAAGGCCGATGTCCAGCAACTCCAGATTGATCACGGCGTCGCTGATGAAACCTTCCACACCCGTGCCGTTCGGAACCGGCGTCACATTTTTGATGGCTGTGATGTCGGCGTTCAGCACCATTTCAAATTCATCCGGCTTGGCCACGAAATCCGCCCATTTGATTTCCAGCGAAGTGATTTTGAAGGTCAGCCACGCGGGCAATTTCAGTTGGTCCGCCGTCGCCACGATGGAAACACCGAAGTTTGCGCCCTTCAGCAATTCTGGGTTGCCAGCGTTATTGACCACCGAGAAATCTTCTGCCGTGCCGTGCAAAGTCAAACCGGAAACCGGCAGCACAAGCGTGGAAACAGCCGTATCAATCGTCAGGAAATTATCGCCTGCCAATGGATTCGTAGCGATGTCAACGTCGCTGGCTTGCACAGAAAGCTGGTCATTGAACTGAAAATTCACCGCGCCTGCCGTCACCGCCAAATCACCGAAGCCAGCCGTCGCTGAAGCCGGATCCAAATTGACGGTCATAACCAAATCCGTTGCCGTGGCGCTGAATTGACTGTCCGGCGAGCTGAAAAGTGTGCCGCCGTTGCCAATATTCAGTGTCGCCGTAGCCGCCGCAGCCGTGAGCGAGCCTGTGGTGGTGAACGTCGCGTTATCCGCGCCAAACGTGACGCTGAAATCCGTCAAGGTCACGGTCGAATCAGTAATCGTCAGTAACGGCCCCAAATTCACTTGGCCGGAGTAATTGAGCGGTGCCACAGCGAACTGAAAGCCATTCGCGTTCAGCGTCAAGCTGGTCAGGTTGCCCCCCACAGTTGCGTTGGTCGGACTACCGGCAACGGTGAACTGGGTGAAGCTGACCGTGGCATTATTGATTTGTGCGAGCAGTTGGCTGGCACTACCCGTTGGATTGTAGGCGAGGGTGAAATTGCTGGCATCCGCCGTCATCGCCGAACCAACGGTCAAGTGCAACTTTTGGATTTGCAGGCTGAAGAGCTTGGTCGTGACGTTGTATTGGCCGACTACGCCATTGCCGCCGGCGGTCGTTGGTGTAATCGTGCCAGAGATGTCGCTGTTGCCAGGAAACAAACTAGCCGACGCGGCTGTGATGCCCACGCCCGTAACCGTGGTGCCAGAAACCGTGAAGCTGATGTGCACCGTGTTGAGCTTCAGAATCCCGCCTAAAGTTGCACTGTCAAAATCAAGAGCGGTGGTCGGGCCGCCGGAAGCAATTGCCGTGATTGCGGCGTTAATGCTGGCCACTAAATCTACCGCTGGAGTAACGATTAAAGGTGTGACCGTTGAAGAAAAAACAGGAGTGCTCGAATTGCTGGAAAGATTCGATTTAGGAATAAAGCTCTGATTATTTGAGGATTGCGAAGCATTTCCACTGACTGGCGGCGCGTTGGCCACCGTCAATGACGTCGTCAATTGCTGCGTCACCGCACCGCCGGAAGTCGTCGTGGACGTGGCTGAAATTGGAGTTGCTGCCGTCGAAACCTTCGTAACTGAAACCGCCGAAACGGTCGCGGTTGTAGTCGTCTTTGCGTGAACAGCAGGGTTGGTCACCGCCACGGACGACTCGATTGCCTGCGTCGAAACGCCATCAAAAATCCCGCCGGATTCCGCCGGCTGATAGGCCGCTGCCGCTTGAGAAACCCCGTGATCTACCACCACAACCTCGGTCGGTTGGTGCGCCGCATGGCCGATTGCCGCCACCGCCAGCGCCCCATCTGCCGACAACAAAACCCGAGGCTCAAGCGCCTCGAGTTCGAACCGGTTTTTCAGATGTTTGGCCGAATTGTCCAAAATGTCGGCGCGCTTTATCGGCTATTCTACGGCCTGGGTCAATTAGATAATCAAAACATGAGAATCTTCCCAGCAAATAGCGCGGTGTCCGCGACCACCCGATAAATCAGTTAGCGCAGCCGGTTATCGCGCAACCTCGTGAGCGAGCGAGCCCAGATGAGCGCTTCGCGCCCGCTGCGGAAATGCGCACCGCGCTGGAGAATTTGCCAGCAGCGGCAAAATAACGCCCAGGCGGTTGCGGCAACGCTTGCCTTGCCGACGATTTGCCAGCAATTTATGCGCCCGTGCAGGATCTGTTAAAAAAAATTGAAGCCGCCGCTGAGGCGCGGCTGTCCTTTTCGCCCAACACCGCGCCGGCGGAAAAACTTGCGCGTTACAAACACTTTCTCAAAGTCGAATCGCACCGACTCAAGCTGCTGCATCGTGCGGGCGCGGATGGTGTGGAAATCTGTCAGGCGCGCGCGGCGATTCTGGATGGCTTGATCCGGCATCTGTGGAACGAGGCGGTGGCCAGTCAGTCCGGCCCGGTGAGTTCGCTCGCTATTTCGCTCGTGGCCATCGGCGGCTTTGGACGCGCCGAATTGAATCCGCACAGCGATATTGATTTCATGTTTTTGCATGAAGGTCAGGTTTCCGGAACCAAGCCGTTGCCGGGACTCGCGCGGCTGATTGACGGCATCTTGTATCCACTTTGGGACATCGGCCTGAAGATCGGTTATTCCGTGCGCGATCTGGACGATTGCGTGAAGGTGGCCAACACGGATATGCAATCCAAGACGTCGCTCATCGAGTCGCGGCTGATTGCGGGGAACGCTGCGCTGTTCGCCAAATTCCAAAAGGCGGTCGTCCAGAAATGCGTGCTCGGCTACGAGGAAAAATATATTGCCGCGCGGTTGGAAGACCAATCGACACGCCGGACCAAGTTCGGCAATTCCGCGTGCATGCAGGAGCCAAATATCAAGAACGGCTGTGGCGGCCTGCGCGATTTTCAGAATCTGCTGTGGATGTCTTTTTTCAAATATCGCACACGGTCCTTGCGAGATTTGCAGACGCAGGAATTTGTCAGCGAGGCGGAACGCAAACAGCTCGAAGCGGCGTATGAATTTCTGCTACGCGTCCGAACGGAACTCCATTATAACACCAACCGTGCGCAGGATGTGCTGGGGAAAAATGTGCAGCCGGCGGTCGCCACCAACCTGGGCTACGTTGACCGTTCGCCCAGCCAGCGCATTGAGAAATTCATGCGCGATCTCTACGTCCACATGCGGAACGTGTATCTCATCACCCGCACGCTGGAGCAGCGCATGGCGCTGTTGTCGCCATTGCAGACGAGCCGGCTCACGAAGTTGCGGCGACTACTGCCGGGGGCCGCACCGCGCAAGCTGCCTGAGGCGGTGGACGGATTTATTTTTGTGAACGGCGAGATCCGCGCGGCGAACAACCGCATATTCCGCGATTCGCCGCGCCGGCTCATGCGCGTTTTTCTCCACGCCCAGCAACGGCATCTGACGCTGCATCCCGACCTCGCACAATTGATCCGCAGCCAGCTTGCACTCGTGAACCGCGAGTTTCTGAACGACGAGCACGTCCGTGAAACTTTTCTGACCATTCTCGAACGGCGCGGTGAGGTGGCGCACATTTTGCGCACGATGCATGAGGTAAATTTCCTCGGCAAATACATTCCTGAATTCGGCAAGTTGACGTGCCTCGTGCAGCACGAATTTTATCATCAATACGCAGCGGACGAACATACCCTCGTCTGCCTCGAACAGCTCGACAAAATCTGGGAGGCGCAGGAGCCGCCCTACAAGAATTACGCGCCAATTTTCCAAAGCCTCGAACGTCCCGGCCTGCTTTACCTCGCGTTGTTGCTACACGATGTCGGCAAGGCCGCGCCCCACGAAAAAGGCAAGCACGCCGAGGCTGGCGCCACACTCGCTCTACGTGCGGCCAAACGGTTGCAACTGGATTCGGTCGCCACGGAAACCGTCGAGTTTCTTGTCGAAAATCATCTGCTGCTGGCGATGGTTTCGCAACGGCGCGACCTCGATGACGCCACCGTCATCCGCAACGTGACGCGGCAGATTGGCTCGCCGGAAAAATTAAATTTGCTCGCGCTGCTCACCTTCGCGGATTCCCAAGGCACCAGCGACAAATTGTGGAGCGGATTTAAAGATTCGCTTCTCTGGCAGTTGCATTCCCGCGCCATGACGTTGCTCACCGGCGGCACGGAATTTCGCCGGGCCTCGGAGCAGGCGCGTTCTGAAGTTCGCGACCTTGTCCGCGAACTGACGCCACGCCGGATCAGCGATGAAGAACTTGACGCGCATTTTCGCCATCTGCCGCAACGGTATTTTGAAATCTACTCGCCGGCGCAAATCCAGGACGATGTGGAATTGTCGCATCGGTTCATGCACCGCCTCATTCTCGAAGGTCAGCGTGCACTCGCCCCGGTTACCGCTTGGATCGATGAACGTGATCGTGGTTACAGCCTGGTGAAAGTTTGCACCTGGGATCGCGCGGGTTTGTTCGGAAAAATCGCCGGGGCCTTAAGTGCCGCCGGCTTGAACATTTTGGGCGCGCAGATTTTCACACGCACCGATGGCATCGCCCTGGACACATTTTTCGTGAACGAAGCTCGCACCGGCAATCTGGCTGAACGGGCGCAGCGGGAGAAATTTGCCGACCTGTTGGAAAAAGTATTGACTGGCAAGCCAGTGGATTTTCAAACCTTGATTGCCCAGCAGACGGCGGCGCGTTCCAGCTACTCCGCCTATTTAGGTGAGCGGATGGAAACGCAAATCCATTTTGACAACGATGCTTCGGAAGACCGAACGCTGATTGAAATCGAGACCGAAGACCGGCTGGGCTTGCTGCACACCATTTCGCAGACTTTTGCGGAATTACACTTGGATATCGCTGCCGCGCGAATTGTGACCGAGCGCGGTGCGGCAATCGACAGTTTTTACGTGAGCGACATCATCAGCGGAAAAATCACCGCGTCGAAGCGTTTGGAAGTTATTGCAGCGCGGTTGCGGACAGCGATTGGTCAGTTGGAGGCGGCGGTCTAATTTAGGCAAAGCAGTTGCGGGTCACGGGGCGGTCTGATAGAACTTGTTGCATTCGGTGTGGACCAGCGCACCAAATAGCAGGCGGGTGTGGTTCAATGGTAGAATGTGGCCTTCCCAAGGCTGAGACGAGGGTTCG
>JBAXIY010000164.1:0-5391 GCA_037138135.1 Verrucomicrobiia bacterium
GGCGTGCCGCTGAATGATTTCAGCAAGGCCAAGATCGCCGCGACCGAAAACGAATTGAAGGAAGAAAAGTCACTCGTCGCCGACTTGCTGCCGAAATAATGTTAGTTTCAGATTAAGCCACAGAGGCACAGAGCTTCAGAGATTTTTCTCTGTGTCTCGGCGACTCTGTGGCAATTTTATTTTGAAATGAAATCACGTCCAAGAATTGGTGAAGTAGGTGAGTTGGCCGTGCCGACGGACATGAAGCACGTCGTGGAATTTCACGGCGATGGCATGCCCGCCGTCGTCTCCACGCCGAACATCATCCAATTTCTCGAACGCACTGCGCGCCACACCCTCGCACCGCACCTCGAAGCGGACGAGCGTTCCGTGGGGCTTGAAATTGACATCCGTCATCTTGCGCCGACGCCCGTCGGCCAGACGATTCATTGTCGCGCGCAGGTAATCGCCGTTGAAGACCGCAAGGTGACTTTCCAGATTGAAGCCCGCGATGCACACGAAGTTATCGTGCGCGGCCTGCACAAACGCGCAATCATCCGCACGGAAAGTTTTTCCAAGCGGGTGAAGGCGAAGTCCGACTAAAGCGCGCGTGAAACTGTTTTACACCGGCCCGACCGTCAACGCCGAGATGCTCGTCGTGATGCTGGAAAAACACGGCATTGCCGCCACGCAAAATTTTGTGGATGCCACCGCGCCCGACGATGGCGATTTGAGCCGCCCCGCCCAAGTCTTCGTGTCGGAAGCCGATTATGACCGCGCCTACCAGCTTTTCTACGCCGAGCGGCAGGATGAACTTTGATTTTAAAACCGCAGATTAATTTCGGTGTGTAAGGCTCGCCGTTCCCTGGATGGTCGTTCGCGGAGAGAGCAAACGCCCCATCAATCCATGTGCGGGCTTGATTTTGCGGGGCGTTGCCACAATCTGCTGCCTGTCGGGGGGTGTCGCCGTATAACCCCAGACGCAGGTTTTCTAAAAATTGAAAATATAATGGAGTTCAAATTAATCAGTTTGCTTGGCTGGCTAACGATGCTGCTGCTCGCGTGGGCGGTTTCCTACAACCGCAAAAATTTCCCGTGGCGCATCGTCGTCTGGGGGCTTGGCCTGCAACTCACGCTGGCCGTGCTCATCCTCGACACACCGTGGGGCGGCCAACTGTTTGAGTTCGCCGGCAAAGTCATCCAGAAGCTCATACAATTTTCAACTGAGGGCACGCAGTTTGTTTTTGGACCGCTTGCCAATGGCGGCCTGCTTACGGAAAAATTTGGAGCCGCCAACTCCGTCGTCTTCGCCATCCTGATCACCGGCACGGTCGTCATCGTGGCATCGCTCTCTTCGCTGTTTTACCACTGGGGAATTTTACAGCGCGTTGTGCGAGCCGTCGCATTTGTTATGCGCAAGGCGATGGGCACGAGCGGCAGCGAAACGCTTTCCGCCGCCGCGAACATTTTCATGGGGCAGACCGAGGCGCCGCTGGTCATCCGGCCTTACGTCCCACGCATGACGCGCAGCGAACTCATGACCATCATGGTCTGCGGCATGGCACACATCGCCGGCGGCGTGGCGGCGGTTTATGCCGCGATGGGCATGCATGCCGGCTACCCAAACACGGCCGGCCATCTGCTCACCGCATCCGTGCTGAACTGCCCCGCCGCGCTGCTCATCGCCAAAATTATGCTGCCGGAAACGGAAAAAAGCGAAACCGCCGCCGGTTCGCCCGCCATGACGCCACGCACCACGGCCAATTCCATTGATGCGATTTGCCGTGGCGCCAGCGACGGCTTTCATCTTTCGCTGAACATCTGCGCTATGCTCATCGCGTTCATCGCCATCATTGCGCTGGCCAACTACGCGGTCGGTTTTCCGCAGGCGCATTTTTTGGACGTGAAAAATCCGGTGACGCTCCAGATGTTTTTCGGCTGGGTCAACGCGCCGTTCGCCTTTCTGATGGGTGTGCCGGCCCAGGATTGTTTAAGCATCGGCCAGATTCTCGGTGAACGCATCGTGCTGAATGAATTTGTCGGCTACCTCGACCTCACCGCTCACGCGAAAGAACTCGCGCTCAGCCCGCGCAGCTTCACGATTGCGACTTACGCGCTATGCGGTTTCGCAAATTTTTCCAGCATTGCGATTCAAGTCGGCGGCATCGGCTCGCTCGCGCCGGAACGCCGCAGCGAGATGGCCAAGCTCGGTTTCCGCGCGATGATCGGCGGATTGCTGGCGGCTTACATGACCGCGTCGCTTGCGGGATTCTTGCTCTGACCAACCCGCCTTCAATCTTTGTCATCCACCGCTTTCACGGCCCACAGCGGATAGGCCACGGATGAACCTTTTGCCGCCCGCCATAAAATTTGGTTGAACACGGCCTCCGGACATTGATCCTCCTTGTCCAAAGGCAATTTTGAAGAAACCAGCGAGTCACGGCGCAATTGCGCGTCGGCAATTTTTTTGGGCGCGGGATTCATTTCATCCAGCGGCACTTGATTGGTCACCGCCTCAAACGCGGTGAAGTCGGGCGTGTTGGTGAAGCAGTCGAACATCGGCGTGGCCGTGGCGTCCAGTTGATTCATCGGCGGCAGGCCAAGCATCAACTCCATCGTCCGCAGCAGACTGGTCTGATTGTATTGCGTGTGCACGACGGCACCGCGTCGAGTGTAGGCGCTCGCGACATAGGCGGTCGTGCGGTAGCCGCTGACGTGATCCCAGCCATTCTGCGGGTCGTCCTCAATCGCGAAGATGCAGGTGTCCTTCCAAAATTTACTGTGGCTCACGGCGGCGACCACCCGCCCGAAGGCGAGATCATTATCCGCCACCTGCGCGGCGGGCGTGGGCGAACCAAATTTCGTCGCGCTCGTGTGGTCATTCGGCAGCCAGAGGATGACGAGGTTGGGCAGGTTGTCGGCGGTCTCGAATTGCTTAAGCGACTGAACGAACTGGGCCGCCCGCCAAACATCCGGCACATCCAAATCCCAACCGATGGTGTTCGTCATGATGAATGGCCGCAAGGCTTCGATATCCGGTTCGCAGGCGTAGCTGATGGCGTTCGAGCCGCTTAAAAAATCGTGATACGCGTCGAGAAATTTTAGCTTGTCCTTGTGTGCGGAATTTTTCCAATGCTTTTCCACCGTGGTAAACTCCCCGAAATCGCAGACCGTTTTGCCGTGCGCGAGCGCGTCATTCCAGATGAAACCCGCCGGCGAATACGCCAGCGCATCCTTGCCCCCCTCACCAAAACCGCCCGCCGGATAGCTGCGCGGCCAGCCGGCAAATTCGCGTTCCACATAATCCGTCGCCATCGCCGAGTCCGCCCATTGATGGCCGTCCGCACTCAAAATGCTGCAGCAATAAGTATTGTCCAGCAGCACGAAATCACGGACGAGCTTATGTTCGTTTGGCGTGACGCGCTGGCCGAACGTGCACAAATCCGTATCGCCATTACCTTCGCCCACGTCGCCGAGCACCTGATCGTAAGTGCGGTTTTCCTTGATGATGTAAATCACGTGGTTGAACACGCTGGGCTCACCAACACGCTCCGGCACCGGCTGCGGCTGCCAGTTTTCGCGCGCGGGCAATTGCGCCTGCGCCAAGAGCGGATAACGCAAATCAGCCAGCGCGGTCTGCGTCAATTCGGCCAGTAATTTTTTCGACGGAACGGAAACGAGCGAAAGTGAACCGCCATATTGCTTGGTGTTGAAACCAAAGCCGTCACCCGATTTTGCCTTTTGCGGATGGGTCGGAAGACTTTTGATGTTCGCGACGCAAATCTGTTTTCGTTTCGCGTCAAAGGCAATCGCGCCGGGAAACCAGCCCACGGGAATCAGGCCGAGCAGTTTTGATTCACCCGGCTTGAACTGGAAAACCGCCACGGCGTTTTGCGTGCCGTTGCATACAAATAGCGTCTGGCCGGATTTGTCGAAGGTCAATGCATTGGGCTGCGCACCAAACAGGTCGGTCACGTTCTGCCGCGCACAAATCGTCTCCACGATTTTGTCCGTGTGCGTATCAATTACACTTAGCGTATCGCTGCCCGTGTTGGCGACGACGAGAAATTTTCCGTCCGGCGATAGCGCCAGCGCGCCGGCGTGCTGGCCCGTCACCATCTCGTTATCGTTGGTGCCCGCCAGATCAATTACCGAGACCGAACCTTCGCTCGCGATGCTGCGGGCGTCCACCCGGACTTTTGCGCCCTGTCCCGCCGGGCCGGTCAGACTATCCGCGTCCGGTCGGCGACCGCCCCAGTTGCTGACGTAAATTTTGTTTTGGCCGAGCACCACGGCGAACGGCGCGACGCCGACGGCCCACGTCCGCAAAACTTTTCCCGTCACCGCGTCCAGTTCCCACAGGCGGTTGGAAAGATTTCCGGCGACATAGATTTTTTTGCCGTCGCGCGAAACGGCGATACCGGCCGGAATTTCATTCGTGCGGCTCAGCCCAACCGCCGGCGGCAACGGGATGGAGAACAGCGGCGAAACTTGTTCCGTTTTGCCGACGGCGAAAACCTTGATGTCGCCGTTGACGTTGGCGAGATAAATCCGCGAACCGTCCGGCGAAAACGCGAGGCCGGTGAAGCTCAACTGCGCTTTCTTGTCCGCGTTCAAGATGGCTTCGGCCACCGGCTTTTCACCAGCGGATTCGTCGGTCGGAAAATGCACGGGCTGGAAAATTTTTCCCGTGGCCGGATCAACGACCAGCAATTCCTGCGTCAGTCCGGCGGTCACCAGCATTTTTCCATCGGGACTCAAGGCCAGCGCGTTTGGCCGGACGTGCGGAAGTTCGACGAGCGTTCCGGCGGGTGTGACCTTTTGGTTGACCGGCGTTTCCAGCCCAGCAGCGGTGCCGCCAACACTATTGGTTGTGGCATCAAAGCCCGCCATCTCCGGCGCGCCGGCCAAGACGGTGAAGGCGAGGCCGCCAAACCACCCCAGCACGAGGCAACGGATGAAAGTATTCAAATTCATTGCCTCAAGCATGACAGCAGAGCATCGCTGGCGGCAAGTTACATGACGGTGACAAGCCCGGATATGGCTGCTTTACCTGATTTTGTGAATGGCGGTGAATGGTGTGGATAACTTTTTTGCGAATACCTTGCTAGCCAGTGAACATTTGGCATACCTTTCAGCGGTCTGAAGGGGGTTTAGTGTGGCAGTAATTGAGTGCCGGTGGCTTGCGTCAGCGTCAGGGTGAAATGAATGCAAATTCCAGGGGTGCGGAAAAGTTGGCCAATATATTTAAGGGATATCGCAAGTTAAGAGAAGCCAGCGGACGCATTAGTCACTAAAACTTCACAATGATGTAACAAAACCTGTCGGATATCTATGCCATACTTGAATCCTGATAAACCAGAAATGAAGAAATCCAACAGCCCATTGCTCCCGCCGCCCGCTGCCGGACGG
>JBAXIY010000165.1:0-5155 GCA_037138135.1 Verrucomicrobiia bacterium
GAGAGGTCATCCTGATAAAAATACCAAAGCCGGGTTCCGATGCTATAAGTGGTAATCTCATACATCCTCTCCACCTTGACCCAGTAAACCGAACCGTCTGCCTGCAACTGATTGCCGCCATCCGGGAACGAGGTTCCACGACGTTGGTGAGGCGTGGACCAAGTTTTTGCATCACTGTAAATGACGTCTTCCGCCGCCAGCACCCAGCCGGGCTTGGCATTGGCCAGCTTCACCGGGCTTAACGAGGCAAAAGATCCCTGCTTGTTGACCCAGCTGGTCACGCCTCCCAAATACTGGTAACCGACCTGCCACTGGTGAGGAGTGGTGCCGGTATTAAGGCTGGCCAAACCGTTGTTGAGTTCAGGACAAACCCAAATGGAAGCAGTGTTAGTTTTGGTGGGGTCCAGACCCACCGACTTGGACTGCGTCGCCGTGTCATCATTCAATGCGTGAAGGTTGTAATTGGCACCCGTAGGGCGGGGTGTGAAAAGTCTTTCGTTGTTGTCGCCGGCATAAATGGTCAGGCCAATGCCCATCTGTTTCAAATTGTTCAGGCATTGGGTGCGCTTGGCCCTTTCCTTGGCGCTCGCCAGGGCTGGCAGCAGCATGGCCGCTAGAATGGCAATGATGGCGATCACTACCAGTAGTTCAATCAGGGTGAACGCTCGGGTCATCTTCATATTATCATTTTTCATAATCTTTTTTTTTGTAAGTCAAATGTGCCGGCTCGCAGCGAACCCACATGCTGCGAGCCGGACTCACCCCAACCGACGACGCCCTTAACTTCTCGCCAGCCCCAGGACTGGCGGAAATTGCTACGGCCCTGCAACTGGCCTTACGGATTGCGTAAACGGTAGAATACGTTCGCCTTGGTGGCGTCTATCGTGATGCTGTAATTCGTCCCCGCCGCCGTATTGGAAATGTCATACCAATCCGCCGGCACCGCCAGATTCACCGAGTTGGACTGCACCAGCCAGCCCAAGTGATCTGCCGGCCAGGAGAGATTGAGCGTGTTGCCGCTCACGCTGAAAGTGATGTTCGTCGGATTGGTGGCGACCAGAGAAGTAAGGCTCAAATCTATGCGGCTGTTGGCGGTGTCATCAATCAGGGTGGCGTTGTAGCCGGCCGGGTAAGTGCCCAGGCTCAATGCGCCATACGGGTCCGTTCCGGTGTAACTGATGAGCGGAATCTGCACCGTGCCGCTGACATTGGCAACTGAGGCAATGGCAATCGTGGTTGCGGCGTTGGTGGTGACGGTGGTGGCCACGATATTGGTGATGCTGCCATTGCCATTCACATTCAGTTGCAAGGTGCCGCCGTCAAGAGCCAGGGTGGTGAGCGGCGCGGCCGGTGTGCCGGCGGTGTTGGTGACCACGAGGGTGCCGCCGACCAGGTTGATGGTGCTGTTCACCGCTCCGGCGCTGCTGGTGATGGCGTTGGCGAGCACGGTTCCATTGGTGATGTTCAAGGTGGCGGTGGCGGTGGCGGTGGCACCGGGGTTGATGCCCAACGCCAGAGTGGTGTTGACCACGAGCGTTCCCCCGGCATTTACGTTGACCGTGCCTGTCACGCCGCCACGCGCACTGGTGCTGCTTACATACCCCAGATTCAGCGTGTTCACATTGAAGAGGCCCGCGCCAAGGGTCAGGGTGCCCGTGCTCGAGCCCCCGCCCGTGCCATTCTGCCCTACGCCCACATAGCAGGTGTCCACCTGCGCATCCACGGTGCCCAGGCTCAAATCCACCGTGCCGGAAGAACTCGAGCCGGTGCCGCTGGTGGCAGAGTTGTCGGCGATGGCGAGCGCGGAAACCCGTGTGGCGCTGTTTCCGCGCAGGTAAAGCGCCGGGTTATTGCCCGTCAACGCCGGGTTAAAACTCAGGCTGTTGCCGATGGATTTCAGGCGCCCGATGGTAATGGTGTCAATGAACAGCGAGTTGGTCTGGCCCAACTGCAAGGAGTTGGCGCTGCCGCCATTCAGAGGGCCGTCGCCTACGTTCAACGCCGGGGTTGTGGTGCCATTGAGCTGGATAATATTAGTTTGCGCCAGAATGAGTGTGCCCTGGGGACGGTTGAAGGCGGCGGTGCCGGAACCATCGCCCCCGATCAGCAGCCGGCCGGCCGTCAGATGGAAAGTGCCCAATCCTGAAAGATCCAAAATCGCCGCATGGCTGCCGAAGGTGGCAGATCCCTGACGGACGTTGAAGGCTGATTCGGCGTTAGTATCCACCACCACCAGGGAAGCTCCGGTGCCGGTCATCGTGGCATCCACGACTTGATTGGCGCCATTGTCCGTTCCGGTCCCCACGAACACCAGGTTGCTTGCCGCGTTGTTGGAAACCGTGAGCGTGACGCCCGGATTGACCAGCGTGGTGTGATAATTGTTCGCGTTCTCATACGTGAGCGAGCTGATGGTAGTATGGGCAGTCACGATGTTATTGATGTTGGACACGGTGGCTGAGGCGCCCAAATCATAAAAGACGACATTATCCGAACTGACCGGGGCCCCGGGTTGCTGCCAGTTCAGCCCGTCGGACCAATTGCTGGACACGACCGCATCGGCACCGCTCCAAAACACCTGCGGACGCACTGCCACCGGGCCGTTGGTGACCGTGAGATAGAGGGTGGTTTGATCCCCGCTTTCCGACAGGCTTCCGCCGTAAGCCGGACTGGCGGCCGGCAGGCTGCCCAAAACAAAATTGTTTCCGCTGATCGGACTGGCAGATCGCAGGAGGGTCAGGGTGACCGGATAGGTCGTCATCGGTGGCAGTGCGGACACATTGATCGTGGTGGCGGCCCCGCCCGCGCTTAGACTGTTTAAACTAACCGCCGGGTTCAGATAAGACACTCCGAGCGTCATGCTGGCGTTGGTAAGAGTGAGAATTGAGATCGTGGAGAGCGTCGTTGAGCCTGTCACCGCTGATAAATCCAGCGTTCCGTTGCTGACATTGACCTGCGCACTGCCGGCCACGGCATTCGCCACGCCCAAGGCCAGAGTGCCCTGGAGCACCGTCGTGTTGCCTTGATAGGTGTTGGCGGCGTTCAACATGAGTTTGCCGCCGCCATTCTGGGTCAGCCCACCGGTCCCGCTAATGGCTGACGCTACCGTAACATTGTTCGTCCTCATGAAGATCAAGCTGCCGTTGTTGGTGACGGTGCCGGCCGGCAGATTGCCATTGCCGTCTTGGTTGCCGATCTGCAGCGTCGCGCCGTTGGCGATGGTCACGTCGCCGGAAATGGCGCAGCTGGCGTCGTCGAGAATCACCGTGCCGCCGCCGACCACGATGCCGCCCGCAAAAGCATCGCCGCCGGTTTCCGCCAGCGTCAGTGAGGCGCTGCCTTGTTTGTTCAACCCCGCCACTCCGCCGATGCTCCCGACGCCGGTGAACGTGTAGTTCAACACATTATTCGTGACGAAGAAGGCCGCCGGCGTGTGATTAGTGACCAAGTTGACGAGGTTGGTCTTCCCCAAATCGTCAAAGGTCACGGAATCATTTTCGCTATAAGGCACGGCCACGCCGGCATTCGTCCAATTATAGGTGGTGGTGTCCCAGAGATTATTCACCCCGCCGCCCCACTCATCCGCCTTGGCTAAGGAGGGTCCGTTGGTGACCACCAGCCAGATCGTGCTGGCGAGGTCGTTGGAAACGTAACCTTGGTAAGTTCCGGGCAGGGTGCCCAGATTGATGGTGCTGCCGCCAGTTGAGGAGGCGTAGCTGATGAGCGGTAGTGTGGTGGGATAACTGAACAAAGCGGGCAGGGAGGAAACATTGACCACACTGGCGCTGTCCACCAGGTCGAGCGAGCCGACCACCACCTTGGCGGCGGTGTTCCCCGCCGCGATTTGCAGCGTGGCGCTGCCCAGATTTAGCGCGCCGATTGGGAAGCCGGGCGTGCCCGCCGTGTTGCTGACGACGAGTGTGCCGCCGGTCATATTGATGGCGCTGGTGACGGCTCCGTTGCTGGAGGTGATGGCATTGGCATAGACCACGCTGTTGGAAAGGTTCAAGGTGGCGGCGGCGGTGGCGGTGGCGCCGGGATTGTAGCCCAGAATGAGATTGGTGTTCACCACGAGCGTTCCGTTGGTCACATTCACCGTGCCGGTCACTTGGGCAACGGCGGTGGCGCTGGACACATATCCCACATACAGCGTGTTCACATTGAAAACGCCTGCGCCGATGGTCAAGGTTCCCGTGGCGGTGCCGTTGCCGTTGCCGGTCTCTCCCCGGCCGACATAGCCAGTGTTCACTTGCGCATCCACGGTGCCCAGACTTAAATCCATGGTGCCGTTACACCCCGAACCGGTGGTGGTTTGCGCCGAGTTGTCGCCGATGGCCAGCGTGGCGACGCGGGTGGCCGCATTGGTGCCGCGCAGATAAAGCGCTGGGTTATTACCGGCGAGCATCGGGTTGAATTGCAAGGTGCCGGTTTGCTTCGAGCGCGCGACGGTCATGGAGCCGATGAACAGCGAGTTGGTCTGTCCCAATTCCAGGGTGTTGGTCTGACCGCCATTGCCACTTGCATCGCCCAAAATTAAGGTCGGGGCCGTGGTGCCGTTGAGTGCGATCACGTTGGTCCTGGCCAAAATCAAATTGCTGCTCAGATAATTGCTGGCATTGCCTGATGACGACGGCACGGCACCTAGCAGCAGCCGGCCGGCAGTCAGATCAAACGTGTCCAATCCGGAGAGATCCAGAATGGCGATGTGGGAACCGCTAGCACCCCCCTGCTGCACAATCATGGTGGAACCAACGTTGGTGCCGATCACCGCCAAATGCCCACCAATCCCGGTCACCGTGGCATCCACGACTTGACTGGGGCCATTGTTCGCAGCGGTCCCCACCCAAAACAGATTGGCATTGGCGTTGTTGGAAACGGTAAGCGTCACCCCCGGGTTGATCAACGTGGTATGAAATCCAGTGGTATTTCCGAACGTGAGCGAGAGGATGTTGGTGCTGACATCCACGATGTTATTAATGTTGGACACAGCCGAGGCCGCGCCTAAATTGCCAAAAAGAACGCTGTTGGTCGGGGTGGGCGTGCCGCCGGACCAGTTATTGGCATCCGACCAATTGGTGTTGACGGTGGCCAGGGCGTCCACCCCGCTCCAAGTGACTGTTGCGGCGGGGGCGAATTGGGTGAGGAAAAGACCGGTCAA
>JBAXIY010000166.1:0-5136 GCA_037138135.1 Verrucomicrobiia bacterium
GGCGTGACGGCCGCGTTTAATCCCGTCAACGGCCAGTTGACGCTGACCGGTGCCGTGGTGCCCCGGCCCGTCATCAATCAGGTCACGGTTTCGGCGGGCAACCTGATTTTGCAGGGCACCAACGGCGCGGCGTCTGGCACTTACAGCATTCTGACCTCGACGAACGTCGCCACGCCGATGGCCAACTGGACCACCAACACCACCGGAATATTTGGCGCGGGCGGTGTCTTCTCGAACGCCATTCCTTTGGACAGCAATCAGGCTAAATTTTTTCTTATCAAAACACCGTGATTTTTTGGAATTGGGAGGCGGACATCAACATCCGCTTCCCGAATTTCCATCAGTCTCATATAATAAAATGAAACTGCTAAAACCCTGCCTCACACTGGGATTGCTTCTTGGTGGCGGGGCTCTTGACGGGGGAGTCAAATTAGCGCGAGACTTACAATTAAAGAATTTTTAAAGTCAGATAAAGATAATCACCCATGACTCTATTCAAATTACTGCCGTTGATCGCGCTGCTGTTGGCGCAGACCGCAACCTTTGCCGCGACCGCCGAGGCGCCGCGCGAACGCATTTCTCTCGACGCCGGCTGGCGCTTTCTGAAGGGCGACGCGCCGGATGCGGGAACAAACCTGACCGGTCTAATCATCAGCCGGTGGGATTTGCCGACGGGGGATTCCTTCACCACGAATGTGCCGGTTCAGCGCCCGGCGGGCGAACCGGCGGAAAATCTTTCCTTCGCGCAAGCGGGCTATGACGACAGCCAATGGCGGTTGCTGAACCTGCCGCATGATTGGGGCATCGAAGGTCCGTTCAAGCAGGAATACCCCGGCAACACCGGCAAGCTGCCGTGGTGGGGCGTCGCATGGTATCGCCAGCATCTGGACATTCCGGCGTCCGACGCGGGCAAAAAAATCTATTTGGATGTGGATGGCGCGATGTCTTTCGCAGCGGTCTGGCTAAACGGAAAATTCGTGGGCGGCTGGCCCTATGGCTACGCCTCGTGGCGCGTGGACCTGACGCCCTATATAAGATTCGGCGGTGATAATGTGGTGGCCATCCGGCTGGATAATCCTCCGGACTCGTCGCGCTGGTATCCGGGCGGCGGCATTTACCGGAATGTGTGGCTGGTGAAAACCGCGCCGGTCCATGTCGGTCAGTGGGGAACTTATGTCACCACGCCGGAAGTCAGCGATCACGCGGCGACGGTGAAACTGCAAGTCACCGTGGACAATGACACGGGCGACGGTGCCGCCGTGACGGTGAAAAATGAAATTTTTGAACTGCACGCGGATGGCTCCAAAGGCAAAGCCGTCGCTTCACTGGCCACCGCTGGCGTGAACATCGCCGCGCACCAGTCGCAGGCGGTGGCCGGTCAGATCAACATTAAAAACCCGAAGCGTTGGAGCTTGGAAAAACCGCAGCGTTACATCGCGGTCACCTCGTTGGAACAGGATGGGAAATTAGTTGACCGCTACGAAACGCCGTTCGGCATCCGCACGATTGAGTTTACGGCGGCCGACGGATTTCTTCTGAATGGCAAGCGCGTGCCGCTGAAAGGCGTTTGCGACCACAGCGATCTTGGCGCGCTCGGCACGGTTGCCAACACCCGCGGGTTGGAGCGGCAGATTGAAATCTTGAAGACGATGGGCTGCAACGCCATCCGCACCAGCCACAATCCGCCCGCGCCGGAACTGCTGGATTTGTGCGATCGCATGGGCATGTTGGTCATGGACGAATCCTTTGATTGCTGGAAGAAAGGCAAAACGAAGAACGATTATCACCTGCTGTTTGACGACTGGCACGAACAGGACTGGCGCGCGGAATTGCGTCGCGACCGCAATCATCCGTGCATCATTCTCTGGAGCATCGGCAATGAAGTTGAAGAGCAGAACTCGCCGGAAGGCAAATTGATTGCCGCAGAACTCACAGGAATCGCGCATCAGGAGGATCCGACGCGGCCGTCAACCTCGGCGAACAGTAATGTGCACGCCGGTTATAACGGATTCGCGCCGAACGAGGATGTCTTTGGCTACAACTACAAGCCGGGCGAATACGGCAAATTCCGCGCCGCCAATCCCAAGCAGCCGTTGTTCGGCAGCGAAACGGCTTCGTGCATCAGCTCGCGCGGCGAATACTTTTTCCCCGTGAGCAACAACAAAGCCGACGGTCAGGCGGATTTTCAGGTGAGTTCCTACGATTTGTCGGCGCCGAGTTGGGCCACGCCGCCAGACCGGGAATTCAAGGGCCAGGATGAGTTTCCCTTTGTCGCCGGGGAATTTGTCTGGACCGGCTTTGATTATCTCGGCGAGCCGACGCCTTACAACAATGACAAAAGCAACCTGCTGAACTTTACCGACCCCGCCGAAAAGGCGCGGATGCAAAAGGAACTGGACGCGCTCGGCAAAATCCAAGTGCCTTCGCGCAGCTCCTACTTTGGCATCATAGATCTCGCGGGCTTACCCAAAGATCGTTACTACATTTACCAGGCCCGCTGGCGTCCTGACTTCCCCATGGCGCATATTCTGCCGCACTGGAACTGGCCCGACCGCATTGGACAAATCACGCCGGTGATGGTTTACACCTCCGGCGACGAGGCGGAATTGTTTTTGAACGGCAAATCTGTGGGCCGAAAAAAAATCGGCAAGTTTGAATACCGTCTGCGTTGGAACGACGTGGCCTATCAACCCGGCGAACTCAAAGTGGTCACCTACAAGAATGGGAAGAAATGGGCGACGGATGTGATGAAAACCACCGGCCCCGCAGCCAAGCTGACGCTTAAAGCGGATCGCGACACCATCCGCTCCGACGGCAAAGACCTGTCGTTTATCACCGTCACGGTTGCGGACAAAAACGGACTGCCGGTGCCGCGCTCGATGAACCGCATCAAGTTTTCCGTGGAGGGCCCCGGCGAGATTGTCGCCACGGATAACGGCGATGCGACCAGCTTTGAATCGTTTCAAGCGTCAGAGCACGCCGCATTCAACGGTTTGGCGTTGGTGATAGTGCGGGCCAAGGACGACCAGAAAGGAACCATCAAGCTCAAGTCGGAATCGGCGGGTCTTCAACCGGCCACAATTAATCTCCGTTCGGTCAAAACAATCCATTGGTGAAGCAATTTAAATCATGTGCAGAACTTCCGTGAAACCGATTGAGAACGAATTATCGATGTGAGTCACAATTCAGTCCCACTCAAACGAAAACGATTTAATTTTGTTTCCAACTGGCCCACGTTTCGGCTTGCGGTCAAGAGTTGGTAGAAGAATGACTTTTGTTCCTTGTTAAGGACGCCGATTAAGTAGTCTTTTCCTCGGTTGGCAATCTTTAAATCGAAAATTTCGCGTTTCAATACCTTGAGCCGTTTCTCGTCAGCCACTTTGGTGTTTCCCGGATAACCGCGTGACGGTTCGCGTCAATGGCGTGCTGCAAAACGACGTCACCGGGGCATCGGTCGCTTCCTGCGCGATTGGGTTGCAGGCTGAAGGCAAGCCGGTGGAATTTCGCAACCTGTTCATTGAACCCTTGCCGTGAAGGTGAGGTGTCGAATCCGGTTGTCTCAGGACTAACTCATGGACTGGACCAGGAAAGCAAATCATCTCACAGGTTTTAAAATTCCATACTGGCCGGAGCGTCTCGTAATGCCTAAATATCAACCTTGTCGGCAGAGATTGGCAATGGATTCAATCAAGTCACGGACATGGCGGTTTTCTGCGATATGGTTGGCAATCACATCCAGATTCTTTTGCATTTTTGGCGGTAGCACGGGCTTATATGAAGACATCTCTGGGGCAGAGTTCCTACCATCAGAATCGAGGTCAAGCTGGAGCGAGATAAACTTTGCGCCGATGCCCATGCATTCGTCGTGCAGACGCGCGTAAAGGAGTTGCGCATGCGCTTTGCTGGCTAGCGTTGGGTTGGCCGGAAAGAAGGCGTTGGCCAGTCGCAGCAAGTCATCGCCGGCCACCCAAAGCTGGATCCCATTTCGGATTCGAGATATCTGGGCTGAGGTGATGCCGCTGGCGCGGGAAATATCGGCACCGGTTTTGTTGGTTTCAAGCAGGAGTTGGGCGAGGGCGTTGGCGAGGTGACTCATAGTGTGTTTTTGGGTTCAGTTTGGTTTAGGGAGGAGGGGATTGGTTTGCCCCGCAGTGGTCGGGCAAGTTCCCGGACGGATTGTTGCAGGCTGGTGTCATACCAGATGTGTTTTTTGATGGCCTCCAGATCCAGTTCGCTGCTTCTGCGGACGGGAACCGGCAGCCGACAGGCAGAAACCATGGGCAGGGCCGTGGGCAAAACTTCGAGGTTAATGAAGGGAGCGCCTGGGCCAGAACAATCATCAAGTAAATGAGCATAGAGCAGGCTCAGATGATTTTCCTGAACTTCTTTGCGAGTTTTCCCAAAGGCCCGCGCCATCTTGATCAGATGGCCCGGCGAGGGAGCGTCACCCCGGCCATAACGCCATTCGTAAATCGTTTGCTCAGGATATTTGCAGGCCTCGGCGAGAGCAAAAGTGTCCTGCTTGTATTTACGCAGCAACCCCATAATGGCGAATCCAAAACGTGACATAATATTGATGATTTAATCGTGCTATTAAGATAGGGGCTTAACAACAGCGGTCAAGCTAAAAATATAAGGAAATGCCGAAAATGGTGAAAACTTTGGATTAATGGGCGATTTACTTCTTGGGCGGACCCCAGCGATTTAATCCGCCTTTGCGGGCGAATTCACGGCGTTGCTCGGGAGTCATCTTGGCCATACGGGCTGGACCGCCCTTGAGGCCACCCAGTCGTCCCAGAGCGACGGCTGCCGGATTTTTTTTGGTTGGTTTCTTTGCCATATTATTTCTGTGTAGGCGTCTGCACGGTTAAATGAAATCAACTGCCATCAGGGCGCTGCGGGCGGCGCGTTGAACTGTCAGCTGGGTTGGTTTTGAACTCATGGAAAACAGCTCGACTGCCCGCCAATCTGGTGGCCAGCGTAAACGAGGATCATGACTGGGTAAATGAAAAGCGGGTGGAGTGGCCGTCTTGCCAACCCAATTACCAACCTGAAAAACAGTGAGACCGTTTCTTTTTCACCCCGCCCAGACGACTTGCCTGTGCCGGCGCGCCTAGCTTGAAAAGAGAACGGCCG
>JBAXIY010000167.1:0-5131 GCA_037138135.1 Verrucomicrobiia bacterium
TGTTGACGATGTTCGCAATGCGCTTGCCGGTAAAACCTTTCCACGCGCCGCTGCGCACGCGCTTCGCGAATACCGTCAGCTTGTCCAAAACCGCGTGGACATCCGGCACGACATTTTTGCCATCCACAAAAATATTGGCGCCACGTGGCGCGCGCAATGCGGTGTGGAGCACCGCACGGTTTTCGGTGAAATTAATTTTGTCACCACGAAACATCGCGTCCATGCGTGCGCGCAAACCCGATTCTTTTGCCAATTGCTGCAACAGTTTTAGCGTTTCCGCCGTGACGCGGTTTTTGGAGTAATCCAGGAAAAGCCCAACGCCTTCGACCGTCAACTTTTCGCCGCGCTTTTTATCGGCGGCAAAAAGTTCGCGCAGATGCAGCTTGGCAACTTGCTTCTGGTGGGCGGTCAGCGCTTTCCACGCCGGACGTTGCGTCAAAGGTTTGATGACAGATTTTTTGATCATAAATTTATGGCTCAGAGTTCAATGACTTCGTGCAGTTCTGGCAACTGCGGCTTCAATTGATACCTTTGCTCAATCAATTTTGCCAGAATTTCGCGCTGCGGATTTTCCCCGTGCGTCAGCACCACGCGCGGCTTGCTCGGCGCGAGGGCATTGAACCACGCCAGCAAATCCGTCTGGCCGGCGTGGGCACTGAAGCCGCCTAGCGTATGGATTTGTGCTTTCACCGCAATTTTTTCCCCAAAGATGCTCACGAGTTTTTCTCCATTCACCAGCCGTCGCCCCAGCGAACCGTCGCCTTGGTAACCGACGATGATGACGTGTGTCTCCGGTTTCCAGAGGTTCGCCTTGAGGTGGTGCAAGATGCGGCC
Source organism: Verrucomicrobiia bacterium (assembly GCA_037138135.1). Lineage (GTDB taxonomy): Bacteria > Verrucomicrobiota > Verrucomicrobiia > Limisphaerales > UBA11358 > UBA11358. Next base: position 835 of record JBAXIY010000167.1, read on the forward strand.
GGCATTGCACATGCCCGCGCCCGCCATGACGAGGCATGGCCCCGGCTGGTCGTTGATTTTTTTGGAATCCTCCGCCGTCGGACAAACTTTCAGCGTCAACAAATCTTCGCGCACGGGTTTTTGCGCGATGTATTTCAGCATCTCTTCGTCGAATAGTTCGTGGTGATGCTCGTAAATTTCCGTGGCCGTAATAGCCATCGGGCTGTCGAGAAAAATGGGGAACGGCGGAACTAATTTGCGCCGGAACATCTGGCTCATCAGCGTCATCAACAACTGTGCCCGGCCGACGGCAAAGGTCGGCACGAGAATTTTTCCGCGCGCCTTCACCGCCGCCTGCACGATGGTGATGAATTCTTCCACCGTTTGCCCCAACGGCTGGTGATCGCGGTCGCCATAGGTGGATTCCAGAAACACCATATCCGCTTGGCGAAACGGTTCGTAGTCCTTGAGAATCGGCGCGTTTCTGGGACCGAGGTCGCCGGAGAAAACAATCCGCTTCGTCTTCCCCGCGTCACCCACAATCAACTGGATGCTCGCCGAACCGAGCATGTGACCGGCTTCCGTCCAAATCGCCTGAATGCCGGGTGCGACCGGCACGGCTTGCTGATAGGGCACGGCTTTGAAGCGTTCGATAGTCGCCTCGGCGTGCGCGGCGGTGTAAAGCGGCTCCAATGCTGGTTCGCCCGCGCGCTCGCGCTTGCGGTTCACGCGCTCGATGTCCTGCGTCTGGATATGCGCAGAGTCGCGCAAAATGAGCGACGCCATTTCAATCGTCGCCTGCGTCGCGAATACCGGTGAGGCATAGCCAGCCTTCGCGAGCAATGGCAAACGTCCCGTGTGGTCGAGATGTCCGTGCGTAATGAGAACTGCGTCCAGTTGGCTAACCGGCAGCTCCGCGCGGTTCAACGTGTCGGCGCGCTGGCCGCCTTGAAACAATCCGCAGTCCACCAGCACACGCGCGGATTTGGTTTCAACCAGATAAGCCGAGCCGGTGACTTCGCCGCCGGATGCGCCAAGCGTTGTAATTTTCATGGTGGATTTTTGGTGGCGAAGGCGGGTTGCTGGTTCGGTTTTATTTGCCCGGTTCAGAATTTTCCGAAGCCGGTGTTTCCATGAGCCGGCTGGCCGCCGCCCATTCCACCACCAATTTGTAACCGACCGCCAATAGCGTTGGCCCCAGAAAAACGCCGATGAAGCCAAACGTCAGCGCGCCGCCCAGCACACCAAAAAAAATCAGGATGAACGGTAGATTGCTGCCCTGACTGATGAGCCACGGCTTGACGACGTTGTCCACATTGGCTACGCCAAAACCCCAGATGAGCATGAAAACTCCCCAGCCATTTTCGCCCTGATGAAACAGCCAGATGGCCGCAGGCACCCACGTCAACGTCGTGCCGAGAAGCGGCACAATGGAGGAAAAGAATGTCAGCAACGCCAGCAACGCTGCGCCCGGCACGCCAGCAACAAAAAAGCCGATTCCTGCCAGCAACGCCTGCGTGAGCGCCGTGCCGAGAATGCCATAAACCACCCCGCGCACCGTGTTTCCCGCCACGATCAGCAGATGCGTGCCACGTTCGCCGGCGATGTGCCGCACCAGCGCCGTCGCCCAGGCACCCGCCGTCGCACCGCTGCGGAATAAAAAGAAGGCAATGAAAATACTCAACGCCAGTTTGATTAAACCGCTGCCAAGCATCAGTCCGCCCGCAAGTAGTAACGCCCCGGCTGGTTCCACCAGTTTCTGTGCCTGCTTCCACAATTGAGCGGTGTCGGCGGCCGCACTTTGCCAGTAATCCATCACGCGCTGCCCGACAAAGGGGATTTTTGCCAGCCATTCAGGCGGCGCGGGCGGGCCTTGCTGGATAAATTTTTGCGTCGCCGCCGTCAAATCATGAACGTTGTCCGCCAGGGTGCTGCCGACGATGACGAAGGGCAGCAGCAAAATTAAAATCATGCCCAGCGTCATCAACAGCGCCGCAAGCGAATGGCGGTTGCCGGCCACCTTCAACAGCCGGACATACACCGGCCAACTGGAACAGACCAGCACCACCGCCCAGAGCAGCGAGGAAAAAAACGGCAGCAGCACCAGCAGGCAACCACAGAAAAGCGCCAGCACGACCACGACGAGAAAAGCTTCTTTGTATCCAAATTTCATGGCTTGATTATTTTTTCAGCAACGCGGCTTTCGCTGCGAGCAATTCTTTTTGTTTAGCCGGGGCGACCTTTGGATAGTCCAAATCCAGACGGTCCAAAGTTTCAATCACCGCCGCCGCGACCACGCAGCGCGTGAACCATTTATTATCCGCCGGCACCACATACCAAGGCGCGCTCCGGGTGGCGGTGTTACGGATCATGTCCTCGTAGGCTTGCTGGTATTCGTCCCAATAAGCGCGCTCGTGCAGGTCGGCGGCGGAAAACTTCCAGTTCTTCTGCGGCTCCTCCAAACGTTCCAGAAAGCGGCGCTTCTGCTCTTTCTTCGAGACGTTCAGAAAAAATTTCACCACGGCGATGCCGTTGTTGGCGAGGTATTGCTCGAAGTTGCGAATATCTTCGAAGCGCTGCTCCCAGATTTTTTTGGTAATGAGTTCCGCCGGCAGCTTTTGCTTCGCCAGAAATTCCGGATGCACGCGCACGACGAGGGTTTCCTCGTAATAACTGCGATTGAATATGCCGATGTGCCCGCGATTTGGCAGCACCTTCATGCAACGCCAAAGATAATCATGATCCAAATCCTCCGCCGAGGGTGCCTTGAAGGAATGCACGTCGCAGCCTTGCGGATTGACACCGGACATGACGTGCTTGATCGCGCCGTCTTTACCCGCCGCATCCATCGCCTGAAAAATCAGCAGCACGGCCCATTTGTCCTGCGCGTAAAGTTTATCCTGCAACTCCGCCAGCGTGCGGACGCCGACCGCCAGCGCTTCTTGGGCGCGCGGCTTGGCTTCGGATTTTAAACCGAGCGTTTCCTCCGGATCAAAATCCTTGAGCCGAAATTTCTTACCGTTCGCCACCCGAAATGGCTCCGTAAATTTGCCGGCTTTTTTAATGACCTCTTTGGTTTTCATGGCAGTTTTTCACCCGACTCAAGCCAGCGCATTGTTCACAATCTGCTGCGCCTCGCTGACGATGGTTTTGAGATGCGTTTCGTCGCGAAAACTTTCCGCGTAAATCTTGTAAATATTTTCCGTGCCGGACGGGCGTGCGGCGAACCAACCATTCGCTGACGTCACTTTCAAACCACCGATGACCGCACCGTTGCCCGGCGCTTTGGTCAATTTGGCGGTAATAGTTTCTCCGGCGAGTTGCGATTCTTTCACGGCTTCCGGCGAAAGTTTCGACAACTTCGCTTTTTGCTCCGGCGTCGCCGCCGCGTCAATGCGCGTGTAAAATGGCGTGCCAAATTCTTTCGTCAGCTCAACAAAATGTTCGCCCGGATCTTTTTGCGTTACCGCCGTAATTTCCGCCGCGAGCAGATCCATGATCGGGCCGTCTTTGTCCGTCGTCCAAACCGTGCCATTGCGCCGCAGGAAACTTGCGCCGGCACTTTCTTCGCCGCCGAAACCAAATGAACCATCAAACAATCCCGGCGCGAACCACTTGAAACCGACCGGCGTTTCGCAAAGTTTGCGACCAAGCTTTGCCACGACGCGATCAATCATGCCGCTGCTGACAAGCGTTTTTCCGACAATGACATTTTGCGACCACTGCGGGCGATGCGTGAGCAGATAGCCAATAGCCACCGCAAGATAATGATTCGGGTTCATCAGACCGACGGACGGCGTGACAATGCCGTGGCGGTCGGCGTCGGGGTCGTTGGCAAATGCCACGCTGTATTTATCCTTCAGCCCAACCAAGCCGGCCATCGCATACGGACTAGAACAATCCATGCGGATTTTCCCGTCGTGATCCACCGACATGAACGAGAACGTCGGGTCGAGTTTCGGATTCACGACCTCGATATTGAGTTTGTAAATGGAATTGATCGGCTCCCACAACGGCAGCGACGCGCCGCCGAGCGGATCCACGCCGAGTTTCAAATTCGCGGCGCGAATCGCGTCCATGTCCACAACGTTTTTTAAATCCTCAACGTAAGGCAGAATAAAATCTTTTGCGTGTGTGGTCGCGGCCTTGAGCGCGGACTCAAAGGTAATTCTCTTCACGCCGGAATTGCCCGCGCGCAACAATTCGTTCGCGCGGTTTTGCACCCACTTGGTCACATCCGTGTCCGCCGGACCGCCGTTCGGTGGATTGTATTTGAAGCCGCCATCTTCCGGCGGATTGTGCGACGGCGTGATGATGA
>JBAXIY010000168.1:0-5083 GCA_037138135.1 Verrucomicrobiia bacterium
CGCGCGCAATGGCTCAAGGACAACGGCATTGATGCGAGCTTCGAAAAATCCGTGGACTTGAACGAGACCGAAGGCTGGAGTTTGATTTTCGTCGCGCAAAACGGCAAGTGCGTCGGCTGGGTTGGGATGCAAGATCAAACGCGCGCGGAATCGAAAGAAGCGCTGGCGGATTTGAAAGACGCGGGCGTCCGCCGTATCGCGATGGTGAGCGGCGACCGTCATGTGGTCGCCACGCGCGTCGCTGCGGAAATCGGCTGCGAAGAAGCGCAAGGTGATTGCCTGCCGCAGAACAAGGTGGATTTCGTCCGCGCGATGAAAGCGAAAGGCTACAAAGTCGCCGTCGTCGGTGACGGCGTAAACGATGCGCCCGCGCTCGCCGCTGGCGACATAAGCATCGCGATGGGCGCGGCTGGCAGCGAAGTCGCCATCCACAGCGCGACGATTGCGCTGATGAACAACGATCTGCGCCGTCTGCCGTTCCTCGTGAAGCTTTCGCGCAGCACGCGCGCGGTCATCAATCAGAATTTTGCGTTCGGCGTGGTGTTCATCATCGCCGGTTTGTCGGCGTCAGCGTTCGGCATCATCGGCCCGATTACAGCCGCGATTTTGCATGTGTTCGGCACGTTGATTGTGATTTTCAACAGCGCGCGGCTCGTGCGCAAAGGCGAGGAACTGGAACATTTTCAACCTGAAGCCATCGCCGACAGACACGACCACGGTTCGCATTCCAAACCGGCTGGCGAACTGACGCCGAAGCTGGCGTGAATAATCCGCTGGTTCAAAGCAGCGCGGTCGCTCCCGGTTAAAAGGTTTGATTTCCAGCAGTAATGGTTTTTAATTCTCTGGCCGTTTTTCACGGCAGAATTTTTTTGAAATGAATATCCACGAATACCAGGCCAAGCAGTTGCTCGCGCAATACGGCGTCGCCGTGACACTTGAAATCCCCGCTAAGTCGCTCGCTGAGGTGCGTCCGGCGGCGGAGAAAATCGTCGCCAGCGGTAGCGCCAAAGTCGTCGTCAAATCGCAGATCCATGCGGGAGGACGCGGCAAAGGCACTTTTAAATCTGGCTTTCAGGGCGGCGTAAAAGTCGCCTCGTCCGTGGATGAGGCCGTTGGTTTCGCGGAGAAGATGTTCGGTCAGACGCTCGTCACCAAGCAGACTGGCGCGGAAGGTCGGCAGGTGCAGACGTTGCTCATCGCCGCCGGCGCGAAGATCAAAAAGGAATTTTATCTCGCCGTTCTCCTGAACCGCGAAACCTCGCGTCCGCTCATCATGGCCAGCACCGAAGGCGGCATGGATATCGAGGAAGTCGCGGAGAAACATCCGGAAAAGATTTTCAAGGAAACCATTGATCCCGCCGTCGGCATCATGCCGTATCAGGCGCGCAAAATCTCCGCTGCGCTCGGTCTAAAAGGCGATTTGTTTAACGCGGGCGTCAAACTGATCACGGGCGTCTATAACACTTGGTGGGAATGTGACGCCGCGATGGTGGAATTGAATCCTTTGGCAGTCGTAGAATTGGCGGATGGCAAGGAAACCGTCGTCGCGCTGGATGCTAAAATTTCCTTGGACGATAACGCGCTCTACCGCCACAAAAACATTTTAGAGATGCGCGACTTGAACGAAGAAGCGCCGCTGGAAATCGAGGCGTCGAAGTTCGCGCTGAATTACATCAAGCTCGACGGCAGCATCGCCTGCCTCGTGAACGGCGCGGGTCTCGCGATGGCCACGATGGATATCATCCAGCATTTCGGCGGCAATCCGGCAAACTTCCTCGACGTCGGCGGCGGCGCGAGCAAGGAGCAGGTCACGGCGGCATTCAAAATCATTTTGAGCGACCCGAACGTGAAGGGCATCATGGTCAATATTTTCGGCGGTATTATGGATTGCAATGTCATCGCCACCGGCATCGTCGCGGCGGTGAAGGAAACTGGTTTGAAACTTCCGCTCGTAGTCCGACTCGAAGGCAATAACGTCGCTGCCGGCAAGAAGACGCTGGCGGAATCTGGCGTCGCCATCATCAACGGCGATTCGATGGCGGATGCAGCGAAGAAGATTGTCGCGACGGTCGGGAAATAACGCCGGTAAAATTTAGCGGGTCACGGTGTCGGCAATTTCGCGATCTAACGTGGATTTCACATAATCTACGACCACCTTTTCGGGTGAAACGGTGACGCGCACATGGCCGGAGTTGCCTCGGAAGATGCCTTGCTTGTAGCCGTAGTTTTCCAAATCGCGGATACGGTCGTTGCCTGCAAAGCTGGGTTGTGGAACCATCAAATACAAAACCCCGTCCAGTTCCTGCCGCGCGTAGAAATTATCATGCGCCCGAAACACGGCCGTGACGTGGTTTTTCAGCAGCAGTTGGTGGACCGGCATCGGCCAGCCAGGGCGATGTTGTGCGAAACCCTCGGAGCCATCGAGATTTTTTCCACCCCATTCATTAAAGCCCGCAATCTCCACGCCGCCGCGCGAGGCCTGGTCGCCGGCGAGGAGGTTGTGCAGGAAGATGAATTTGTATTTTGCCGGGCTGCCCGTGAGCGTTTTTGCGAGCCAGTCGTATTGTTCGCGTCCGAGCGACCAGGCCCAGCCGTCGCTTGCGTTGCCGTGCGCCAGAAGCGAATAGCGATATGGGTCGAGCAACACAAAGAGCGCATCGCCCCACGTCCAGGCGAAATAATTTTCCAGCAAACCGCTCGGAGATTTGGGAATTGAATTGCCGCTGTAGAATCCATCCGGCACGGGATTCGGAAAATACTTTTTGCGCAGCGCATTCGCCCAAGCCGCCAGGCTATCGGGCGAACCGTCATCATTTCGGCTGCTCTCGCCGTCGTGCACTCCGAGCGCCAGAAAGAGCGGCGCGGATGATCCGATCTGGCCAAGATAAAATCGTTGAGCCAGATACTGTCGCGCTGCCTCGTCGCGCGTGGCGTGTTTGTCGGTCATGAAGAGGTTGCCCAGATCGATATGAAAATCCGGCTTGTCGGCGCGGATGTCGGTGAGCGATTGCTCATATACTCTCGCGCTGGTGTGTTCATCCAGATGCACATCGGCCGTCATCGTGAACGTGAAAGAGCTGCCCGGCGGCCGCGCCGTTTGGAAAGAATACTCCGGGCTCATGGTGAACTGGGTTGCGCCGGCCAACCGCGAATGGAACTGGTAATAATACTTTGTGTCAGCTTGCAGTGGAGTGATTACGAATTCAACCGGTTCTCCGGCTTTGAACTGCTGGACTGTTGTCCGGTTGCTGCAAGCGTTCGGTTGCATCCCGTAAGCCACAAAGCCCTCCATGGTTTGATAGGCCAACGCACTTAAGGTGACCGAATTCTTTTCCGGTCGGGCGAGTATCAAATCATAAGAATGCGCTGGCACGGCGATGTTAAAATAATTGGTCGCGCCTTGGCCGCGATGCCCACGGCCATTTTGCGGTTTGGTAGCTTGCGCTGACACATTGAACGCAATCATTGTCAATGCGCCTGCAATCATCAGACGGCTTAGAAGTGATTTAGGCATGGCTCGTTTTCGCTTTGATCGTATAGCTGTGAGCAATTTCACCGGTCTTGCGCTGCGCCATTTCGTCCTTTGGCAGGTAACTGCGGACGTAATCCACTTTCACCGCTTCGGGCGAAACGGACACACGCAGATGGCCGGAGTTCGGCAGCTTCACGCCAGATTGATAGCGCTCCTCGTTGTAAGTCATATAGCCATGATCAGCGGGCATCGGCACTTCCTGATAGATGATGCCGTCGCGTTCCTGCTTGCAGAAAAGATGGTCGTGCCCCTGAAAGAAAATCGTGACCCCATGCTTGACCATCAGTTGGTGAATGGGCAACTCCCAGCCGGGTCGCTTTTGCGCGAATTCCCAATCGCCGCGCTTGTTCCGGCCGCCCCACTCATACAAATCACACTCATCAATGCCGCCACGACCCGAGCCCAGCACGTGATGGGCGAAGACAAACTTGTATTTTGCTTTGCTCTGTTCCAACACGCGCTTGAACCACTGATATTGCGCGTCGCCGAGTGTCAGTTCCCACCAGTCGCGCTGTCCGCGTCCCCCTTTGCCGCCGCTCGCATCTTGTTCGCGAAATCCACTGTCCACGAGCGCGGGTGAATGCCAGTAGTTGTCGAGAATCACGAACAACGCATCGCCCCAGGTCCACGCGCAATAATCTTTGCGCAAGCCAACCGATGGCAGCGTCTCGGTATCGCCGGCATAAAAACGGTCCGGGGCCGGCGTGGGATAAAACTGATTGCGCGCGTTTTGGGCGTGAACCGCAACGGCGTGTCGCTCATCGGTTTGGTTGTAATTGAAGAGCGAGGCCTGCTCATGATTGCCGTTGAGCAGAAACACCGGCGCGCTCTGGCCGATCAGGCCGAGAAACGGTCGTTGCAGCGTGTAGCGTTCCGCGACGGCATCAAAGGAAACTTCGCGAATCGGTGCGACGCTAAAATCGTCCCCCATGCAGATGTAAAAATCCGGCCGGTCGGCGGCGGCGTTGAGCAGCGTGCGCGCGTATAGATTTGGTTCGCTCATCTGCGGTCGCTCGGGATGCGAGTCGCCTTGGATCGCAAAGGTGAAAGCCTTGCCCGCGGCGCGTTGCGTGTGGAAGTGGCACTCGGGTCGCGAGGTAAATTCAGTTGCGCCGGTCTTTCGGAATTGCAGCCGGTAAAAATATTGCGTGTTCGGTTGAAGCTGGCCCAAAGCGACCTCCACAGGTTTGGCGGCGGGAAATGTAAGCAACGCTGATTTGCTGGTGTAATTTCCCGCGGCCGTGCCGTATTCGATGTAGCCTTCGATATTTTCTTTGGCAATTGCGCTCACCGTCACGGATTCCTCGGTGACCCGGCCAAGCACAAGTGAAAGCCAGCTGAACTGCGCGAATTCGGGCGGCAGAACGTAATCCACCGCGCCGGGATGTTTTTTTCCGCCACCGCCACCGCCACCGTTTTTCTTGCGTCCTCCGACGTTGATTTGACCGAAAACCGGCAACGAAAGCGAGACGACGAACGCCGTTACGCTGGCGAGAAATTTACGGCGATTGGAATGGATATTCATTGTTTAAGAGTCGCACGGTAAAAACG
>JBAXIY010000169.1:0-5057 GCA_037138135.1 Verrucomicrobiia bacterium
CCGATGTCGGCGCAGAAGCCGATCATCTCGGCGTTATATTTTTCCTTGATCCAGGACATGAGCACCGAGGTGTCCAGTCCGCCGGAGTATGCGAGAACGATTTTCATGTGGCGGACATTCTAGCCACGCCGGGGAAGTAAACGCAAAATGGAAATGCAACTGCGCGCGAGGAATTATTCCCAGCCGTGTATGGAATCGTAGCGAAAGGTCATTTCGTTTGAGTTGTAGCCGCTATACCACTTGGTGTGGCCGTCGGCAAAAAGAACATTTTGGCCTTTGTTGTGCGCCTGCCAGTCCACCCAGTTCATTCCGTTTTCTGGCCCTCCGACGCAGTTCTGCGAGTAATCATCCTTGTCGCAATCGTCCCGATCAAAATACTGCCCGTTGTCAATCGTGTCGCCAGCCAACACATAGGCGGTCGGAAACTGAATCTGGGTATTCTTGACGGCGGCGAAGCGGCCAGCGGCGATATAGGCTGCGCGCGCGCCGTTGAAATAATTGAACGGCGATTGGTTGTTCAAGGGCAATTGTGCATTGCCCGGACAATGATAGACATTCGTATTACCGACCATGGTGAAAATCTGCTGCATCCAGCCGTTCGTCGCCGCGTCCGGAGTGGTCGGGTTCCAGAGAATGCTGCTACCGGACTTGGGGAAATACCCGTTGTTGTCATCCGCAAACATCGTCAGGCCGAGGCCGATTTGGTGGAGATTGGAGTTGCACGCGATGGTCCACGCGCGCTGCTTGGCCGAGGACAAAGCCGGCAATAGCATGGCCGCGAGAATCGCGATGATGGCGATGACCACGAGCAATTCAATCAGCGTGAACGCGCGCCGAGCGAAATTTGGATGTGAGGTTTTCATTTTCATCTTCCATTCAGGCTGCCGGGATAGCACCACAGTTCGTTGGCGGTGGCCTCAGATATTTTGGCCGTCCACTCCGTGAGCTTCATCAAACGCGCCCCGCCATCAAATGCGCCGTAGATCGCCAAGGTGCCGTGCCGACCGCTGACGTTTTCGTCCGGGCTGCTCGCGCCGTCATTGAACAAAGTCATATTATCATTGGTCGTGTTGTTCGCACATTCCCAAAATGCCGCGCCCATCGGGGACAACTGCGACAGCTTCACCGGTGTGGAAATCTGGCCATAATCGCATACCGCGCCGTTCATTACGTAACTGGAAATCTGCTGGCCGCGCAGCTTGAACATGGGGCTGTTCGTGTCATCGCTTGGGCAGAAATACATTTTGGGATTCGTCAGCACCGGCCAGAAACTGCCGGTCTCCAATTTAAATTGCGCCGCACCGCTGGCGTTGAGGTCGCGGGTGTAAAGCCAGCCTTGCGGCGTTGGCTTGGCCTCTTCACCCGAAAGCCAATTGGCCCAGGGCATCCGGTCGGCATTGTCCGTCGTCTCCAGATTCATGGCCACGCCGAGTTGCTTGAGATTGTTCAAGTCCACCGCGCGATAGCTGCTCTGCTTCGCCTTGGTCAGCGCGGGCAGCAACATTGCCGCGAGAATGGCGATGATGGCGATAACCACCAGCAATTCAATCAGGGTAAAGGCGAGCCTGAATTTCACATTTAACAAGACGCCACCATTTGAGATTTGTTTCAAGTTTTTTTAACCGGCAAAGGCGGGCACGACCTTACCTGAATTAATCAGTAATCCCCTATAGTAGTAATATTCAGGGTGGAAAGCCGATGGCCAGCTTCACGGCGGAGTATTCGGGATGAATCTTCCCGTCGCGCGTGCGGATGATCAACTCCGGTTCCGTCCACGTCTGGCCGCGAAACCATTCCGGCAAATCCTCCGCGCGCATCAGGCCGAACAACCCGACGAGCGCCGGATCGCCCTCGCGAAAAACTACCGGGCATTTGCGGACGATGATTAATCCCGCCGCGCGCGCGCCAGCCTCGACGCGGGCAAGCTGCGCCGGTTCATGCGGAAACACACAGGCGAAGAAGCCGCCGGGCGCAAGGTGCTTGGCCGCCGTGGTGCAATAATCCGCAATGGTGCCGCGCAATTCAAACCGGCAGGCGAGTTTTTGCGGATGCTCGCTTTCGATGCCATTGCCGAGCGGGAAATACGGCGGACTGCCGGTGACGAGATCGAATTTTTCCTCGGCGCGCAAAATTTCCGGCGCGCGAAAATCGCCCTGACGAATTTCGTAGCGGTCTTCAAGTCCGTTGTAGCGCGCGGATTTTTTGGCGAGCGTGATGCTATCGCTTTGCGCTTCGACAGTCACAAATTTCGTTCCTTGCAGACGCCACGCGCAAATCATGCCGACGGTGCCGATGCCGCTGCCAAGGTCGAGCCCGGTGCGCGCGGTCGGACACCACGTCGTGCCATACCACGCGGTCAAAATATCATCGGTGGAAAAACGGTGGCCGTCGCGAAGTTGGAACAAACGGAAATGTCCGCTGATGGCGTCAAGCGTCTCATGCGGCTCGACCGTCACGCCCGCCGCGAGACCCGGTGGGACGATTCCCGGCTTGGCCCAACCTTTGAAATGCGTCTCAGCCTTCACGTTGCGGGCGTTGTCTCCGGCTTGCTCGGCTCGATGTGGATCAGCACATCGCGGACGGACGGGATTTCCCCGCGCACTTTGTTTTTTACTTCGTGGCCGATGCGGTGCGAGCGTTCCACCGTCATCAGCGGGTCAACCCAGACGTGCATGTCCACGAAAAACTGGTAGCCCATCTTGCGCACAAAACATTTTTCCACGCCGCCCACACCGGGAATGGTTCCCGCTACCGCGCGAATTTTTTCAATCAGTTCGCGATCTGGCGAGCGGTCCATTAACTCATTTACGGCGGGCAGCAGCAAGCGCCAGCCGTTGAAAGCGATGACGGATGCGGCGGCGACGGCGGCCCAGTTGTCCGCCGCCTCGTAACCTTTGCCGCCGAGGAGCGAAATACTGATGCCCAGAAATGCGGCGGCGGACGTGATGGCGTCGCTGCGATGATGCCACGCGTCGGTTTCGACGGCGGAGCTTTCGACCGTCTGCGATTCGCGGAGCACGAAGCGGAACAGCGTTTCCTTCACAACGATGATGACGATCAGGATGATCAGCGTCCACGGCGACGGCGCGACGCGCGGCTCATTCAACGCGTGCAGCGCGTTGAATGCAATCCACGCCGCTGCGAGCAGCAGCATCACGGAAACAATCGCCCCCGCCATCGGCTCGGCTTTGCCGTGGCCGTAAGGATGATCTTCGTCCGGCGGCGTTTCGGCCACGACGAGTCCGCGCCAGACGATGATGGAACTGAAAATGTCTGCGAGTGATTCTACGGCGTCCGCGATGAGCGCCTGCGAATGGCCGAGAATGCCGGCGAGAAATTTCGCGATGGTCAGCGTGACGTTCGCGGCTAGGCCGAGGAACGTGGCGCGGAGACTGCGTTGCAGGCGGGCGGTTGACACCGGGCTAATGTCGAATTTCAAATTACGAGTGTCGAATCCAAAATGAAGGCCACCAGGAACCCGCATGAAATTTACGAATGACGATTTTCGATTTACGCGCCGACTTCGAAATTGGAACGGCCTCGTAAATCGTAAATCCAAAATCGAAAATATCAGATGAGGTGGCAGAACATCGCGTCGCGGAGCTTGGGCTCGAACCACGTGCTCTTGGGCGGCATGATGCCGCCGGCGTCGGCGATCTGCATGAGGTCTTCGATGCTGGTGGGGAACATGCTGAACGCGCAAGCGTATTCGCCGCTAGTAACGAGCTTTTCCAGCTCAGCCGTGCCTCGGATGCCGCCCACGAAATTGATTTTTTTACTCGTGCGCGGGTCGTCGATTCCAAAAATCGGCGCAAGGACGAGCTGTTGCAGCAAGGTCACATCAAGTCCATCAATCAGGTTTTTTCCCAAGATGAACTCGCGCTTGAAAGTGAGGCGATGCCATTTGCCATCGATGAACAATCCAAGCTGGTGTTTGCCTTTGGGCGTTGCCTCACCAGTGCGGATGGTTTCAAAAACTTTTTCCAACTTCAAAATCAGCTCGAGCGGCGTGAGGCCGTTTAAATCTTTCAGCACGCGGTTGTAGGGCAAAATCTGCATCTGGTTGTGCGGGAAAATGACGGCAAGAAATTGGCCGCTATGACCCGCGCCATTGCGCGATTTGAAAACGCGACCCGCCGCCGCGCTGCGATGATGGCCGTCGGCGATGTAAAGCGCCGGAATCTGCGCAAACTGTTCTTCGACAAATTTGATTTCTTCCGCGTTGGAAATCGTCCACGACGTGTGGCGCACGTCATCCGCGCCGGTGAAATCCACAGCGGGCGTTTCGGAAATTTTCTTGGTGACGAACGCATCGAAATTTTCCGAGGCGCGATACGTCAGAAACACCGGGCCGGTTTGCGAGTTGAGCGCTTCAATGTGGCGCACGCGGTCGTCTTCCTTGTCCACGCGCGTCAGTTCGTGCCTCTTGATGATGTTCGCCAGATACTCTTCGCAGCTCGCGGCGGCGACGAGGCCGACCTGCGCGTGTTTGCCCATGACTTGCCGATATAAATAAAAACTCGGCTGCGAATCCTGTTTGAGCGCGCCTTGCGAAATCAATCCGGCAAAATTCTCTGCGCCCTTCGCGTAAACAGCGGGCGAATACAAATCGGTGCCGGCGGGCAGATCAATTTCCGGTTTGCTGACGTGCAGGAAGCTGAGCGGTTTGCCGGCGGCCATTTCACGCGCCTCGTCGGACGACATCACGTCGTAAGGCAGTTCGCAGATTTGGGCGGCGAGTTCGGGTTGCGGTCGCAGGGCGGCAAAGGGTTTTAAGGTAGCCATAAAATCAGGCGGTGAAGATACGTTTGGCACGCGGCAAAGGCACGCAGAATTTCCCGGAAAAAGAACTTGTCACCGCGCGATTCCCTGATAGGCTCTGCGGCTCGAAACAAGAAAAATCGAAAGAAAAAATTTATGGCACGCATTTGTGAATTGACCGGCAAACGCCCAATGAAGGGTAGTATCATCTGGCGTTCGGGTAAATCCAAGAAGTCCGGCGGTATCGGCACGCACATCACCGCGATCACCAAGCGCAAATTCCATGTGAATTTGCA
>JBAXIY010000170.1:0-5045 GCA_037138135.1 Verrucomicrobiia bacterium
ACAGGCAGACAGGCCACCAGCAGGCACTCCTGACGCTGCGCGGAGAAAACCGTCTGTATGCCGCGAGGAATCAATTCACCATCTGATTGTCCCCCGCGTAGTGGCAGGCCGAAGGAGGAAAGCAGCAGGCATGACAGCCGGTGAAATGGCAAAGGGGAAACCGGCTGGCGTGACTGATGCCCGACTGAGGCCGAACGAAGCGTTCAAGTCGAGGAGCGTTAGCGACGAGGTTTCGACGCCGGTCAGCGCGCTAAATCATCCGCCAACCTGAACCGCTCGACAGACCAGCAACCATCCAACAACCTGCGACGTCCATATCGCGCGCGCTGACAGCGAAAGGCCAGCCGTGAGAAACCATTCGTAAACCTGTGAAGGCTGGCCGGTGCTGGCGTCGCGGTGGCGTTAGCCGCCGCCGCCAGCATGAGCGCCGGCGTCCGCGCGCGGGAAATGATCATCGTAAATGGAGACCGTGAATTTGCCGCGCGATTCGTCATTGTTGAGCGCAGCGAACAAATATCCTGTTGAGCAACGCGAACAAAATTCAAGGCGCGTTCGCAGCTAGTGGAACACACGACTTCATTTGGTTTCGTGCGACGAAAATTAAAACCGCGCAATGATCGTTTTGATGGGGAATTGAAAACTGGGTCTTGACACTGTATACAATGTAAACGATGCTCTGGTCATGCCAACTATCGTGCAATCCTGTCGAATCGAAGAAAATCATGCGGCATTGCTTTCGCGGCAAGCGAAGCGGCGGCATCTGGAAGTCTCCACGTTGAGTAGTCTTTATTTGAAGGAAAAAGCGTTGGAGGAGGAATATCCGGGCATTGGCTTTCGCGATTCCATCGCGGGTCGGGAAGCGTATCTCCAAGGGCATCGCGTTGCGGTGTGGGAAGTGGTGGAAGTGCATCGTGAAACCAAAACCATTACCCGGACGGCTGATCATTTCCGTTGGACCCCGGCGCTAGTCCGGTGTGCGCTCGCGTATGCCAAAGCGTTCGCGAAGGAGATTGCGCAACAGCGTGCCGCCGAGGTCGCCGCATGAAACCGCGCCTGCTGGCGGATGAGAACACGTCGCATCGGCTGGTGGCCGCGTGCCGGCAAATCTCCCCTGATTTTCCAATCATTCACATCGCCGACTGGCAGGAAGGCGCTTATATGTCGGTGAAAGACCCGGCCCTGCTGATGACCTTGCGGGAGGAAGAAATGATTCTCGTGGGCTTTGATCGGGCGAGCATACCGATGCACGCGGGCGAACTGACTCGCGAAGGTTTGGGGCATGCCGGTGTGATTCTCTTTCGTCGTTCGGTGCCAGTAATTGCCTACGGCAAGCAGGCTAGACTCCTCGTGGATCTGTGGCGTGAGGCCAAAGATTGGGAATGGGCAGATCGCATCGAATATCTCCCACGCCCTTAAAGCGACAGACCAAATTGGGGGGCTCGCTGGCGTAAGCTAGCGGGCCATTTTTTCGCGCCGTGAGGTGCGGAAAGATGAGTCAAGTGTCAGTCAAGTTATTGGTCAACCGACCAGCGACTCAAACCGGCCGCTCGCGGCAAGGCCGCCGCACCCAACCGGTGAGACTGAGGTAATTGAGCAATGCTATGGTGCGGCGGAACGCATTGGGATTCGCGTTTGTTTTGCCAACCGACGAGCGATCATCGGGCACAAAAAACAAAAGCTGGCAGCCCACGACTGTCTGACATCATCCCGCACGAGAATCCATCAGTAGCACGCAAAACCCTATAAAAAAATTAAAACTTGTTTGCTCATAGTTTTTGTTTTTCGCAAAAGGACACAAAATAAACGTCCTGATGACATTGGCCGCTACACCAAGTAATTTCCTTCCCGACTCTTTTATGGGCCCAGCAGGGCACGGTAGAATCGCTGCGGCAATATGGCTGGATTTGGGTCGACCCAAAAAAAAGGCACGTCTGGCGAATTCGAGGTGGCAATCGCTGACCAAGACATCAGGTTGGTGGAAGCTTGAATTTTGTAGTCCGGCCCAGCGTCCCCGCTAACCCAGAACCCCAACCTATTACTGGTGACGGAAGCGATGCCCAGCGTGGGACTGGAAGGCTGGAGCACTGTCACACTAAAACTTTGCGAAGCGCTCTTGACAGGATCACCGTTGTCAGAAACCACGACCACGACGCTCTGCGTGGACGGTGACTGGGTAATGGTAGGACGCCAGGAGAACAGGCCGCTCTTGGGATCAATGGCGGAACCGGATGGCGAAGCGGACAAAGTGTAGGTCAGGAGCTGCGGCGGCGCGTCGGCATCGCTCGCGGAGTTGGTGACCACCAGGGTCCGGCCGGCGAGGATTGTTTGATTGGAAACCGCCGCTATCACAGGCGGATGATTGGTGGGCGTGGCACTCACCTGACCGGAGTTGGCACTTTCTCCCAAGGCATTCAGCGCCGAGACGACATAGAAGTAGGTTGTGCCGTTGCTGAGGCCAATGTTGGTGCAGATGGTCGTCGTGACATTGGTCACGGTTGTGTAAGGCCCGCCGTTGACAGTGGCGCGTTTAACATTATAACTCGCGGCACCTGTGGAAGCCGTCCAACTCAAAAACACTTGGTTGTTGCCTGCGGTTGAATTAAGCCCTGCCGGTTGCACCGGAAGTCCTAGAGTTGTCACGTTATCCATCGTGCTGGTGCCGAGCGTGCCGTCCGCGTGGCTGGTCATCGCCAAGCCGAGGGTCGCGTTCGAAGCCATCACAATTGTCTGGCTGGTGCCAATCTGGGTCCAGGCGAGGCCATTGGTGGAATAGTAAGCGGCAAAACGATTGGTGCCGCGCTGGAGTTTTAGCCAACAGGGGGCAACCACACCCGAAACGCCGGTGGAAGTCGTCGTGCCTCCCGTCGTGGTCCGCCATTGAAACCTCACACCATTACCTGGCGTGATGACGACCGCCGCATTAATTGCTCCCGCCGCGTCACTCTCCCGAATCATCACTCCGGCCTTCGCCCACGGATCGGTGGTATCTTGCGCGGTGACGCGAGCCACAATGCTGCAATCGCCGCTGGAGGCTTGATACACATAACGGAACTCGTCCGCAGTGCCCTCAATGTCCGCCCCGGAACCGATGATTTCGAAGAGGCCGCTGTTGTAAGTAGCGCTGCCCGCGGCACCCACAGTGCCGATATCCGCAGTCACCCACGGACTGGGCAGCCCGCTGCTGAACTGGAACGAGTTCAGATTCGCCACACTGCCCGCTCCCCTGAAAACGAGATAGAGATCACGCACGCCGGTAGCACCGGCCACGGAGCCGCTGACGTTCGAAAAAGTCTGCCAGCCGCCGGTGTTCGGCATGGTGACGGAACTGATGAGAAAGCCGTTCGGACTGTCGAGGCGAAACTCTGCAGAGCCCCCGGCGAACGATGCGACGCGCGCGGTGACATTGGTGAAGCCTGCGGTGAAGTCCACATTCTTATACACGGCGTAGTCGTTGTTATCGCAATAACCGAGGTTGTAGCCGCCCACGGAGTCGGACGTCCATTCGGTCTGGATGCCGGATTGGCTGTTGAAACTCGAACCTTGAATCTTGTTCGCCGGGTTGACCGTGTTGGTGCCAGTTTGGGTGCCGGTCCAGGTGAAAGTGGCACCGGCATAGGAGGCGAGCGTGTAGCTGAACGACTGGCCGCCCCACTGAACCTGGAAAGTTTTGCTGCCCGTGGTGTCATTAAAAGCGACCAGCGCCTTGGAGCCATCCGGATTCTTGAACGCGGCGCTAACCACCCCGTTCGCGTTGGCGGAATAGATGCGCGTGGCACCGGGCAGCACGAATTTGCTGAAGTGTCCCAGGGTATAGAAATCGGTGTTGTAGGTGATGAATCCCGAAATATTGTCCACGGTCACCAAGCCGATGCAGGTGTTACAGCCGCCCAGATTGGGGCCATTGTTCTGATCCTGCGCCATGCTCCACTTGACGTAGGCTTTGCCCCAGCAACGCATGACATGAATGATCTCCGCAAAATCCTGCCGCATTTGATCCCCGACCCAGGTGCCGCCGGAGTGTTCCGTCTGATAATTGCCTTTGGTTGGAAACTGGCTGGCCAGGGTGAGCATCACGCCCGGTGTTCCGCCGTAACCATGCCAAGCTGTGCCCGCGACTTGAGCCGAGGCCAGCAGGGTCGCATCACCAAAGACCGTTTGCGGATAGCCATACTGATCCCAGTTGTGATCATAAACCAGGACCTTGGTGTTGATATTGCTCGCCGCGAAGGTGGGCAGAACATAATCGCGCAACACGGTGATCTGATTGGAGGCATCCATATACATGCCCGGATAATCACCGGGCACATAGAGCGGTTCGTTTTGCAGCGAGATGTAATGGGTCGGAATGCCCGCCGCCTGATAGGCCTGGATGTATTTGACGAAGTATCGGGCAAACGCCGCATACATGGTGTTGGTCAACGACCCGCCAATCATGGAGCCGGAAGTCTTCATCCAGCCCGGCGGGCTCCACGGATTGGCCATGATCGTGAGCTGAGGATTCAGTTGCAGCGCTTGCTGCACCAGCGGGATGATGTCCACCTGATCGTGGGCGATGGAGAAATTCGTAAGATTCACATCCGTCTTCCCGGCCGGCAAATCGTCATAGGAATAGTCGGTCCGCGTCAGGTCAGAGGCACCCATGGGATTGCGCAAAAAGCTCAAGCCGATGCCGCCGCCGATTCGCGTGAACAGATTGTTCATGGCATTGGTTCGTGCCGCTTCAGTCGCTTTCTGGTTCAAAAGGTAGGCCGCTGAATCCGTGAACGACGCGCCGAAGCCTTCAATTTGCTGGTAGGTCTGCGTTTCAACAACCAAAACTGGATTGTTTCCACCACTGCCGGAAGCGAAAGTCACCGAAGTTTGCTGTTCTAATTTTTTACTTAAATCGTGGGTTGTCAGCCAGACGCTCACAGTTTGAGCTTCGGTCATTTTGGCGCTGCCAATCAAAAACAGAAAGCAGTAGGTAAGGACGAGTATCGTTTTTGATTTTGCTTTCAAATTCATAATGCCAAGGCTGGCTATTGCAGGATGGTGCTGCGCTCCTG
>JBAXIY010000171.1:0-5000 GCA_037138135.1 Verrucomicrobiia bacterium
GTGCGCCCGTCCTGTTCGCGCCAGACGCCCGCCGTCACGATGCGCCCAGTGTCGGGATGCCATAGCTCCGGCACTTTGCCGCTGACGCGGAAGGTGCATTCCACCACACCAACCTGGTCGCGCTGGTTGGAAACAAAATAAATTTCCGCATCGTCCGTGTGGCGATGAATGAACGCCAGTTGTGATTTGTCGGGCGAATCAAATTCAAAATCCGGCTTCGTTCCCAGCGCGGCGAGCACCTGCGCCATCGGTTGGCCACAGACGACTTTGCCCTTGCCGAACGTGTGTTCGGTGGCGGCTTTGCCGTCGCAGTTGCCCCAGATTTCGGCGGCAAGGAAGCGCACCTCCACATCGCTCTTCGGATAACTGCTCAAGCCGGGCGCGCTGGTCGGTGCTGCGCCCACGACTGTTAGTCCAGCGGTGATAAATTCGCGCAGCTTCCGCAGCAACATCGGCGATATCGTGCGCTGCGACGGCGGCAAAACCAAAACGCGATAACTCATGCCGCTGTTCAGCACCAACCGGCCATCCTTGACAGAAGCCTGGTTCAGCAGCACGTCGGCGTTGATGCCGTCGTAGTCGTAGCCCGGCGGCAGCGCGGGATCGTTTTCCAAATCTTCCACCGGTGCGCTTTCGCCGTAAAAATACGCGGCGTCGGCCACAAATTTTCCCTGTTGCAACAGAAACTGGCTGCGGGTGAGGTATTGAATCCACGCGCGGCCTTGCTCAAACCAGGTCACCGTGCGGTCGAAGTGTGTGCCCCAATGCCCCATCGTCATACCCGGCCAACGGTTCGTCCACGGCTGCATCGCAAAACGGTGGAGCGTGAATCGGTTCACGCCGTGACAGTAAACCAAATCGCCAATCGCCTTGAGCGCGTAAGGATCATCGAGCCAGCGCCCGTGCCGGTCGCTCGGTGCGGCGGTGAACGATTCCGCGCCGATAATCGTGCGGTCGTAGATGTGGCCGACTGACGCGGCGAGCTTGGTGGTGGAAATCGAGTCGTAGAAATTGCCGACCCAGAATTCGCCCATCGGAATGTCCGCTCCCGCACCGCATTGCAACGACTCGAACGGCCCGGTGTAAGGCTCAATGGACGCCGTCAGCCCGCGCTCGTGGCAGAGTTTTTGGAAATGCGCGTAATATTTCTCCGCGAACAAGTCGGCGATGGTCCGCCGCATGTCCCACAGGAAACGCTCGGTGATTTCGGGATTGTCCACGACGCGCCCAGTGAGCGTGACGAGATACGGCAACGGATCGTAGCCGCGCCGCTGCTGGAATTCCTCGCGGAACTTCGGTGTCCAGTTCTGGCCGCCGATCTCGTAGCTGTCAATCAGCACATTGTTGAAGGTCTTGTCCTTGCCGACAAGCGGACCGAGGTCATCGAGAACTTTTTGCACATAGCCGGCCCAGTGCGCGTCGAGCGCGGCGCTGCTCAACTTGTCGCACTCCAAACCCAACCCACCTTCCGCCGCCGGATGATTATCCTTGCCGCAACTCGTGTGGCCGATGCGCAGAATCGTCCAGCGCCCCGCCGGCGCATCCCAATCAAGCTGGCCGTTCGCCTGAAGTCGGCTGGTGAGGTCAATGATTTCATCGCGCTTCACCGCCAGTCCGTTTGGCGCGCTGTCGGGCGCAGGCGCAGGATTTGGCATCAGCCGGCCACTGTTCATGCCGCTCTTGGCCTCGATGTCCTCAACGCGCAGGCACGGACTCAAGGAAATTTCCGCCACGGTCAGCCGCTTGCTTTTCACCGCACCAACGGCGAATTTGACGCGATAAAACCGCGCTGAAACGGGCTGACTCCCGAACGACAGCACCAGCGTGCCGCTCGTGCCGGGACGTGGAAACACGAACGGCTTCACGTCGCGGAACGCCTGGCCATCGTCGGAAACCTGAATGACGCCTCGCACGTCCATGTTGACCGGGCCGAGCGACAGCACCGCTGACCGCGCCGTGAACGGCTGCGCGAATTCGAGTTGAACGAACTGCGGCGCGTTTGCTTCCGGCAGGGGCAGCGTCACGAAGGTGTCGGTCTTGCCGTCCACGATTAGCGCGGTGTTAAGCCTCGGCGTGCTGGCGGTGACTGTAGGCGAAAACGATTTCATGCTCACGTCCTCGCCGTCCGGCGTGCGAATGGCCAGCACCGCGATGTCGCGGTAGAAATCCAGCTTGGTCTCCGGCTGCGGCAGCGTGCCCGAATAATGCTCCGGGCCGGTGACGTTCGTTTCGCTGATGGTCACGCACTGCATGGAGTTCTCCGGCGTGTTCCACGGCCCGCCGCTGCTGGACCAGCCGGCGCAGTTATGGATGGAAAGTTTTAGGCCAAGGCGATCGGCCTCCTTGCCGGTGTGATTCATCATCTCATGCCATTCGGGCGACAGGAACTTCACCGGGCCGAGCGGCGTGGCCTTGAGATTGAAAATTTGCGCGCTTCCAATGCCGACGCGTTGCATGGCTTCCAAGTCGGCGGTAATGCCCTCCTTTGTAACGCTGCCGTCCATCCAATGCCACCAGATGTCCGGCTTGGCGGAAGCGGGCGGTGTGGCAAAACCACCTTCCAGTTTGTCGGCGCAAGCCGACATGGTGAGCGAATAGAGGGTTGCGATTATTATCAGTATTCGCTTGATAATATTTTGCGATGGATCGCTAATTTTCACGCTGATAGCCGCAGGCTAAGTCCTGTCATAATGGATTAACGACAAATCGGAGAAGTGCCCGCACACAGGTTGGAAGGCAGCAACGTGTGGCAGGCTACGCATGGAAAAGTTGGCGGGCTGTTGAATAACATACCACTCGAGATGGGATTAACTGACCAGAAAGCTGAAGGCGAACTTATCAGCACGGCGACGACAATGATCTTAAGAATGGCCAACCATGGAGCGGTAAGGGATGTATTGTTTTTTTGCACAGCATATTTTTCTTCTCAAAATTCTCGTCTGTTGTAACAACGCAAATATTGACAGAGACGGTGATTATCACGCTAGAGCATGGATATGCTCTTTTCCGATTCTTTAGGTTCCCCGCTGTTTTCAGTGGAGTTAGAACTGGGGCAGGCGGAGCTTGCCCGCCGTGAAGTAAAGCATGGTGATGAGGTGGGTGGTGGAACGGTAGCCGCGCGCTTTGCGTTTGGTGGCGCTGAAGACGCTGTTTAATCCCTCCATGAATAATAATGGGTGAGTGGGGTGAGTGGGAAAACACATATTTGTGTAGTAACTAATTGAAGCTGCTGCGTTGTCGGTTCTTTCAATGTCCAAACGACGGTCTGCGCTTGTGCTTGCAAATTAAAAATTACAAAACCAGCAGCATCGCTCCAAGCTGTGAGATTTATACATTGAATCCGCTCGCTCAAATAAATGCCCTGCCAGTGTTCTGCAATGTGCGGGTTTCATAACTAATTTTTAAGCTGAAGATCAATTCGCTATCTTATTTGGGCCGTGCATTATCAAGTTCAGCCTCGATTTCCGCCACGGTCGGCAAGCTGCCTTTCAAATCCTTGGGCAGAGATTCGACCAGTTTGGTCTGCCATTGGGCCACGCCGATGGGCTTTTTCAAATCGCGCAGCGCATATTCAACGGTCAGATGGTCACGTTCCTTGCATAGTAGCAGGCCGATGGATGGTCTGTCATCGGCATGGCGCAACTGGTCGTCCACCGCTGAGAGATAAAAATTCATCTTGCCCGCGAATTCCGGCTCGAAAGCTTTCATTTTCAAATCAATCACGACGTAGCAGCGCAGCCGCAGGTGGTAAAACAGGAGGTCGAGATAATAATCCTGGCCGCTGATTTCCATGTGATATTGCCGACCGACAAATGCGAAGCCAACGCCGAGTTCGAGCAGAAATTTCTGGATGTGGTCGAGCAAACCCTGTTCGAGGTCGCGTTCATGTGCGTCACTGCGGAGCGTGAGGAAATCAAAATTGTAGGGGTCTTTGAGCGTTTGCTCCGCGAGATCGGACTGCGGCGGCGGCAGGGTGCGCTGAAAATTGGTGACGGCTTTGCCTTCGCGTTTGTGCAGTTGCGTTTCAATGTGGTGCGTGAGCACCGCGCGGGACCAGCCGTGTTCAATGGCCTTGTGCGCATACCAGAGCCGGATGGCGGGAGTGTCCAGCTTGGTCAAGAGCAGGCGGTTATGTCCCCACGGCAATTCCGAAATGGGCGCTGGCGGAGCCGATGTGGCCGATTCTCTCACAGGCTGTGAGAGAATTGCGGTTTTGGATTCTCTCACAACTTGTGAGGGTTTTTCAGGCATCGTCGGCCAAGCCAGATAAAAGCTGCGCATAAACCAGACGTTTTGCGGCGAGAAACCCGCCGTGCCGGGAAATTCCTTTTGCAGGTCTTCCGCCAACCGTTCCACCACCTGCTTGCCATAGCCCTTGGTCTTTTGTGCCTCGGCAATGATTTTGCCGATGTCCCAATAAAGCAAGATCAACCCGCGGTTGACCGAAATCACCGCGCGAAGTTGCGCTGCGCGGACCCGCGCCTTGAGGTCGGCGAGAAGCGTGGTGTAACCAGCGGGAAGCGCGCAGGGCGGTTTGCCAGCCTGTCCGCTGGTTTTTGCCAACTCTGCGGCTGTTGTTTTTCGTTTCGTCATACAAAATGTTTGCCTGCCGTTCTGCCCACAACAATCCTCAATCGTTTTCAGAAACTTCGGGCATGATGCCGGATTTTGCCGGTGTTGAAAAGTTTTTCGCGCACATGACTTTCAAGGCGTCCGGTGCGGCTGGCTTATTTTTGTCGCAAGCAATTCTCCACGCGCCAAATCCTAAACGGCAAACTCCGGAGCCGGGCGGCGGGTCAACGGTGGAGCAGTCCGACTATGAGGACTGACTACCTTGACGCGACGACCGGCGACACACAATTGAATCTGGATTGGCGCGCGTCATTGTCAGCGCGACTGCGCCATGAGCAAAGCTCAATGAATCCAGAAATGGCCGATGCAAATTCCATAGCCGAGAGCCAGCAAAAACCAAGCAACCGACCGAAGCATCACCCGCCACG
>JBAXIY010000172.1:0-4981 GCA_037138135.1 Verrucomicrobiia bacterium
GACACGGATTTCACGAATTAACACGGATGGAGAAATTACTGTCCGAGGCGCAGGCGGGGCGAGCGTCCGTGTTAATTCGTGAAATCCGTGTCTAAAAAAAAAGAGCCGGTCGGTGAGGAGCGGCTCTCTGAAAAAAAATCCTAAATTAATTTAGGCTTTTTTGCGGCGCATGGCCATGAGCATACCAAAACCACCCAAACCGGCCAAGGCCAGCGTGCTGGGTGCCAGTTTATTTCCAGACTTGGACGGCGCTGGTTGAGATGTTAGCTTGCCCATGAAATCGCGATGTTTTTTCCGGCCATCAAGCGTCCCCGCTCGCGCACGGCGTTCACCCTCATTGAACTGCTGGTCGTCATTGCCATCATTGCCATCCTCGCCGCGCTGCTGCTGCCAGCGCTTAACCGCGCCAAGGCGCAGGCTTACCGCATCCAATGTCTGGGCAATCTCCGGCAACTCTCTCTGACGTGGCATCTTTATCTGACGGACAACGCCGAGCATTTGGTTGCCAACGGTTACGGCATTGACACCAATAAAACCATGTGGGTGGCGGGCGAAGACCATAACATCACCCAAGCTTTCACCAATACCAGCTACCTCACCGACCCGCAGTTTTCCCTCTTTGCCAATTATGTGAAGACGACCGCCATTTATCGCTGTCCCGCTGATCAAAGCACACTCAACATGGGCGGCACGCCCACCCCGCGCATGCGCACTTACGCCTTGAATTCCTATATGAACTGGGAGTTTGGCTCCTTGAATAACAACGCCCCCACCTTTATCAATTTCCGCAAAAGTTCAGATTTTACCAGCACCGGCCCCAGCGACCTGTTCACCTTCATTGACACGTCACCGGTCAGCGTTTGTTTTCCGGCGTTTGAAGTGCCCATGGTTTCTTATATTTTTTTCCATCGCCCATCCATTGAGCATGATCACTTGGGCAATGTGGCGTTTGCTGATGGCCATGTGACCGCCCAGCGTTGGTCTAATCCCCAGACCTGGACACTGGCTCACACCACCACCGTCACCGGGGCATCGCCTGATCCCAATTGGAAAACTTCCGGCGGCGGCGATGGCGACCATTTGCGCTTTATTTCCGGCGGCGGCAATGAAGATTTACGCTGGCTGCGCGACCATGCCAGCGTGCCGAAATAATTTCAATTCCTTCACGTTATGAAGCGCGCATCCTTGGTTTCTCAAAACACCTTGAACCGGATTTATCAGGAAGTCAATGAGGCCTGGAAACGGTGTGATTTTCAGCCAGCGATCGAGATGCTGGAGAACGTCAGCCGGCGAGATCCCGCCAACTCCGAAATCCTGCTGCATCTGGGCCGAATGTATGGGCAGCGTTATGATTATGTCGCCGCCGAACGCTGCTTGGAGCGCGCCCTGCGCGTCACCGGCCAGAAAACCGAGGTGCTGCTCGCCGCCGGTCAGCAATGCCGCAGCTTTAACCAACTAACGCTGGCCGAAACCTACCTGAAACGGGCGCTCGAACATAAAGATGCCACCCCGGACACGGCCGTCGCCTTGGGCGAAATCTATGAGCGCCAACGCCGGACAACCGAGGCGCTTGATCTGGCAAACCGCGCCTTAAAAGCCAGCGCAAACCACCCGCAGGCACGCCACCTAAAAGCCCGACTGGAACGGCAAGCCGGCAACTTTGAAGCCGCCGAAAGCTTGCTACGGGAATTACCTGACAATGCCGAGCCGAGCCTGCGCGCCGGGGCCAAGTATGAGCTGGGCGGCATTCTGGACCGGCAAGGTCGCTACGACGAAGCCATGGCAGCCTTCCGCGAGGCCAAAGCACTCCTGCTCCCGCAGGCGGCGCGGCCCACCATGGAGCTGAAGGTCATGCGCGCCCGCCTCCAGCACCTAACCACGAATGCGACGGACGAAGTCTTGCGCAACTGGCGGGCGGCCGGCGACCAGCTTCAACCACCGCACCGGTTAACCTTGCTGGCGGGCCATCCGCGCTCCGGCACCACCCTGCTGGAACAGGTATTGGACGCGCATCCCGACCTGATCTCGGCCGAAGAAACTGAAATTTTTTATCAGGATGCCTACGGCCCACGGCTGCAGGGACAACCCGATGACACCGGGATGTATGACGCCCTGGCCAAGGCCACCCCGGAGCAGCTGCAGCAATCCCGAAAAAATTATTTCCGCAGCCTGGAACAGTCCCTCGGCCAACCCATCGGCGGGCGGCTGCTGATTGATAAAAACCCCTCGTTTACTTTTTTGATCCCGGCTTTTGTCCGGATATTTCCGGAAACTAAATTCCTGATCGCGCTGCGCGATCCGCGCGACGTGGTCTTGAGTTGCTTCATGCAAAATCTTCCGCTGAATCAGGTGGGGGCGGCCTGCTTGAGCCTGACGGACACCACTAATGAATACGTCGAGCTGATGGGAACCTGGCGCACCCTTGCGCCGCGTCTGTCCAACCCTTACCTCGAAGTCCGCTACGAGGACATGGTGGAAGATCTGGAAGGCGTGGCGCGCAAGACCCTGGATTTTCTCGGTGCGCCATGGAACCCCAAGGTGCTGGGCTTTGACCAGCACGCCCGGGAAAAAGTGGTGCGCTCGCCCACTTATGCCGATGTGACGCAGCCCGTGTATAAACGAGCCGTCGGCCGCTGGCGGCATTACCAAAAATATCTGGAACCGCATCTGGAAAAACTGGAGCCGTTTGTGAAGGCGTTCGGCTACGAATGAAAAGAAAAATAGAAAGTAGAAATTTAAAAAAACGTTTTTGCCACAGAGACACAGAGAGCACAGAGGGGGAAAGCTGAAACCTGAAATTCTGAAAGCAGGTTTAACCGCCAAGACGCCAAGCACGCCAGCCAAACAAAACCTGAAAGGCTGAGACCTGAACCTGAAAAGCGGAATTTTCTGCCATCTACATTCTTCATTCTGCCTTCAACCTTCTGCCTTTCCTCGGTGGGGCGAGCCGCCGGCTCGGTGCACCAGCGCCAGCGCCTTACCGAACGGGTTCGTGATAAGCCTTTTGCTGCTGGTATAGTTCCAATAGTTCCTGGTTTTTTTTGATTAAGGCCACGTTATGCATGGTCGAGGCAATCGCTATGGCCGTTTGCGCGGTGGTCACGGCTTCCGCATAACGCCCCGCCTCGGCATACGCCGCCGCCAGGGTGCCGAGGAATAGCGGCCGCTGATACTGGGAGAGCCGACACGCCGATTCCGCCAACTGGACGGCTTCCGGTCCATCCCGCAAGGCGGCGTCCGGCGCGGTGGCCAGCAGCCAAGCCAGATTATTCAAATCCACCAGCTGGTCGGGAGCGATCTGCAACGTCGTCTGATATTCGGCGATGGCGTCCGCCCACTTGCCTTGCTTCGTGAACAAATCACCCAGTAGACGATGAACTTGCGGATCCTGCGGATGATATTTCAGGACGGTTTGACACGCCTGCAACGCTTCGTCCAGGCGGCCTTGCGCGGACAAAGCCAGCGCGAGATCACATTGGGCGGTGACACAATCGGGCCAGATGCTTGCGGCGGTGGCAAAATGCCCGCGGGCGGCCTCCACCTGACCTTGTGCAAATAACGCGCTGCCGAGCAGTCCTTCCATCGTGGCGTTACGGGAGGTCACGGCGAGAGCGTGCCGGGCGAGGGTTTCGCTATTCTGCCAATGGCGCACCTGCGCGGCGGTCAGCTGCCAGCCGGCCGCCAATCCCCCAACGGTAAACAACGTCAGAATCATTTTTTGGCCAGGCCATTTGCGACTGAACTCTGCTCCCAGCCACACCACAGCGATGAATAATCCGATCAAGGGCAAATAGCTATAGCGATCGGCCATGGCTTGACTGCCCACCTGAACCAGCCCGATCACCGGCACCAGCATCCCCAAAAACCAAAACCAGCCCACCGCCAGATAAGGGCGCGACCGCCAGCCATACAGCGCGCCACCGGTCACCAGCACCAAAACGATAACCGCCCACATCACCGCCTCGGCGGCAATGGGATAAGCCAGCGGATAAAACGCGGCCAGCGCCTCGGGCCACACCATTTTTTCGAGATATTGGACGTAGGAAACGAGGACGTTCTGAACGCGCGCGGCCACCGGCAGGAATTGCACGGGCATCACGGCGGATTGGCTCTGCTGGGCCAACACCGTGAGGACGCAGGACGCAGCCGACAACCCGAAGAACGGGATTTTTTCCCAGACCAGACCTTTCAAAACTGAAAATTGAAAACTGATTGCTGAAATCCTGCGGAGCGGCCAGTAATCCAGCAGCAACAGCACAAACGGCAGCGTCACCAGCATGGGCTTGCTCATTAAACCGAGGGCGAAGCACAACAAAGCAAGCAGATAGGAAATCGCAGATGGGAGCTGGCAGATACCAGGTGGCTTCGAGCTTGCTAGTTTCTGCCCTCTACCTTCTGCCTGCTGCCTTTGCGTTTGGGCATAGCGCGTGTAGGCCAGCAGCGTCAGCAGAAAGAAAAATCCGCTCAACACATCCTTGCGCTCCGACACCCACGCGACGGATTCCACATGGAGCGGATGCAGGGCAAATAGCCCCGCCACCACCACACTTCGCCAGACCAAGCCAGTCAGCCGTCGCAACCACAGAAAGAGCAGCACGCTGTTGGCGGCATGGAACAGCACACTGGTGAGGTGATGTCCGCCAGCATTCAAGCCATACCACTGCACATCCAGCATGTGGGACAGCCAGGTCAGCGGATGCCAGTTGCCGTCATAAAAATGGCTGAAGGCCCAGGCGAGCGACGACCCATTTAAACCCGATAAAACCCACGGGTTCTGCCAGACATAATCATTGTCATCAAACGCAAGGAAATCATAACCCACCACCGGCGCGTAGGCGGCCCCAATGGCCGCGACCAGCAGGACGCACAGCCACCAAACGGTGGACGCCGGGACAGACTTGGGAACAACAACGGGGGCGGCAGACATAGAAATCAAGCGGATGCTAAAACCCAACTAAACCCGTGGCAAGGCTGGGATTCG
>JBAXIY010000173.1:0-4951 GCA_037138135.1 Verrucomicrobiia bacterium
CCATTTTTACTGACAATATCCACCAGGTTGGCAACGAGCACCGGCGCGCTTAGTTCCACATCCGCCTTGTGATAGAACCAGCCGCCAATAAGCGTGGTGTCAGTCTGCCAAGGGTCATCCCGCAGCCCGTCGGATTGTCCGCGCTCAATATCAAAAACGAACCCTTTCGGGGTTGGCCCGCGTTTGAGGTTCAACACCGCCTCGCACTGGCCTTGATGTAGGCTGGCGTTGGTGTTGTATAAGTGGGCGGCCAGACGCAAGCCATAGTCGCCGAAAGGCAGGCTTCCATCAAAATAGAGAAGTTCCGGCTGATACTTGTCGATGATTTCCTTGGTTCGTTGGAACCAGTCTTTCTGAAACTGCTCAAGCGGGACGCCTTTCAGATAAAAGTCCTGATATTTCGGATCCGAGCCATCGTAAGGAACGCCTTTCAACGGACCTTCCCAATCGCTGCCCCATGATCCGGACAGAAATGAGGGGGCGCGATCCAGATGCGTTGAAGCACCAAAGTGAAGCCCCTGCTTTTCCGCAGCCCGTTTCCATTCGCCCAGAATATCGCGCTTGGGCCCCATCTGCGCCACATTCCAACGCTGATAGCTTGAATCGTAGATGTCAAAGTTGTCGTGATGGACGGCCACGGGCACGATATATCGCGCCCCGATGGACTTGTAGAAAGCGACCAAGGAATCCGGGTTCCAGTTCTCCGCCTTCCAGAGCGGAATCAAATCCTTGTAACCGAATTGCGAGGGGTGGCCATAGTGTTGGACATGCCAATCGTAGATGTCCTTGCAAAATGGAGCCGTGCCCTTGCCGTGTTGGTAATACATTCCGCGCGCGTAATGCCCCGTGAAAAAAGGGCGGTTCTCATCAACCACGGCTGGCAGCCCCCAGTGCATGAAAATGCCGAACTTGGCATCGCGAAACCAATCGGGACAGTTGTATTGCTGCAGCGATTTCCAATCCGGCTTGAATGGCCCGCTGGCAATGGCAAAAGCCGGATCATTCGGCGAAACAATCTTGCCGGTCTCGTCGGCGGATTTGCCTTCGATCACATCGGCCGGGGCATTCGTTGCGGTTGGGATGGCACACTCCACTGGGGAGGAATCAACAACAGCATGAACATTTTTTTTAGCAACGGAGATATTCAAACCGGTGTTTTCGATTGAGCCGCGAGGGGTGATAAGTTCCTTTGAACAAGCCTGCTGACACATCAAGCCCACGGTTGTTGTCCAAAAAAGGAAGAAAAATTTCATGATATTTTTACCTGAAAGAATTGTTACTCCGCCGTGCCACCTTGCCAGTTGTCAGTGTGAAACGCCGATGCTGGCAGGCCGGCACCATTGACCAGATTTACGGAAGGGGTGTTTTGCCAAGCATAACGCAACTTCACCGGTGCGGTTACGGCGGGTGATTCCACCACCACCGTTTCGCCATCCAGACTTGCCTGGGCGGGAATATATTTTCCGTCCTCACCGGCAATCTCAAATTCGTTGAGCGGTTTTCCATCGCTCGCCTTGAGTCCCTTGGCATGGGAGAAAAACAGTCGGATTTTTTCACCCTCCACTTTTGACGACTTGAACATTGGGCTGCAATATTCATTGTCCGTGCGGCCGTAGTCCTTGGCCAGCGCCCAGCCCGCCAACCGCTGTCCGACCTTGTCTTTGTTGCCAGGATGAATGGTCTTCATATTGCCTGCGGTATCATTGATCACCGCCACGCCAACATGAGGCATTTTTAATCCGGTCAACTGGGCTTCCCAGAGCGGCGCAAGATCGCAGTTGGTCTTGTAGCCCGAAAACGGCGCTAGTTGCACCAGGTAAAACGAGAAGTCATAGCCCCAAGCCTTGCGCCAGCCATTGATCAAGGCTGCTTGTTTGGCGGCGTAGCTGAAACCATCGCGACGCTGGACATTGGCTTCGCCCTGATACCAAATCACTCCGCGCAGGGTAAATGGAATCAACGGAGCAATCGCGCCGTTGTAAAGCGGACCGGCGGTCGGTGGCGGAAGAAAGACTTCAATGGCCTGGCTGCCCCGCGATGAATTGATGAGGCCAATCGGCACATTCAGTTCGTGATGCAGGCGGTCCCCGAAATAATAAAGCACTTCGGAAAAATTAGTGACGGTTTGAACGGAGCAACACGACCAACTGGCCGAGACATCCCGCAGTGGCACCTTGGAGAAGTTAGGCGGCACATTAAGCAAGCGGATCTCCGTTTGATTGGCTCCAACACCTGCCCTATTTCCGATGCCGCGCGCCATGTTGGACTGGCCCGAACCAAGCCAGACTTCTCCAATCAATATATCCTCACAAACCACTTGGTTTTTTCCGGTAACGGCCAGGACATGCGCCTTTCCGTCGCTTTTCATCGGCTCCAGCGTTACCCGCCAATTTCCTTCGGCATCCCCTTGCGTGGATGCCACGTGATCGTCCAGGCGAACCGTCACTTTTTCACCCGGCTCCGACCATCCCCAAATCTGAACCGGCAGTTCCCTTTGCAGAACCATGTGGCTGCCAAACACAGCCGGCAGTTTCACGTCAGCGATTGCTGGTTGCGCAAACGGGATCAGCAACATGGCAACCACCGGACTAGCAAATATTTTTAGGATGCATTTATTCATGGGCTTTGTTTGGCGTGACGGAAGATTTAGATAACGGAATTTCAAAAGTGCATACACCCGCGAACGAGCGATGCGGCCGGGTGGTTTCGGTGACAATGTTTCCGGTCATGGACAACTGCGGGTCGCCCACCAAGCAAATAACAGTCTGGCTGCCACTCTTCTCAATGTGATCTATCTGGAATTGCTGACTGATGCCGGACTGTTTTTCGCCCGTTGCCACGAGATAGTCGCCAAATTTCAGCGAGAGCCAGCGGCCTTTTAATTCATTACCGGCGGGCAAGTCGGCGTCGGTGATAAACGCATCGGACGAAGCTCCGGCTTTGCGACTCTGAATGCCGGCAAGCTTTCCTTTCCATACTGCGCGTTCGCTAGTGAGACTAGCATCGCCATATTTGAACTGAGTGCCAGCAATCATCACTGCTTGATCCCGGCCATTTTCAAAGACGACATTGACACCAATCCGACCTTGCAACGCATAAGCCTGGTCACGGGTGACAACCGTATCGAGTTTACCGGAGCAACCAGCCACCGAAGGATCATCCATGTTCACAAGCACCGTATCAGTGCGTCCGTTGACAAAATGAATCCGCACCGCCACCGCATCGAGGTTATCACCTAGAAGCGGCAGGCGCTCGATACCCGCTATTGCCGATGTTTTCTTAAATGGTTCAATGACGCTGACAAAAAGACTTTGCAGAGGCGTTCCGTCCTTCGACTCCCTCCTCACCAGCAAAGCTGGGCGCAAGTGTTTGGCAAAAGCGGAAAACATTTCTCCGCCCGCCTTGGAATTGGTTTTCGGCACCGGATTATCCGGCAAAAGCTCATCCCCCGTTTCCGGCACAGATTCCAATACCGGTCCCTGTCCGAGGATAATCTGGCTGGTCCCGTCGTCTGCCACCAAGATCTTCACCCCAATATTATTTTCAGATCCCTGATAAGTTGCATTCCATGAGCCGGGCGAGCGGCCCTGTCTGGCATTTACGATCATGCCATAGATGGGAAATGCTCCGAGGCTGGGGTCTTGCCATTGCTCATCCGCAGTCAAAAGAGGATGCGCCCCATTCATGG
Source organism: Verrucomicrobiia bacterium (assembly GCA_037138135.1). Lineage (GTDB taxonomy): Bacteria > Verrucomicrobiota > Verrucomicrobiia > Limisphaerales > UBA11358 > UBA11358. Next base: position 3,689 of record JBAXIY010000173.1, read on the forward strand.
GAACCGTTGAAAAACTTAGCTCGGCTTTTTGAGAAAACGTAGTTGCGCCATGCACGAGGTAATCCTGGGTTTTACCTCCAGTTACTGCAAAAATGTCCAACACATAGGGATGGTTCAGGTCAACGGAATTCAAAATCATAAGCCGCTGATAACGGCTGGCTTTACCCTGATAGACGCGGTTCCCATCCACTTCTGCCGCCGCAATTCCGCCCAGTCCCGGTTCGTATAAAACAAGATTGCCGCCGGTGGAACGCGGGTCCGAGCGTTTTCGCAATTGGCTTTCGCGGTCAATGACCACGGTGCTGTGGCTCAAAGTATTGTTGTTATACGGCCGCGCCGGTCCCCGATTGTAACGGTTGTTGCCGAGCACTTCCTGGCCAAAGGCGTAAAGACTAAAGGCCAATAAATCCCCTTGGCAATGATTGTTGAACTCATTAAAGGCCAAGTCCAATTGCACTTGCTTGTCTCCGTAACCATCGCCTAAAGCCACAAATCCGTAGGCCGGCAAAACAGCTGAATGTGTATTGGTTCGAGCCAATTCAATCTTGGCAGTTGTGTCGCCAAACGGCGGGAGCAGGCCGTTTGGATAACAAACCGGATATTGCGCCTGCGCACATTTGCGGAGAAATTCAGCCTGCTGTTGGAGTTTTGCCTTGATGGCGCGCAAATGGTCATTGTCGGCCGGATGAATGCTAAAAAACTTTTCCATGCTTAGAATCGCATCAAGGTTGGCGTTGGCGTAGCCGCGATGGTAACCAAAAGATTCGGGCAACATGCCGTCCCGACAGTAGTTTCCAAAAACCGCCTCCATGTAATCACTCAAGTATTCAATGTAATCCGGCCGGTTTAGAATCGTGGCGGCATTCGCGAGATCCGTGTAACAGCCAGGCAGATTGGATCGGATGGCCCACTCGGGCTTCATCCGTTTGGAGAAAAAGTCGCCGATATTGCCAAAGAAATCATGGGCGATGTGCGCTCGCACGTCATAGCCGCGTTTGGCAGAAAAATCTTTCAACGCTTGGCTGTCATAAATGGCGTCAAAAGCATAGAGTGCCGGGCGCGGCCATTCATGCGCTACGCCGTTATAGGTGCTGACGCGGCAAACGAACCATCGGTCATGTTCCGCCTCTTGCGGTGAAATAGGTGGCAAACCGGGACTACCTTTGCCAATAAAATAATCGGGAATATAATCAGCCCAAGCATCCAGCACTAATGCTATGATGCGAGCATAACGCTCGTCTCCAGTTGCCGCATAAGCCCCGC
>JBAXIY010000174.1:0-4943 GCA_037138135.1 Verrucomicrobiia bacterium
TGTATAATTCAAATTCATCACAAAAATGAGTTGATTGTCTTTGGCACCACCCTTGCTTTGTGAAGACTGGTTGTGGTTTTGGGTGGGGAACCGTGGCACAGGCGGCGGTCAGTTGGGGAACTGACTGCGGTTTGTTACGCGATGAAAACATGGAGGAACGCATTGCACGCGCCCGTCGGATTTGGCTGTAGTTTGAACCGCGCATGAAAAAGGAGATGGCGGTCGGCTCTGGTCGGATGAACGAGGCGCGTGCGTGCAACCAAAAAATGCCCGTCTTACCTTACATCACTCTTCTCGTCGTGACAGCACGCGCCGCGTGGTTTAATTTTCGCGGATGGAAAAAACGACTCTGACTCTCGGCCACTCGCCCGACCCGGACGACGCCTTCATGTTTTACGCGCTCGCGAAGGATTTGATTCCGACGCACGGATACCATTTCACACACATTTTACAGGATATACAAACCTTGAATGAACGCGCCACGCGCGGCGAACTCGATATCTCCGCTGTGAGCATTCACGCCTACGCCTACGTTTCCGACAAATACGCATTGCTCCCGAGCGGCGCGAGCATGGGCGATGGCTACGGTCCGATGCTGGTCGCCAAACAAAAATTTTCACGCGAAGAAATTTTGAAAAAGAAAATCGCCGTGCCCGGAACCATGACCAGCGCGTTTCTCGCCTTGCAACTCTGGCTCGGAAAATCAGCGAAAGAATTCAATTACGTCGTCGTGCCGTTCGACCAGATTTTTGCGGCGGTAAAAAATGGCGTGGCTGAAGTCGGCTTAATCATTCACGAAGGACAACTCACGTTTCAAAATGAAAAATTAGTATTGTGCGAAGACCTCGGTGTTTGGTGGGGACGCGAAAATAACGGCCTGCCGCTGCCGCTTGGCGGCAACGTCATCAACAAGAAGTTCGACCTCGCAACCCGCAAAAAAATTTCTGACACGCTCACCGCGAGCATTCAATACAGCTTGGATCATCGCCCGGAAGCCGTGCAACACGCGCTGCAATATGCCCGCGACATGGGGCGCGACCTCGCGGATAAATTTGTCGGGATGTATGTCAATCACTGGACGTTGGATTACGGCGACAAAGGCCGCGAATCCATTCGCCGCTTCCTCGGCCAAGCTTTTGAGCGCGGCTTGATTCCGCACCGGCAGGAATTAGAATTCGTCGTTTGACGCGCTTGCTGGCAGCTCAAATTTAGCATTGTCAGCCAAGGTTTATCTGATAAATTGATTGTCTCTTGTCACCGGAATTATTTCGTTGGCGGGGAAAGCGGCCTTCAAATTTGCCTTCGTGTGAAAGCAAGCGGCCACAACCACATCAAATAAAATCCTGTGTTCCGCAGGATGCCTTGAATGAATTCGAGGTGAAAACCAAAGGAAAATTAGCAACATGAGCACAATTGGAGTTAAAGAACTGTTGGAAGCGGGCGTCCATTTCGGACATCAAACGAAGCGCTGGAATCCGAAGATGAAACCGTTCATTTTCGATGCGCGCAACGGCATTCACATCATTGATTTGAGCAAAACCGAAGCGCAGTTGACTGCCGCTTTGAATTATCTCACCAACGCCGTCCGCAAAGGCGGAAAAATTTTGTTCGTCGGCACCAAGAAACAGGCGCAGATTTGCGTCAAGGAAACCGCTAAGGAAACCGGCCAGTTGTTCGTCACGGAACGTTGGCTCGGCGGCACGCTGACCAATTTCGCCACGGTCAAAACGTCCATCAAGCGCCTCAAGGAAATTGAACGCTGGGAAACGGACGGCACGATGGCCGGTTACGTGAAACAAGAACAGGCGGCGATTCGCCGTGAAGGTGCGCGCTTGAATAAATATTTCGACGGTCTCCGCGAATTGGACAAGATGCCCGCCGCGTTGTTCGTGGTGGACACCAAGCGCGAACACAACGCCGTCGCCGAGGCCAAGAAACTTGGTATTCCGGTCGTGGCATTCGCGGACACAAACACCGATCCCGAAGATGCTGATTACCCGATTGCCGCCAATGACGACGCTATCCGCTCAATCCGTTTGATTTTGGGTGCGGTGGCGCAAGCCATCACGCAGGCGCGCGCGGAATTTGAATCCAAGAAATCCCGCCGCGTGAATGAAGAAACGGCCGCCGCGCCGGTTGAAGCGGACGCGCCGGTTGCCGCCTAAATCGCGGTCAAAGTAAATTCAATGGGGCGGACGAAAATAATTTCGTCTGCCCCGAACTTTTAAACTTCAATATTTAACATTCAAAAAATATGGCTGAAATTACTGCTGCAAATGTAGGCAAGCTCCGTGAAATGACGGGCGTGGGCATGATGGAATGCAAAAAGGCGCTCGTCGAAGCGCAAGGCAACATCGAAGCCGCCGTGGACTTGCTCCGCAAATCCGGCGCCGCGAGTGCCGCAAAAAAAGCGACGCGTGAAGCGCGCGAAGGCGTCATCGCTCAGTTCATCGCGCCCGGTGGCAAATCCGGCGTGTTGGTGGAAGTGAATTGCGAAACCGATTTCGTGGCGCGCAATGATGCGTTCCGCGCGTTCGCGGATGAAATTGCCAAGAAGGTTTCTGCCGATGCGAACGTGAATCTCGAAGCTGATCGCGAAGCTGCCGTTGGCAAGATGGGCGAAAACATCAAGATCACCCGCAACGCCCGCCTAGAAGTTTCCGGCAATGGCGCGGTTGCCGCTTACATTCACACCGGCGCGAAAGTTGGTGTGCTAGTCGAAGTCGGTTGCACCAAACCCGACACCACTGGCAAAGAAGAATTCAAGCAGCTCGTGAAGGACATCACGTTGCAAATCGCCGCCGGTTTCCCGCAGGTGGTTTCCCGCGAGAACGTCGCGCCGGAAGTCATCGCCAAGGAACGTGAGATAGCCGCGCAATCCGATCGCTTGAAAGGCAAGCCCGCCGCTGCGATGGAAAAAATCCTCGCCGGTGTGCTGGATAAATTCTTCCAGACTTACTGCCTCGTGGATCAGGGCTTCGTGAAACGTAATTCCGAAGTCAGCGTGAAAGAACACGTCGCGCAAATCAGCAAGCAACTTGGCGACGAAGTCAGCATCCGCCGATTCGTCCGTTTCCAGGTTGGCGAAGCCACAGCTTAAACGTTCACAAATACAAATTTCAAGGCGTCCAGCAATGGACGCCTTTTTTGTTTTCAGATGGAGTTTGGTTTGACCGGCGAAAGATTGGTTGTTAAAAAGAAGTGTGATTTCTCTCACCACTTCATACTTATGAGCAAAACAAAAAAACCTCAATTTTCCAGGATTCTGCTCAAGTTGAGCGGTGAAGCGCTGGGCGGTCAAGCTGGTGTTGGCATTTCTGCCGAAGCCGTGCAAAACATGGCGGAACAGATTTGCGAAGTGCGCGAACTCGGCGTGCAAGTTGTCGTTGTCGTCGGCGGCGGGAATATTTTTCGCGGCCTGACCGGCAGCAAGCGTGGTATTGAACGCGCCACCGGCGATTACATGGGAATGCTCGCGACAATCATCAATTCGCTCGCGTTGCAAGACGCATTGGAAAAACTGGGTGCACCAACGCGCGTGCAAAGCGCGATTGCGATGTCGCAAATTGCTGAATCATTCATCCGCCGTCGCGCCGTTCGCCATTTGGAAAAGGGCAGGGTGGTGATTTTCGGCGGCGGCACGGGCAATCCTTATTTTTCGACGGACACAGCGGCGGCGTTGCGTGCAAATGAAATCGGTGCGGAAGTGATTTTGAAAGCAACGAAGGTAGACGGCATCTACGACAGCGATCCGAAGAAAAATCCCAAAGCTAAACGCTTCGCACAAATCTCTTACATTGACGCGCTGCAGCGGCGTTTGCAGGTGATGGACTCCACGGCTTTCTCGCTGTGCATGGATAACAAGATGCCGATTATCGTTTTTGATTTCTTCCGCGCCCATAATCTCAAGCGCGTGGTTCTCGGCGAAAAAGTTGGCACGCTCGTTACCGGATAAATTCATTCATGCCCGAATTGCCCGAAGTCGAAGTGCTCGCGCGGCATTTGCGTCCGTTGCTGGTTGGCAAAACTATTCGCAATATCAAAGTGCGGCGCGAAAAAGTTTTGCGACCGACCGCACCTGCCTACTTCATAAAAGCCTTGGTTGGCGCAAAGTTCCTCGGACTGCAACGGCGCGGGAAATATTTGCTATTTCAATTGCGGCCAAAGCATTCGCGTAAAGAAATGCTGCTGCTCGGTCATCTCGGTATGACGGGGCGAATGTTTCTTGCACTGAAAAATTCGCCCCCGCCCAAGCATGCCGCAGTCATTCTCGATCTCGGCGCGCAAAATTTTATTTACGAGGACACGCGCTATTTTGGCAGGTTAACGCTGGACACTTCATCGGCAGAAAAACTTGGGCCCGAGCCGTGGGACAAAACTTTCACGCCTGAGCAGTTTCACAAAAAACTGAAAGCATCGCGCCAGCCGGTGAAGGTAAAGTTGCTCGACCAATCTTTGATTGCTGGCGTTGGCAATATTTATGCGAGCGAAGCTTTGTTTCGAGCCAAAATTTCTCCGCGCCGGGCAGCGAACAAAATTCCGTTGGCACTCGCCAAAAAATTATTAGCCGCCATCCGCGAGGTGATGCAGGAGGCGATTGATTGTGGCAGCACGATTCCGCTGAATTTCGCAGGGCGCAAAACCGACGGCCTATTTTATTTTGGGCGGGCGGCGGGGGCTTTGGATTATTATGAAGAGCGGTTGTGCGTTTATGGCCGGGCAGGCGAGCTGTGTGTGACTTGTGGAATTCCTATTAAACGCCTCGTTCAGGCCGCGCGGAGCACATTTTTCTGTCCGCATTGCCAAAATGTCTGACGAAACGGTTTGACGAATGCGCGGCGACTTGTAAATTATCCGTCCTTCGAGTTCCAGAGTAGCTCAATGGTAGAGCGCGCGGCTGTTAACCGCGAAGTTGAAGGTTCGAGCCCTTCCTCTGGAGCCAT
>JBAXIY010000175.1:0-4836 GCA_037138135.1 Verrucomicrobiia bacterium
CCGGTTTCCAGCGGGATCGTCAGCCGCGGCGAGATTTCCGCCCCGGTGCAGACCAGGGCCGCGAGGCAACCGAGGAACAGGGAAATGAAGTTGCAAGGAATAGGGCGCATGATGGTTCAGTGATTTTTTTCTTCAGCCGGACGGAGCCAGGTCTGTGAGGTTGATTTGCCGTCGAAATAACTCAAGAGCACATAGGCGCACAGGTTGATCCGCTTCATGCTATCGAGCAGCGGGGCCACGCTCACGACAGCCTTGTTCAAGAACAATCCGCCCTCCGGATCCACCAGCCACCAGCGGTCGCCCAGCTGGGCCGCATGGAAGAAACCCGTGGCCTTGACTTTTTGCCCGGCAAGTTCGCCGTAGCTCGTCACCGGCGGATCGATTTGATTGGTGGCCGCCGCGGGCAAATCCGCGAGTGTGCATGTCGGATATGCCCGCCACGGTTGCCCCGGTTTGACCGCCGCCTCCACCGGGTGCGCGGACGACTGCGCCGATAGCGAGACCGTCAGCATGGCGAAGGCAACCGCCACGCCCGCGCGCCAGATTCGGCGGTTGTTGTTTGACGTCATTTATGACTTCCGCCTTTTTCCTTTGGGTCGCCAGCCAGGCTTCCCTTCAATTGAAGGCGTTTCTGAAAAACTACCCGCTTCGCTGCCGCGCGTATAGCTACTCAATTGAGTAGGGAGCCAGGGAAAACGCCCGCTCTCCTTCTTTATTAGCTGAGGCACTTCACAATGGCCTCCGCCCGGGAACGGACATGGAGCTTGGCGTAGATGTGCTTGAGATGAAACCGCACGGTGTCGAAACTGGTCGCCATTTTGTTGGCGATCTCCTTACGGATGCAGCCTGGGCTGGTATGAAACAGGCCCTCGGCCTGGAACACCGCCGCTACGAATATTGTGGTTCACGGCCCGTAGCGGGCGCGATAGAAGGTGTTCGTGGATGAAACCGGGAACAGAACCTCGCGCACTACCACGCTGCCCAGGTCCTGCAGATCGGTGATTGAGGTTGCCGCGACCGTGTTCCACCCGGTCAGGTCCGTCGCGCTTTGGAATACGCGTCCCAGGTCCGCGGCGTTCTTGCGCTCGCGGTATTGCACCCGGAGTGCCGGGCCGCTGGTCATCCCGATTACCTTCACCGCCGGCACGGTGTCGGCGGTCAGCGGGTCGGATCCCAGCCAGTATTCCGCCAGGTTCGAGCGCCCGTCCCCATCGGGATCCGCGTTTGGCCCGGTCAGCGCGGCGTTGGTTATGCCGCGCGCGGTGAACACCCAATTCTGCCATTCGGCGTAGCTCGCGCCGAGCGGCTCGACTAGCACATTGGTAAACACCGCCGTGGCTGGTTGGTCGGCCGCACCGCTCGCCACGCACAGCCCCGCTTCCAGCGTTGGATTCATGGGTAGCGAATTAGAGGCCAGCAAACTCCAGCTCTTGCCGTCAGTCGAGGAATAGCCGCACACCGCATTGCCGAGGCGCACCAACCGCAGCCACGCCGATCCCGCCGCCACGTCAACATTGGTGACCGCCGCCGTGCCCGGCTCTTGCGCGCGGCTGACGAAGCTGACGAAATTCGACCCAAACGGCGCGGCGCCTAGGAACACTCCGCGCGATCCTGCCCCCGTGCCTTCGCGAAACATCAGCCCGGCGCGGGTAGCGGCTCCCGCCGATGACAACAAACTGAGCCGGGCCGTGATTTGCGCGTCGCCAGCGATGGTGGCGGATAGTAAGCCGGCTTGATCATCGGTTCCGGCCACGTTCGTCCCGGCGGAAACCGCTGTCATTGTTCCCGCACTTTCGGCGGCCCAAGCCGGCACCGTCGCGGCGCCCAGATCATGCACCACCCACGGGGCCGGCAGGTCGACCACCCGCACAAACCGGGTCCACGGATCGCCCGGGATGTTCCCGCCGGTGAGGGCGCGTGAACCCACGGCGCTCAGGAACCAGTTGCCGGGCCGCAGGAGCGCGGCCAACCGGAACGGCGCGTTGCTTGACGCCAAACCGAACGTTGTGCCGTTGGTGTAATACTGCACCCAGGAAACAACCCCCGTCGTTTGCACAGCCACTGATGCGGCAGTCCCCAGGTCTCTCACGTTCAGTGTGTCCCCATCCGACAATAGCTGCATCCACCCGTTGGTCTGTATGTTCCACACTCCTAGCCCACTGACGGCCGGGATCCCCGCAGACAAGTTACCGTGCGTGAAGGTCGACCAGCAGCAAAAGTGCTCGTCCCACCCACCGGGCCGCCAGTGGTTGACGATCATATCGGCGAAGTGCGGGAGGTTGGTCATCCCGGCCCGGATAACGTAATGATTGTAGCCGATATCGTAAGCCCCCGCCGCTATCTGATCGCCCCGGTAATTGTAGTTCGTGAGGAACGAAGCGTCGCACGGTGGCTGAGTATAGCCGAGGAAAAGATCCGCAAAATTCTCGAGGATCACTGGGTATTGGGGCGTGGTGCTGCCGCTGAGCGGCGTCGAGTAGAGATCGATCCCTTGTTTCCAGGCCGCCTCGGCCGCCTGCATCCAGACCTGCAGGGTATATTGCGGGTGCCACGTATCGCGGCACACTTCATTGATGTAGCCGTTGTTTCCCACCAGCGAGTTGATCCCGGCAAACCGGTCGCGCCAGGTCTGCACCCCGGCATCAAACCGCGCCCGGTTCTCCTGGTAGGCCCCGACCACGATCATCGCCAGCGCCGCCGATGCGCCCCAGTTGCTATCCACTCCGGCCGCCAGGGCCGATTGGTTGTAGAGGTAGTTGAGGATGCGGTCGAACCGCGTGATGTCCGCCGCGCTCCAGCCCGCCGTCCCATGGTTGTAATAGCGGATGATGTCCGCTGCGCTCACCCAGATTGGCGCCGCCCAGGCCGCCTCCAATTCGATTTGCCCACTCGACGTGTTCGTGCCTGGACTCATCAGCGTGAACACCGCCGACCAGGCATTGAGAATGGAGATGGCCTGGTCGCGATACTGGGTGTCGCCAGTCATGGCCCATTGCAGAGCGGCGGCGCGCGCCGCATGCGCATCCTGCCGGAATTGCGACTCGCTGGCAGTGCTGCCGTAGGACATCACCACGACGTTGGAATACGGCACGGGCGTGTAGCTGAGTGACGCGTAGCTCGAAGCCCTCAGTTGATTCCAGCCCGAGACGACCGGGGTGCCGGTCTCGTGGCTGACCCGGTATTTCAGCCGGTCCAGTTCCTGTTGCGAGTTGAACAGGGAGGGATGCTCGAAGGGCCGCACCGGGACAATCACAACCGGCGGCGGCTCGGGCGGAACGAACGCGGGCGTCACCACCGTCAGGGCGTCAAACAGCTTTGCGTTATCCACGTAAGCCTGGACGCTGGTCGAAGCCGAAAAGGTCCGAAATCCGACGCATACCGGCGAGCGCGTCGAGGCCGAGACATCGATGGAAAGCGCGTAAACCGCCTGCTGCCTGCTCCAGTCGTAATACCAGACGTCGAGCGTTTTCGGGGGCAGGCTGGCGCCGTTGAACGGTTGGGCTGCGGTGCTGTCATTCAATGCCAGGCTGAATGTCAACCGGGTATTGCGTGGATAGGTAAGCACGCCGGAGTTCGTCTGCGCCGTTCCGTCCGTGGCGTCGAACACAATCGCGCCTGACCCGATGCTGATGCGCACATACGCCCCGGCAGTGTTAATGTCGCTGGTGCCAGCCGTATAGCCCACCACCGTGCTGTCGCCGGCGCTGGATGGCTCGTAGAAATCGAAAGCGAAGGTGCTGGTTTTACCCTTCAGATTCGGCCCCCAGTTCGCCGACATCGCCTTGACATTAGCCCCGGCGACATGGAAATAACGATTAGCGCTGCCGAAGTAAGCCTGGTCGGACTCCACCCTTGTCCCGTAAGAATAAGGCCACAGCGTCGAGCTGACATTGGTTCCCGTGGCTTCAAAATCGTCGCTCATCAACAGGCTCTGGCCTGGGGCCAGCGCCGTTCCCAGCCCGAGCAAGGCTGCCAGGAGACTGGCGCAAGTAAGCGAACGCCGCCTCATAAAATTACGGGAGCCGAGGGCGCGCCAGAAGGTGCATACAAACCGCATTCCGCTGGCGTGCCCGACGATCCGCTCCAACGTGCCGCGGATCTCATCATTGTCCTCGACAATGGCCACGCGGATCGGGCTGCCCGCCGGGCGGCCTTCTGGCAGAACACTCATCGTTGTTGCTTCCTGATTCACGTATAACTTTCGCCCTGCTCCTTTTGGTCGCCAGCCAAGCTTCCCTCCAGATAAAGGTTTCTCCACAATATCTACCCGATTCGCTGGCGTGCGTATAGCTACTCAATTGAGTAGGTAGGTGGGACGAACGCATTCTCATGTTAGCGGAGGCGCTTCAGGATGGCCTCCCCCCGGGAACGGACATGGAGTTTGGTGTAGATGTGCTTGAGATGAAACCGCACGGTGTCGTAGCTCACGGCCAACTTATCGGCGATCTCTTTGGTGATGTAGCCCTGGGCGAGCAAGTCGAGCACGGCTTCCTCCCGGGGTGTCAGAGTCTGCTCGCTTGATGCTTTGAGCGCACCACTTTTTCGAAACGACTGCACGACTTTGCGGGCGATCTCTCCGCTCATGGGCGCTCCTCCCTGATGCACGTCGAGAATGGCTTGCCGGATCTCCGCCGGCGTGCTGCGCTTGAGCAGGTAACCGCTTGCCCCGGCTGCCAACGCCTGGAACACCTTGTCATGGTCGCCATAGACCGTAAAGATCAAGACCTGCGTTTCAGGCAACCGGGCCTTGAGCCGGGCGGTGCACTCGATGCCGGAAATATCCGGCAGGCCAATGTCCATGACCACCACGTCGGGCCGCAACGGCGGGAGCATCTG
>JBAXIY010000176.1:0-4804 GCA_037138135.1 Verrucomicrobiia bacterium
GTGTGGACGATGACGGGGCAGACCGGATTACGGTGCTTGATGAGAAACTTAACTGCGTCCATCCCGGTACCCGGCTTGTGTGCGCTGGAATTATCCAAACTGAAGTCCAGTGAGATCAGCCGAACCCCGCGCAGGTCGGTCGCCTGTAGCGCGCCAACGCTGTCAAAGTGCCGCAGTACAAAGTTACCGGGCAGCGAGGCGACCACACCGCGCAGTATTTCAGCGCGAGCGGGGTTATCCTCCAAGATGCCGATGCTGTTTTGTCCTTTGTTCATATTCGTGGGCTTTTATTACCGGCCATTGAACTTTACATCCATCAACATGATTAAAGCACGGTTTTGTTTTAATATGGCATCGCGGTTTAGTCAGCCGCACAAATGCGGTACGTGAGCGATGAGAAATATAATTTTGAAAAGGTGGTAGGGGCGGTGGGACTCGAACCCACACTCTGACCCTTATAAAGAGACTGCTTTACCATTAAGCTACACCCCCGACCGAATCCGAAGATTCGGCGGTCATATCAGGTGTGCTTTTGGGTAGCGAGCGAGCATCTACGGCGGTGAAAATACACGCGCCGACGGAGAGGCGTCTAGCCAGTGAGTTCCAGTTTCCATCACTAGGGGACTGTGGTTTTCTCAAAAGTATTGGGAGTAGTGTTGAGCATGAGATGCCATCCATGCTGTTCCAGTTGAGCGCTCAAATCCCGGCGAAGTCTTGCGCGCCGACTTCCAGCGGTCTGTTTATTATTTGCGGTGACAACTTGACTGATCCGTAGCCGGACACGGTTCGGCAGAAGCCATTCAAGAAAGAGCGTTTTTTGGTGCCCCAGAATCTGCTTTGCGATTTCCTCGGCAAGCTTCTTGGTGTCCAGACGCTTGTCGCTGGGTCTTTTCTGGCGATAGCTTACCTTTTCGCAATCAGCTTTCAGCGTTTCGAGATTTGCACCCCACTCATATACATCGGCCCGGCTGGAACCGTTAACTGTTCCGCCATGGCGCTCAATCTTGAAAGACAGAACGGGTGGATTCCAAACCATGTCTTCCGCGCGCCAAAGTTTGTCGTCAGCCATCGCGGTCGCGTCGCCACCATCGAATGAGTTCCAAGCCGATGTCAATGGATCAATGATTGCCACGCGCTGATTGTCATCGAACAAGCAATTAGTGGGCATCGTGCGCAATGCTTGGGTCAGGTCTTTCACTGCTCCCGGCTTTTCAGTTGCCTGCGTTTTCATGGGGCGTGCCATTCTAATTTGATTGTCGCTGACCAGCCAGTCGTTCGCTTCTTCGGTGGTCAATCCTTGCAGATTAACGCCGGTGCCTGAAAGCATGATCGGCCCGTACTGGGCATACCAACTTGAGTTCTCGCGGATTTTGATAAGTTTAAGACCCATGCGGGATGCCTTGCGGCGCAAGGCGCTGACGGAATAATTTTTTTTCATCTTAATTTGTGCTTTTGCTGCGTTACTAGGTCACCTGTTGGTAACGGTGGCAATTAAAGACGAATCTTTAAGAATGGGCGTGGACAACTTTTGTTAAAAAGAATTTGTCCACTTAAACCACAGTGATGCTTTTTGCGTTGATGACTACAGACTTTTTACGTCCCCGCGTAGTTGCCAGCCCCATCCGTTGACGCGTCTTCAACACTGCATCGGCGGAGAGATTGCTATTTTTCAAAACATGCGCACATACATCACGGAGGCTTTGTCGGTTAAGCGTGTGCAGCGCGGGCACACCGTCACGAGCCTCTGCCCAATACAAGACCAGCAGGCGTTCAAGGTTTGAGGGTTGCCGACCTTTGTATGAATCGGTGAATGGCTCTTCAGCAAGCACTCTCCCTAGTTTGATGAAAAACATCACGTCGTTTTCATTCAAGGCGTCCGCAATCGCCTTGTCTATTGGCGATCTACGCAAGTCGCGCTTGTCTCTAGCGGTGCATTGCAGTGAGTAAAGCATCCGTTCTCGAATTCGTTTATGCTGAGGCAGACGCTTTTCGCGAGCCACCATCAGCTTGAACTCGCGTGCAAGAGTCATGTCAGTAAGTATCCTGCTCTCTGCTTCCCTGACGGATTGCTTGATCTTGTAGGGCGGGGTGTTTCTGCTCGTCGATGTTCGTGCCCGGGATTGCTTCATGTATTCATCTACATCACCCGCATCAAAACAAACGTGCTTCCCCTTCGTTGACTTGAACTGGGTCTTCTGGGCGAATTTCAAAACATAACCATACGGCCCGCTGAACCAGAATGAGTCCGAATCCTCTATGCAGTCAGCGATTTCAACGCTGCCAACAATTCCACCAGTCTGGAAATCTTTACGCTTAGGATATTTCTTAATGTGAAGTTTGCTACAAATGCTAAGGAATTGCTCATACTCGGTGGACTTTACGGGTCTGGGGTTTGCGTGAATTTCGACGCGTCCGCGCCACACTGTGGGGATTGAACTGTTATAGATATCCTTGTAACCGTTTACCACAAGCCATGCTTCGTGTGGCGGAAAGGTCAACGCATTCATTTTGAAAGTATTCTGGGATTGTTTTACCCAACCTGTCCGCCGCCATACGCATCGTAAACGTGCTGATACACTGCCTCGCACTTCGCCTGATACACGGCTGGCGTATACGCTGTCGGCAGCTTGTCGAGTGCCACTTCGATGCACAGCCGCACCGCCGCCCGCGTCTGCTGCCGCTTGCGCCAGTCCAGTACCAGCGCCTTGGCCTTGAGCGTTTCCAGCATCTCCCTTGCGACCGCCTTTACCTGCTTCTCCTCCTTGGCGCTGATGTCCACGCGCGGCTTGGTCAGGATGTCGAAGATCGCCAGTTCATCCTCGGTCATCGCCTCCCGGACGTGGCGCTGCTCCTCTTCGTTCAGCTTCTTGGCAAACTGGAGCAGTTGTTCGTATACAGCTTCCACGTTGGCCGATCCGGCGTTGTAGTCGTCGATTAGCTGCTGGAACTTCTCCAGAAAATCCACGCGCGTCCGGTTCTGTTCAAGCATGGCCATTAGCTTGGCCGTGATCGCCGCCCGCAACCGCTCCAACTCCGCCCGCTTGTGCGCCTTCTTGAAAAACTTCCGCAGGGCGTCGAAATCAATCCGGCTCAGGTCGAGCGGCTTGGATTCCTCCTTGATCGTGTAGCCGCTCGCGCCGATGGACATGTCCAGCACGCCTTCGATCTGCTGCATGACGCCGGTGATGTCCACTTCCGGCATCAGCGCCCGGATCATGTCCGCCAGCGTCACGAACAGCGCGCAGTGCGGCGCGAACTGGCTGGCCGATGAATCCGGCAGGATAGCTTTGTATACGAGCGCCGTGCGCGCGGCCAGTGCCAGAAATTGTTTTTTAGAATCATCGCTGACTAAGATGGCCTCGCGCGCATCCTGAAGCGCCTTCACGCGCTCCAGTGCCTTGGTCTGGAGAATGGCGTCCACGTCCACGCCTCGCTGTTTGCAAAATTCCACCGCCTCGGCGATGGTCTTTTTTAGCATCTTGACCAGCTCGGCCTTCTTCTCGACCGGCGTTCCACCACCGCCGCCGCTGCCGCCTGCGCCGCCTCCGGCGTAAATAGCCAGCGCCTTCTGCAAATCCCGGAACACGCCGACATAGTCCACGATCATGCCGTTTACCTTGTCGCCGAAAACCCGGTTGGCGCGGGCGATGGTCTGCATCAGCGTGTGATTACGCAGGGGCTTGTCGAGGTAGATGGTCGAGCAGCTCGGCACGTCGAACCCCGTCACCCACATGGCGCATACGAACACCAGCCGGAAGGGATGATCCGGGTTTTTGAAATCCGTTTCCAAATCCTCCTTCACCATCCGCAGCCGGTGCGGCGTGATGTCCAGACCCTTCGCCTTGAAATCTGCCGCCTCGTTCTGCGCCTGCGACACCACCACCGCCATGTCGGTGCCCTTCATCCATGCCAACGTGTCCAGCGTGGCGTCCTGCTCCTCGGGCATGGCCTTGGCCAAAGACTTCTGGAGCGTGTCCTCGTGTTTGACCCACGCCGCCTTCACCTTGTTGAACATCTTCACCGCCGTCAGCTTGTCGATGCAGACGACCATCGCCTTGCCCTTAAAGCCGCGCCCAGTGAAATGCTGCACGATGTCCCCGGCGATCTTGTCCAGTCGCTCCTCGCGCGTGATCAGGTGATACTGCTGGCCCAGCACGCGCTCAAGCTTGCGCTGTTGCTCCTCGTCCAGTTCCGCGTCTTCGACCACCCGGTAGATGTCGTCATTCAACTGCTCGTTGGTCAGTTGCAGCTCCGGGATGCGGTTTTCGTAGAACAGCGGCACGGTCGCGCCATCGTCCACCGACTGCTTGAAATCGTATACGCTGACGTAGTCGCCAAAGACTTCCTTGGTTTTCTCCTCGCCCTTGGTCATCAGCGGCGTGCCGGTGAATCCGATGAACGCGGCGTTCGGCAGCGCGTTCCGCATGTTCATGGCGAACGTGTCATACTGGCTGCGGTGCGCCTCGTCGGTCATCACGATGACGTCATCGCGGCTGGACAGCTTCGGGAACTTCCCGCCTTTCGCGGTGCGGAACTTCTGGATCAGCGTGAATACATACCGGTGATCCTCGGTCAGCAACTGCTTCAAATGCTCCGCGCTGTCGGCACGCACGCGGTCTTCTGGCTCGGTCACCGCGCCCACGCTGGCGAAATTCTTGTAGAGCTGGTCGTCCAGCTCGGTGCGGTCGGTCACGCCGACGAACGTCCAGTTGCCGGGAATCTTCCGCAGCACCTTCTGGGAGAAAAACACCATCGAATAGCTCTTGCCGCTGCCCTGCGTCTGCCAGAACACGCCCAGCCGTCC
>JBAXIY010000177.1:0-4784 GCA_037138135.1 Verrucomicrobiia bacterium
ATTACTTTGCGACGCTGTATATCGCGAAGAAGGAAAAGACCTACGAAGGCTCCGTTCCGCTCGTGGTCTTCGGCGCGACGGCGGCGGCGATCATCGCCGTGGTCACACTCTTGCACGGTGCAGTCGTTATGGTGCCGACCTTTCTCTACTCGCTGCATCTTTGCGCTCAACCCGACCCGCAATGGTATCGCCTCCTCTGGTGGGGTCTCGGCCACATGTCGCAGCAAGTGAACGTCTGCGCGATGGTTGCGGTGTGGTATTTCCTCGCCGCCATTACCACCGGTGCAAAACCGCTCAATGAAGCCGTCTGCCGAAGTGCGTTCGTGCTCTACATTCTGTTCATCAATCTTGCCTCCGCGCATCACCTCTTGGTTGACCCCGGCGTCAGCGCGGGTTGGAAAATCTGGAACACGTCTTACGCCATGTATCTCGCGGTGCTCGCCTCGATGATGCACGGGTTCACCGTGCCAGCGTCGGTGGAAGTCGCCATGCGCGGCAAAGGCTATGTGCGCGGCCTGTTCGGCTGGCTCACGAATGCGCCGTGGCGCAATCCCGGATTCTCCGCGTTCTTTCTCTCGCTGCTCATCTTCGGCTTCATCGGCGGCATCACCGGCGTGACGCTGGGCACGCAGCAGATCAATATCATCGCGCACAATACGCTCCGCATCCCCGGTCACTTCCACGCCACGGTTGTCGGCGGAACCACGCTGGCCTTCATGGGGCTGACTTACTACGTCGTGCCGCTGTTGTGGCGGCGGGAATACATCCTTAAACCGCTCTGCCGTCTCCAGCCGTATCTCTTCGGCATTGGCATCTTGATCATGTCGTTCGGCATGTCGTTCGCCGGCTCGATGGGTGTGTCACGGCGCAGTTGGGACATTGATGCCGGTGGTTCCATCTACGGACCGACCGCGCACTTGTTCCTCGCGCTGGTCGGCATCGGCGGCACCGTGGCATTCATCGCCTTGTTCCTCTACGTCGGTCTGACGGTCGGCACACTGCTCTTTGGCCGGCGCATCGCCGCCGGCAAATCCATGGAAGATTGGGGCACGCCAAAAGTGTTGAGCACCTCTCCTGGTCATGACCACGTTGCCCCGGCTCCCGGTTTCGCGGGTGGGGCGTCTGTGGCGGAAGCCCACCCGACGCAAGGCACGATGGTTCTCGCGGTGATCTTCCTGTTGAGTTTCGCGGTGTATTACTTCGCGAATTGGAAAGCGCTCGCTGACGTGTGGCCGGTGCGTTGAACTAACCGACCTTCGCCTATCCTAATAAACTTATGACGACTCAAGCGATCACAGTGGGGCCGGTGGAACGTTTCGCACTGCGATTTAGCCGGATTCTGTCCGGCGGCAGTTTCGCAATGTTTGCACTGTTTGTTTTGGTCTTTTACGAAACCTTCGTGATGATCATGACCTTTGCGCCGATCGGTAGCGGGGCGATGGGCGGCTTCCTCGAAGAGTTCCGCATTCGCTGCTTCCAATACGAACCAAAGACCGGCTGGATGCAATGGACTTCGGTCGCGACGATGATTGCCGAACCCTTGCCGCTGGCGGGCATCATCTACTTCATCTGGCGGGCGCAGATCCGTGAATTGTGGCAGACCCGTCGGCGCGCGGTGATTCCGCTCGGTGTCGGGGCATTGCTGCTCGTGGGTTTGCTCGGTGCCGGCCTCGCGGGTGTAGGTAACCCGGAACCACCGCAGAAAGAATTGCCGTTCCCGGCAGATACATTGCGGAGCGCGCTGCCCATGCCCGCCTTCAAGCTCACCAATCAGGATGGCCAGACCGTTACGTTGGCCGATTTCAAGGGCCGCGTCACGCTCGTCACGGCGGTTTATGCCACTTGCACCACCACCTGCCCGATGATGCTGAAAGGGATTCGCACCGTATTGGATGAGCTCACGCCTGCCGAACGCGCCAAACTTTCGGTCGTGGCGTTCTCATTAAGCCCGGAGACCGATACGAAAGAACTCCGCACCATGATCACGCAGGCCTATCACTTTGATTCCGCGCAGTTCAATTTTCTCAACGGCCAGCCCGATGAAATGAATGCGTTGCTGAATCAGTTGAACATCGCGCGCACTCGCGACCCCAAGACTGGCGAACTGGTTCACTCGGCCATGTTCATTCTGCTCGATCGCGAAGGCCGCATCGCCTACCGGCTGTCCTTAAGCCAGCGCGAATCTTCGTGGTTGATCACCGCCGTGCGCACGCTGCTCGCGGAAAAATCGCCGTGATTTCAGTCGCATGACTGAAACTCCCATCTCTCAGTTGTTGGCGGCGGATAAGGGAGCCAAGTCCGCCGCCGCCACGGCACCGGCCGTGCGGGGCGAATCGTTGTTGCGCCCGCTGGAAAATTTCTGGCTCTGGCTCGACCGGCTCGTCGAACGATTCTTGCCGTCGGCGCTCAATCCCTTTGGCCAACTCGGCGCGATGGCCAACACCAGTCTCATCATCGCGCTCGTCTCCGGCATCGCACTGCTGATTTGGTATCCGCCGAGCGTGTATCAAGCTTACGCGGCGCTGGAAAAACTCCGCACCGACTCTTGGCTAGGACAGTGGATGCGTTCACTGCACCGCTACAGTTCGGACGGCTGCCTGTTCTTCATTCTGCTGCATACCGCGCGCATCGTCTGCCAGCGGCGTTTTTCCGGCGCGCGCTGGCTCGCGTGGGTGGCGGGCATAATGATGTTGGCGTTGATGTGGTTTATTGGCTGGACGGGTTACTGGTTGGTGTGGGACGTGCGGGCGCAACACGCCGCCATTGGCATGGCGCGGTTTCTCGACGTGCTGCCCATCTTCGCCGAACCGATGTCGCGTTCGTTTCTCACCAATGAAAGCGTGCCGTCGCTGTTGTTCTTTCTGATTTTCTTTGCGCACATGTTGCTGCCGCTGGCCGTGGGCATTGGCCTGTGGATGCACCTGATGCGCGTGAACCGTGCGCGCCTGCTCACCAACCGCGCTATGACGTGGTGGATCGTCGGCTCGCTCGCGTTGCTGTCCGCCTTGCTGCCGGCCATCAGCGCCGTGCCCGCCGAAATGACCGTCAAGGTGCAGAAGTTCACGATGGACTGGTGGTATTTGTGGCCGCTGGAATTGACCGACCGCCTTGGCGGCGGCGCGTTATGGGCCTTCTTTCTCTTCACCGGTTTGGCCACGCTCACCGTGCCGTGGTGGATGGCCAAACGTCGTCAGTCGCCGGCATGGACGGCTACCGTGGATCTCGCGCGCTGCTTCGGCTGCACGCTGTGTTCCAAGGATTGCCCGTTCAACGCGATCACCATGATTCCGCGTGAGGACGGGGGTAAATTTGAAATTCAATCGAGCGTCAACGCCGACTTGTGCGTCGGCTGCGGTGTGTGCGTGGGCGCGTGCGATTCGCAAGCCATCAACATGCCCGTGCTGGAAAGTCGCACGGTCGAGCAATCGCTCAACGCTTGGATTGACACCACGAAAGCGCGCGGCGAAAAGCCTTTCATTGCCTATTGCTGCGATGAATCCGCCGCCTCATTCCTGCACCTGAATGCCGATGGCACGTCGCCCAACCTTCCTGGCTATCGGATTGAGCGCGTGCCGTGCATCGGTTGGGTGAGCGCGGTGATGTTGGAACGTCCATTGCAGCGCGGGGCCGAAGGCATTTTGGTCATCGCCTGCGGCACTACTGATCCGGTGGCGCGCGATGGCTGCCAGTGGTTCGAGCAGCGGCTCACCGGCCAGCGCCCGCCGTCCTTCGATCCTAAAAAAGCGGATGCGTCTCGCATCCGTCTCGTCCACTTGGATCGCACCCGTCACACGGAACTGGCACGCATCGCTGAAAATTTCCGGGCCAATCCAGTCGCACGCACTTCGCCGACGCTGCGTCAGCGGACGTTGCCCATTCTCGCCGCGCTGGGACTTGTGCTCGGACTCGGAACCGCGACCTGGCTCGGCAGCACCTTGCCGTATCGCACGCCACATTCACCGGAGCCGGAACTGGTCATTTCGTTTAATCACCACGGAAATATTGTGGCCCCACGCAAATTGACGAAGGAGGAACTCGACGCTCGCCAGCCACAGATGCGTGCCCAGTTCAACGTGGCCCGTGAACGCGTGCCCGTGCGCCTGCGGGTGCAAGTGGACGGGCAGACCGTGCATGACCAATCCTATCAGGCCAAAGGTCTTTCAAAGGACGGTCCAAGCATCGCCGTGGTGCGGCTCCCAGTCGCGTCAGGATCGCATGTGGTGCAGGTTGAGCTAAACGACAGTGGCAAGCTGGATGATTGGTCCCAGCACTGGTCGGAAACGGTGGTGTTTCAGGAAAACCATCTGCGCGTCGTCCTCTTCGATACCACGGCAGGTTTTTCGCTGCATTGATGGCAGCTCACCTGATGCTTGGCATTGACTAAACGCGACGTCATTTCCATACACCCTCTTGGGCGCCTTTCCCTTGGCAGGTAGTCTCCCTCACCACCGCCGAAGTTAATCCGCAGAAATCCGCACCATTAACTACTTCAATGCGAATATCATAATCACATTGTAAAAATTGACTTTTTGTAGTCTTTGATCGTCTGCGAATCAGCAGGTTGGTGATGAAATAAAAAGCGAATTATTTTTTATCGTGCTAGTTTTAGATTCGCAATCAATACTACATATATCATCCCCACAGCTTTCGGTCGAGCGAGCGATATTGAATGGCCTCGGAAACGTGATCGGCAGAGATTTTTTCCGAAGCCGTCAAGTCGGCGATAGTTCGCGCCACTTTCAAAATCCGATCGTAAGCCCGCGCACTCAAGTTATATTCTGTCA
>JBAXIY010000178.1:0-4771 GCA_037138135.1 Verrucomicrobiia bacterium
AAGTCGTCGGAAGGCCGTCGCAAGTCGCCAAAACCTCGTCGCAGGCCGAAAATCGCCGTCGCAGGTCGTCGGCAAGGCGTCGCAACGGGGCGGAAGGGCGTCGCAACTCGAAAAACAGGCGTCGCAGATGGTCGGAAGGGCGTCGCAACCCGGCGAATGGCCGTCGCAGGGCGAAAGGAAGGTGTCGCAAGCCGCCGTTGGCCTGTTGCGGTCAACGTTACGATGTCCGAGCACGACATCTTTGTAACTGAATGGCATCGGGGGCGTCTTTGAATCGGCGGCGATTGAACATCCTTCCGTCCATCCGGTCAGACAACCGAACGATTAACCATCAACCAACCAAAAATACGAATATGAAAAAAATTATTGCCCTCCTCGCCACGGCGCTTTTTGCCGCCTCGGTTTACGCCGGTGAATTCGCCGACATCAGCACCGCCGACGTGCTGACGGCGGCCAACACCAAGTCGGCGGTGATCATTGATGCGAACAGTCCGGATTCTTACAAGGCTGGCCATGTGCCGGGTGCGTTGAGCTGGACGGCCATTCAGAAGAACCTCGCGGACAGTTTGCCGGCGGATAAAAATGCGCTCATCATCGCGTATTGCGGTAACCCGCATTGCCCGGCGTATCTGCGCGCGGCCAAGGCGGCGCAAAAGCTCGGCTACACGAACATCAAACATATGGCCGCCGGCATTGATGGCTGGAATGAAGCGAAGCTGCCGACGGAAGCGGGTAAATAAATCTGCCACTCGCTGACTTTACACGGGCGACCCGACACCGGGTCGCCCTTTGCTTTTCTGCCGATGGGTCTTAATGGCCGGCAATAAAAAAACACCCCGCTGTTGTCAGCAGGGTGTCGTGAGATTCAAACAGTCAGCTTACTTGTCAGCTGCGGGAGCGGCAGCGGCCGGAGCGGCTTCTTCGCCACCTTTTTTCTTTTTCTGGGGCGGGAAGGCCTTGGCCCATGCGTCTTTATCTTCCTGAGACATGGCAGCTTTTTCGGTCTTGTCGAGCTTGCCGTCCTTGTTGGTGTCATATTTGGCAACCATTTCGGTCATGAGCTGCGTTTGCTCAGGCGTCATTTTATGCTTTGCCTTTTTGGGGGCGGCGTCTTGCGCTTGAACCATGATGGCAGTGGCGCAGCAAAGCGCTACGGCGGCGATGATCAATTTCTTCATATTATTAACAGTTTTAGTTGTTGTTTGTTTGTTGGACTACGCTGGATTGGACGCCGGTGCCAGCGGACGGTTACAACTTTTTGACAAGTTTGTGACTGCAAAACCTTGGGGCGCAACCCGACCATCACTTCACGCGGCAAAATCAAAATCCGAGCAACTCATGAAATAATGGCAGCGCGGACAACGCAATTTGCACTTCTCGTTGATCAGCTCGTGCCCGCATTGCAGACAAAACCGCCAGTGCTCGCCGGAAATATCTTTGCGGCAGCAATCGGACAAGCTTCTGCCTGCGCTTCAGTTTCAGGTTTGATTTTGTCAGCCATTATTGTGTCCGCCCAAATTTTTTCTCCAACTCGCGGTAATTCATTTCAATCAGCGTCGGGCGACCGTGCGGGCAGGTGTAGGGCATCGCGCAGCGGCGTAAATCCTCGACGAGGTTTTCCAATTCCGGCCCACCGAGCGGGTCGTTGGCCTTGACGGCGTGGCGGCAGACAGTTTTGACCACAGTATGTTCGCCGAGCCGGGCAAGATTCACCTCGCGTCCGGCGGCGCGCAATTCGTCCACCAAGTCGAAAACAAACCGGCGCGTGTCCGGCACCTTCACGAACGGCGGCAGGGCATCGAGCAGAAAGGTGCGCTCGCCGAATTCGTTCAAACCGACGCCGAGGCGCGTGAGAGCAACGAGCTGTTCGCGCAAAAACTGGGCGTCGCGCGGCGGCAACTCAATCGTCTCCGGCAATAATAATTTCTGCGAGGGTGCGGTGTCTTTTTGTTCCAATCGGTTCAACATTTGCTCGTATAAAATCCGTTCATGCGCTGCGTGCTGGTCGAGCAACACGAGTCCGCGATCTGATTCCAGCAGCACATACAATTTGCCGACCACGCCGATGAGCCGCAGCGGGACGTTGAGCAGCGGCGTGGCTGTAGAAGATGGCAGATTGGAGACGGGAGCTGGGGTAGAGTCCGCAGATTTCGCTGATGGCGCAGATGGAACTACCGACGAGAAGCCCATTTTCAAAGGCGTTTGTGCGGCTGGCGGAATTTGCGGTGGCGTCGCCGTCGGCGGTTGTAATTTCTCTGGAAAATTTGGCAATGCCGCCGCCGAAGTTTCCGGGGCAAATTTTAATTCACTTGGCGCGCTTGGCGTCTTGGCGGTTGAAATTACTTTCGTCGGCTCGGAATGAAACGCCAGCAACGCTTCGTGCACGGCTTGCGCGACAAACTTTCGGATTTCAAATTCGCGATGAAATTTCACCTCGCGCTTGGCGGGATGAATATTCACATCCACAGCTGCGGGGTCGATTTCGAGAAACAGACAGCAGACCGGATAGCGGCCCTTCATTAGCGAATTGTGATAGCCCTCGATGAGCGCGTAGTTGATGCCACGATTTTCCACTGGCCGACGGTTCACAAATACAAACTGACTCTCACGGGTTCCGCGCGAAACTCCGGGCGAACCAATCAGCCCCCAAACGCGAAGTGACGAGTGATGAGTGGCGAGTGGCGAGTTTTCCGGCAGGGCAGTCTCGAAAGAAATTTCAGCTTCTTCTTGCCGATAATTTTCGTCGAGTGAGGCGGAGAAGTTGACCGGTAAAAGTTTTTCGTCACCGAGCAATGCACGCAGGCGTTCGCGCAAGGCGTCGATGCGGCTGGACGTGGCCGCGCCGGATTTGACGGCGGGCAGTTGCCAGACGTTGCGACCATCTTTGACGAACGTGAACGCCACTTCGGGAAATGCCAGCGCAGCGAGCGTGAGATAATGCTGGATGTGCGCCGCTTCGGTTTCCTCGGTGCGCAAAAATTTCCGGCGCGCAGGCAGGTTGAAAAAGAGTTGCCGCACTTCGATGCTCGTGCCCGGCGCGCTGCCGGCAGCTTTGACTTCGGCAATCGTGCCGCCATTGATCAGGATTTGTGTGCCTTCAGGCGAATCACTGTCACGTTCGCGCGTGATAAGCGTGAAGCGGCTGACGCTGGCGATGCTCGGCACCGCTTCGCCGCGAAAACCCATGGTGGCAATGGAAGCGAGGTCTTCAGCACGTTCGATTTTGCTGGTGGCATGACGCTCGAGACAGAGCAGCGCGTCATCGCGACTCATTCCCAAACCATCGTCAGTCACGCGAATAAGACTGCGTCCGCCCGCGCCGATTTCGACGGTGATTTTTTTGGCATCAGCGTCGAGGGAGTTTTCGACGAGTTCCTTGACGACGCTGGCCGGACGCTCCACCACTTCGCCAGCGGCAATCTGGTTGGCGACTTGTTCGGAAAGGAGCTTGATCCGGTTCACAGCGGAAATTTTGAAGGGCGAATCAGGAATGTCGAATGCAAATTTGCGCGCGCCGCTTAAATCATTTCGCCAACGGCAACGTGAACCCAAAAATCGCCCCGCGTCCCGGTTCGCTGCGGGCGCAGATCGTGCCACCGTGATCCTCAATGATTTTTTTGCAGATGGAGAGACCGAGGCCGGTGCCGTGCGCTTTGCCGTGCGTCATGAACGGCTGGAAAAGTTTATCGGCAATTTCCGACGCGATACCGGGACCGGTGTCCTCAATCTCTATACGCAGCTCGTCAGGAGCTGTTTGAAACCGTAGAAAAACCGTGCCGCCATCGTCCAAAAAATCCCTAGCGTTGTTCACGAGGTTGTGAAAAACCCGGCTCAACCGACGAGCATCAAAGGCAAATATCAGTGCGGGCGGCTCATTTTCCAGCACAATGCGAAGGGATTTTGCCGAGGTTTCCGCCGCCAGTTCGGCCACCAGTTCCAGAATGAAGGCATGAAAATCATTGGGCCGAAGATCGGCATTCCGGCGCCCTTCGGTGAAGGCTAGAATGTCAGTGACCAGATCGTTGATGCGCTGCACCTGTCGCTTGATGCGTGCCTGAATTAGACTGCGAGTTTCGGGATTGAGGTTGGAATTGGAAAGATTTTCCGCGCCCAGACCGATGATGCTTAACGGGTTTTTTAAATCGTGGATGATGCTACGCGCAAAATTGCCGACGACCGCGAGGCGCTCGGCTTCGAGCACTTCGCGCAAATGGAGCTGGTTGAATTCACGAAGGCGATGGCTGATTTCCTGCAATAAGGCAAACGCGAGCGACGGCGAATGCTCGATGAAGGCAAGCATCTCGCCACGCGGCAGAAAATAAACTTCGGTGTCCTGCGCGGCGGAAGCGGTAGCCGAACGCGGGCGATGCTCAATGACGGACATCTCGCCAAAAATTTCGCCGGGACCCAGCCGGGAAAAAACCCGGCGGGTGCCGGAGCCGGCGGAAATTTCCACCAAACCGTTTTTTACAAAATAAACGCCATCGCCCGGCGCACCCTCGCAAAAGATATCCTGACCGGCGTTGAAACACTTTTCCTGCGTGATCAAGCGCAGCGCCTGCAGTTCATTCCGGTTCAATTGCCGGAACAATGGAATCATTTCGAGCGTGGCCATTGCGTCACTCTATGAGGAAAAAACCCGGCGCAAAAGCTTCAAATGGTTGAGTTTGGCGGGCGACCACCTGTTGACAAATCGTTACGGGAATGTAACATTGTCGCATTCGGGTAGCAGCACGTTTCTTCAGCGGGGTTCCCCACCCCCACCTCCTTG
>JBAXIY010000179.1:0-4768 GCA_037138135.1 Verrucomicrobiia bacterium
TCGTCCGGCGAATGCGCGTTGTCATCCGGCAAGCCTATGCCAAGCAGCAGCGTGTCCGCGCCCAAGACTTGCTTAAACTCGTTCACGATCGGAATCGAGCCGCCCTCGCGCATCAAAATGGGTTTGGTGCCGAACGCCTGTGCCAGCGCACGTAACGCGGCTTGCGCCGGTGCGCTTGTCGGCGAAACCAAATACGCCTCCGCGCCGTGGCCGGCGGAAATTTCCATCCGCACCGTCGGCGGGCAATTTCTTTTGAGCCACGCGCAGACAATCTTGCGGACGTGCGCCGGTTTTTGATTCGGCACCAGACGACACGTTATTTTTGCGCGCGCCCAAGACGGCACAATGGTCTTGCTGCCTTCGCCCTGATAACCGCTCGTTAGTCCGTTAATCTCAAACGTCGGCCGCGAACTGCGTTGCTCTGTCGCGGTGAATCCTTGTTCGCCAAAAAGTTCCGGCGCACCGAGCAATTTCTTCAAGCCCGCATCGGACAGCGGATAGCGTTTGATCTGTCCGCGTTCGAATTTGGACAGCGGCGCCACGCCGTCGTAGAAGCCGGGGATTTTCACACGGCCTTTGGCATCGCGCACTTTCGCGAGCAGTTGGCTCAAGGCCATCGCCGGGTTTTCCACCGCACCGCCGAAGATGCCGGAGTGCAAATCCCGCGCCGGGCCGTGCAGCGTGATCTCAAACGCGATGATGCCGCGCAGCGCGTAAGTGAGCGCCGGATGTTTCGGTGCTGGCATGCCGGTATCGGAAACGACGATGGTATCGCAAGCGAGTTCTTGGCGATGCGCCTTGAGAAAGCCGGAAAGACTTTTGCTGCCGACTTCCTCCTCGCCTTCCAAAACAAACGTCAGATCGCAGGGCAGGGGTGTGCCGGTTTTCAGATACGCTTCGACCGCTTTCAAGTGTGCGAAGTTTTGGCCTTTGTTGTCCGTGCTGCCGCGCGCGAAAAGATTTCTTCCAACGATGCGCGGCGCAAACGGAGGCGTGGTCCACAGCTCCAGCGGTTCCGGCGGTTGCACATCGTAATGCCCATAAACCATGAAGTGCGGCTTGGTTGAACCCTTAATCCGTTTCGTCTTCGCGATGACAATGGGATGGCCGGCGGTCGGGCAAATCCGCGCCTCCAGCCCGATGTTTTGGCAATGCGCCACCAGCCATTGCGCACAGGCGAGCAAATCGTCCTTGTGCTGCGGCTGCGCCGAGACGCTGGCAAAGCGCAAGTAATCGCACAATTCCGCTACGAAGCGGGCTTGATGTTTTTTTAGATAATCGAGAACCAGTTGCATCCCTTCAGCTAACCGGCTGGGGAAGCGTTTGCCAAGATTTAATGGCCGACCAAACCGGGGCGGTTTAAAAACCAGAGCAGGGTCAAGGTGGACAGCGAATAGACAACCACGGACAGCCGGGTGAAAAATCGCATTTGCTTTTGATGCAGTGATAATACCGGCTTACGCCTGCGCCCAGTGTAGGATAATGACATGGTCTAGTTATTTATACCCTTGGATAAGGAGCCACCGCTATTAGGTGTTGTCCCTAGGGAACGCCTCGACTCCCAATCGTTTCTTATTTCCCCTGTGCCGCCGATTGATCCCGGTAACGATAGGTCGCAGCAATCAGGCTGAAGAGAATTGCCACGCCGAACATCATGACGGCGTAGAGCAGGAATCGTCCGCTGCTGACGGAGGCGGCTTCGGCGTTAGCGCCAGCGGTTGGGAGAAAATGCGTAAGCAGGGCGACGAAGAGATTGCCTGCCGCGACGGTGAGCAGCCAGAAACTCATAATTAGGCTTTTCATCTCCGGCGCGGCTTCGCGGAAGGCGAATTCCAATCCCGTCGTCGAGACCAAAACTTCCGCGGCAGTGATGACGATGTAAGGCCAGATTTGCCAGAGAATGCTCAAATGCGCGCCGGCCTCGATCTGCTTTTGCAAGAGCGCGACCAGCACGAACGACGCGGAAGCGAGGAACAGTCCGTAGCTCATGCGCTTGAGCGGCGCGGCGAACCGGCCCATCGCCGGATAGAGCCACAGTGTGAAGATGGGCACGAACAGCATGATGAGCAGGGGATTCAATGACTGCATCTGTTCGGCGCCAATGTTCAGTCCGAGGAGGGTGACGTTGCTCATCTTCAATCCTTGTAAGACCCAGGTAGAATTGCCCTGATCATAAAGCGCCCAGAACATCGGAATCGTCGCGAAAACAAAAAGTATCGGCAGCACGGAGCGCGCGGCGGCGACTTCGTTTTCGGAAAACCTTTCGCGGGCGGTTTCCCAAAAAGTCTTTCCGGCACCGCGCTTCGCAAACAGGGTGTTGAAAAAGACGTGGAAGAATCCGGCGTGCTTCTTTTCGCGGTTGGTCGGGACGATGATGTAAATTTTTTTGCCGCGCCAAAAGATGAACGTCGCGACGGCCATCAAAATACCCGGCACGGCGAACGCCGGGCTGTAGCCGTGATGATCCTTTACCCAGGGCACGACGAGGAAAGAAAAGAACGATCCGAAGTTGATTGCCCAGTAAAACGCGCCGTAGGCCTTCTGCATCAGGTGCGATTGCTCCGGTATGAACTGTTCGCCCATAAACGCGGAGACGCATGGTTTGATGCCGCCGGAACCGAACGCGATAAGCGTCAGACCGATGAAGAGGCAATTTAATTTGCCCTGTCCGCTGAAAAAATCGCTGCACGCGAGCGTGCCGTGGCCAGCGCAGTAAAACAACGAGACCCAGAAAATAGTTTTGTAACGGCCAATGAGTTTGTCCGAGAGCCACGCGCCGAGGAGCGGGGTGAAGTAGTTGAACGACTTGAACAGTGAGATGATGGTCGTGGCGTAATCCTCACTCTTGCCGAGGCCGCCAGCGACAAGCTGGCCGCTGATGTAGCCGGCGAGGATGCCGGTCATGCCGTAATAGCTGAAGCGTTCGCAGGCCTCGTTGCCAATGATGTATTTGATCTGGCGCGGCCAGCGGCTGAAATCCGGTTTAGACATGCTCAAATGGCGCAGAGAAAATCAATTGGCGGCCGGTTGAATCAACTGGCCGAACTTTTCGAGATCGTCGTAATTGTTTTCCCAAGTTGTATAAATTATGCCGATGACATCCTTGACCGGTTTGGCGTCCTGCAACCATTGTTTAACGTTGTTTGGATCCGAGTCGTAGTAGCCGGCGATGACCATGCGGTTGCCTAGGCTTTCGAACCATTTCAGAGCATCTGCCCGTTCGTCGAAATCCCACGGGACGATGATCACGTCCTTGTCCAACCCGCGCCAGGATCCGGCAAGGTCGCCGTTCACGAGGTAATAATTGTCATGAGCATTGTGTTTTGGGTCGAACATGTCGCTCCAGACGTAAATGTCGCCGCCGGGATTGACGTCGCGCAAAATGCCGATGCAGGCGCGGACGTTTTCGGCAAGAATCTCACCGGCGGTGGAATGCTTGTCCTGACAGGATTTGTCCCAGTTGAGCACGCGAATTTCGTCGTGCGACATGAAATAACCTTTGGCACCCCAAGCGGCAACCATGCGCTTGGCCTGATCGCGCAGCAGTTCGAGGGTCTTCGGTTCGGAAAGACAAATCATCACCTGTTCATCGTGAACAATGGTGGCATGATAGTAGGAAACGCGCAGCCGCGTGCCGTCGGGCAAATGGGTGCGGATGACGGGTGGCTCGTGCCAGACTTCAAAAGTGCCTTTCCACGGGGCGTTGCCCATGCGCGGATCAACGACCTGATCAAAATCTTTTCCCTCTATCAGCATGGTTCCGTCTTCCTGTTTGATTTCGAGCGGCGCACCGTCGCGGCGGACGAGATTCACGAGGCCGGTTTCCTCCAGCTTCGGATTTTTCCATTCGAGCGTGCCGGTTTTTCCGTCCCAGCAGCCGAAGTAAATTTCTACCTCATCATTGTCGAGCGAGTTGAAAACGACATCGTGCATGGTCCAATCCTGCGTCTTCTTTATTCCGAGGCCGGCATAATTCAACTCACGTTCCGCCTTGCCAAGCACGGCTACCTTGGGCTCGCCATTGAAGCCTTCGGTTTTTACCATCACCGAAATGTGATATTCATGAAAGGGTAGGACGGTTACCTTCTTCGTGACGCGGGCGTTTTTGCCGTTTGGATTAGTGACCTTCACCGCACCGTCGTCAGCGGCAACGACGGTTTTGTCGTGGAATTGCCACTTCGAGAGATCCTTGAATCCGTCTTGGGGCAGTTTCACCGCCGGATTGGGAACGATGCGGGCGAGGCCGTTTTTCACCACATAGGACACATCGCGCACGGGCAATCCCTCCGCCAGATTTGGATTGTGAGAGAGCAGGCTTTCCGAATATCCGATGGGAAAAATGCCAGGGATAATCTGGAGATGGTTGGTGGCGGCGATTTCTTTGACGCGGTCAATGTTTTGAAAATAGTGCTTGTTCTGGTCCCCCAGCCGTCCGAATTTGTAATCGTTGAGCACGATGCCATTGTAACCAGCCTTGGCCCCACGGATGGCGACGGATTCAAACGCGGCAATACTTTTGTCCTCGGCGAGATTGCAGGAAAAATAAATCCAGCGCTCGCGAAAATCGGAGGCTTGCGCAAAGAGAGTAATCGAAAGACAGAAGATGGTGATGCGGGAACGCATAATTTCACCAGCGCCTATTGTGCCTTATCCACCCCGATGCGCTTCAAGAACGGTTCGAGCGAGCGCGGGCGACCTAGAAATTTCTCGATGGAGACGTTGATGTCGCGCGAGTTACCGACGGCGTAAATCTCATTGCGCATCCGCA
>JBAXIY010000180.1:0-4766 GCA_037138135.1 Verrucomicrobiia bacterium
CGCTTAAACGCGTGACCTGGGTGAATACTTTGATTGGCGCGATTCCCGGCGCGTTACCACCGCTCATGGGCTGGACAGCCGCGCGCAATGAATTGAACGGCGAAGGCTGGGCGCTATTTGCGATCCTGGCGTTCTGGCAAATCCCGCATTTCATGGCCATCGCGTGGCTGTATCGGGAGGATTACGCCAAGGCTGGCTTCGTCATGCTGCCTAATCTGGACGCGGGCGGCAGCCGCACCGCGCAGCAGGCAGTGGGCAACACGGTTGCGTTGTTAATGGCGAGCCTATGCCCGTTTGCGCTGGGCTTGAATGGGAAAATTTATCTCGTCGCCGCGCTGATTCTGGGGGCGGCCTATTGCTGGACCGCAATCCGGTTCGCACAGCAACTAACGGCGCAACGGGCGCGGCAATTATTTCTGGCCTCCATCATCTATCTGCCGCTGCTCATCGCGGTGCTGGTCGGGAACAAGTTGAAGTGAAATCAAAGTCAAAGCTCGGCATTTTTTATTCACCCAGATTGCGGAGCAACAGCGCATTCAATTTGGCCGGCGACAGCACGGTGACGGTTTTGCCTTTGACCGTCAGCAGTTTTAACTCGCGGAATCTGGCAAGCGTGCGCGAAAAAGTTTCCCGCACCGTGCCGAGTTCCGCCGCCAGCACGCCCTTCGCCACCGTCAGTTCAATTTTCGCCGGCGTATCGCTTTTGGGATCAGGACAGCGTTTGACCAGCCAGTTGGCCAGCCGCGTTTCCACATCCTTCACCGTGAGGTCTTCGATTTGCCCGACGAGCACGCGCAGATGGCCGCTCATGGAACCAAGCATTCGCAGCGCGAGTTCAGGTTGTTGCTTGATCAAGGCCAGGAATCCTTCCTTTTGCACCAGCAACACCTGCGTTTTTTCCAGCACGCGGGCATCGGCGGGATAACCGGTCGGGGCCGCCAGCGCCACCTCGGCAAAAGAATCGCCGGTGCGAAACACATGGATGACCTGTTCCTTGCCGGCGGCGGTCACGCGATGCACGTTTACCGCGCCGCGCTGAATGACGTAAAAGCCGGTGGCCGGATCGCCTTCGTGAAAAAGATATTCGCCGCGTTCCAGCGACTTGACGACGGAGACTTCCGCAATCGCCTCCAAATCCGCCTGCGGCACGCCAGTGAAAAGCTGGCAACTGCGCAGCGTGTTAACGACGGCCAGCTTTTTGAATTCGTTGAAGGCGGTGGACATGGCGGGATTCAAGCAGCCCCACGCCAAAAGTAAATGATCCAATCCGCGCCATTGCCGCGCTCCAATTTAGACTGGAAGCCTTCGCTGTTCAGTTTCTCAATCAGCGGCGATGGCAGAAACGGCGCGACGACGATCAAGCCCTCGTCCGGCTTGAGCGCATCCACACGCTTGCGGATTTCGGGAAATGGCTCGACGCCTTGCGACAGGATTTCGCGCACGTCAAAGCGTTTGAATTTATTCATGGGCGGCATATTCATGGTGAGGAGAGAGTTTTGAGTTTCGAGATAATTTCATCCGTCGGCAAATTTAATCCGGGCTGCTGAAACACAATTTCACCTTCGGCATTTAAGAGTGTGATGATGTTGGAATGGGCAAAATCGCCGTTAGTATCTTTCCGATAAATCACGCCGAGCAATGCGGCCAGCTCGCGCACGTCGTCCGGTTCGCCGCGCAAGATCGTCCAGTTTTGATTGCTCAATTCCCGTTTGGCGCGGTAAGCCTTCAACGCGGCCGGCGTGTCGCGCACACTGTCGAAGGAGACGAGCAGGAAGTCCGTGTTGGTCCGCAGGTTCTCTGGCAATGCGGCTTCGATGCGCTGCATGTCGCTCACCGTGAGCGGACAAGTGAACTGGCACGACGCAAAAAACATCGCCACGACCTGCGGTTTGCCGCGCAACACGCCGAGTTTCACTTTACGGCCGGTGTCCGAAGTCCAAGTTGAATCAAGCAGGAACAACGACTTGTCGGTGTAATTCGTCTGCGCGGCGAGCGGACGGCAGCACGGCGGCAACACGGCGGCGATTTCGTTGGTTGTCGCTAGTGCGGTCGCGGAGGAAAGCGCGAGGATGAGCAGCGGCAGCTTCATAAATCCTTGGCGCACCGAAAACCCAGATTGTGAACCGTGTAAGCCGCCTTGAGGCTGCTGCGAAATCCGTAGCGCATGAACGCGGGAAAATTTTGCACATCCTTCGCGCCAATCGCGCCCGCGCCGCAAAACAACTGGCGATCCAAACCGGTGTCGCCGCGCGCGTCACCGGTGACGGTGGCGGAATTGAAATCGGAAACCCATTCCCAAACCAGTCCGTGCAAATCGCGCACGCCCCAAAAATTGGTCGGGCCGGATTCGACGGCGGGCAAAACGCTGGGCGACGAGGTGGAATACCAGCGCAGAATGTCGCGTTGGAATGCGGGATCCTTCGTGCCATCAGCCAGAGTTGGACTCGCAGCGGCAGCAAGTTCCCATTCGGCGAGTGTGGGTAGTCGCTTGCCTTGCCATTGCGCGAACGCTTTCGCAGCAAACCACGAGACCCACACGACGGGCTGGTCCGGCAGCGCGTTCGTGCCGAGCTCCAAATCACCGGCCCAGTGCAGCAGATATTTCTCGTCGGCAAAAATACGTTTCACTTGCGCGCGCTGCCAGCGCGGATGGGCGCGGACGAACTCCAGAAACTTCTCGTTCGTGACCGGCACCACATCAAGGTAAAAACTTTTGACCGGCACTTCCTTCAAGTCCGTCTGCGATCGAAACAGCGGACGAAAGACACCGTTGGAAACACAGGCCATGTCCGGCGGGGCCGCCGGCACCGCCATACTTGCAAACAACGCAAGTGCAGTTAGGCAAATGCTATGACGGAGGCCGGACATGGCTTTTTAGTTATTCAAACTTGCTCGGAGCCGGTGCGGCCGTGGCTGCGGGCGCAGCGGCTTCGGCACGAATTTTCGCCACCTCCGCCGCGCTAACGGCGTCGCTGGCGTTGCCCCAGGAGTTGCGCACATACGTCAGCACGTTGGCAATTTGATCGTCGGTGAGATAGGCCAGCGGAATCATCGTGCCTTTGTAGGTCTTACCATTGACGACCGTCTCGCCGGTGCGACCGATCACCACGGCGCGGATGGCGTCGTCCTTGCTTTTCATCAAGAAGTCGGACTCTGCGAGCGGCGGGATTTGTCCCGGCACGCCGAGGCCGGTGGGTTGGTGGCAAACGAAACACGTCTGCATATAAACGGCCTTGCCTTTCTCAACTTGGATTTCCTTGGTCAGGCCAGCGATTTTCGGGTTGCCCTTGAGTTCGGAAGCCATTTGCGCCTTGAGCTCGGCCACTTTCTTTTCCGAATCCGAACCAGCCTCCGCTGCGCTGCCGAGATAAATCGCGTCCACTTCCTTGCCGGAATAAACCAGCAAATCCGACGGACCGGAAACTTTCAACATGCCGAGCGCGCCCTTGTTGAACGCGCGAAACAGGGCGTGATCCACGAGGATGAACGTGCCGGGCACGTCCACCTTGAATTCCACAATCGCCGAGCCGCCCGCCGGAACGAGCGTGGACTGGACGTTATGCTGGCTGATGGTTGTGCCGCCTTCCTGATAGACGTTGTCAAAAATTTCACCGATGACGTGGAAAGAGCTCGTGAGGTTCGGCCCGCCGTTGCCGACGAACAAACGAACCGTTTCACCGACCTTGGCGGTCAACGCCTTGTCCCCCACGAGCGAGCCGACTGCGCCATTAAACACGACATACGCCGGACGCTCGTCAATCGCCTTGTTCATGTCGAATGGCTGCAACCCTTCAACGCCAAACGCGGCCGCAGTATAAAACTCGCCTTGCATGACATAATACTCGTGATCCACCGGCGGCAGACCGCCTTCCGGCTCAACGAGAATCAGACCATACATACCGTTCGCGACGTGCATCCCAACGGGCGCGGTGGCGCAGTGATAGACGTAAAGTCCTGGGTTCAATGCCTTGAAAGAAAATTGCGACGAATGTCCCGGCGCGGTGAACGACGACGTTGCGCCGCCGCCCGGCCCCGTGACGGCGTGCAGGTCAATGTTGTGCGGCAGCTTGCTGTCCGGCGCGTTGTTCAGATGAAATTCCACATCATCGCCCACGCGGATGCGGATGAAACTGCCGGGCACGTCGCCGCCGAAAGTCCAGAACGTGTAATCCACGCCGTCGGCCAGGCGCTTCGTGACTTCTTTAACTTCGAGATGCACGATGACTTTGGCCGAGTGTTTGCGCTTGATGGGCGGCGGCACGTTCGGTGCCTGCGTCAGCACGGCTTCCTCCTGACCAATGGCTTCGGGATCGGCCGGCTTGACGGGTTTGACTGGCGCATCGGCAGCCAGCGCCGCGCTGCTCAACAGCGCCATGCCCAGGCCGACAGCGCACAATGGATAAATGAATTTTCGATTCATGATTAGTTGATGGTGGTTGGTTCAGGTTGAGTTTTGATGACTGTGGTAAATTTTCCATCTGCCAGAATTTTTCTGGCCGCATTGACGCCGACCGCAACCCGATCATCCGTCGCTGGGCAGGAATTTTTTCGGAAGCCGAGCGCGTGCAGTTCAAGGTGCGCAAAATCTTTGAAGCCGGCGAGTTCGAGCGTGTGTCGCGTGCAGTTGAGCGGGCAGCCATCAATCGCCAGAATGTGTTCCGCCATGGCGGCCTTGTTGACGAGCGACTTCACGCGCCCACCAATGCCGGCCAGACAGGACATTTCCGCCGCGCCCTCGCGCGAAAGCTGGCGGGCAATGCGGTCGG
>JBAXIY010000181.1:0-4744 GCA_037138135.1 Verrucomicrobiia bacterium
GCTTGCCGCCGAACTCGCCGCGCCCGCTGCGCATCCGGTGGTGGCCTTGCCTCCGTCCGCCACGCCGTGGCCCAAACCGCAGCCGCGTTCCGTTCCGTATCCCGACTATGCGCTCGTGCGGCCGTCACGGATTTTGGTGGCTGGCCCGGTGGCCGACACGCTGCGCTGGGGCGTGCAATTGCAGCGCGATCGGAAACTTGCCGCTAGTGACGCAAACCAAAAACAACTCGTTGCCTGCGCTGCTTGGATTCATTCGCCGCGTGCGCAAAATATTTCGCTGGATTGTTTCTGGACCGACCTGGAACTCAACGGGCAGGCGCTGAAAATTGAATACCCCGGACGCCTGGGCAATCACGGCGAAGCACGCATCGAACTCCGCGCCGGCTGGAACTTTCTCGCGGGCAAAGTTGAAATCATTCTCGATCAATGGCCGTTGATGCTCGGCCTTTCGCGCAGTGCCGGCGCATCGCTGCACGCGCTTCCTGCTCTGGCTTGTGCGGAAACTTTCGCGCTCTCACCTCCTCGAACGGAACAGGCTCTGTTGCCATTTCCCGCCACGCCCGCTGACTACGCTGTGCCAGCCGGTTGGACGGTTGCCGTGAGCGACCTCACGTGTGTGACTCCGGCTCGCCTTGCGGCTTGGGAGAGCCCTGCCGCCGACGCCGCGCGCGATGTTCCGTTTAGTGCGTTGGACAAAATCGCCGCGCAGACCGCGCCCGCCGCGATCTGGAGTTTCGATTTCGGCGACGAATACTACGGCCAGCCGGTCATCGAGGTGGAAGCTCCGGCGGGCAGCGTGCTGGACATCGCCTACGACGATTGGAAACGCGCCGACGGCTGCGTGAATCTTTACCATTCCAATCCCTTCACCGACGCGGCGGATCGTTTTATTTTGCGGGGCGGACGCCAGCGTATCGAAGTTCTCAATCCGCGCGGCGGCATCTATCTGCAAATCGTTTTGCGCGCTCCGGCCGATTCCGCTCCGGTTTCCTTGATGGTTCACGATGTTGCCATTCGCCGCCGCACGTTGTTGAACCGCGGCGCGGGAACTTTTTCATGCGGGGATCCGGTTTTGGACTGGGCGTGGCGCACTTCCGTCCACACGCTACAAGCTTCCACTGACGAAGCCTACGCCGACTGTCCGTGGCGCGAACGCGGCAGTTACATCGGCGACAGTCTGGTGAATTTTCATCTCAACCGCCTGTTGACCCATGACTTTTCGTCGGCGCGTCGCACTTTTGATAATTTCGGCCGCGCGCAACTCCCTGACGGCCAACTCGCCTGCTGCGCTCCGTCCTGGCTCACCAAGCCGCACGAGGACTTCACCCTCATTTGGATTCAGGCGGTGCGCGACTTTTGGGCTTACACCGGCGACACCGCTTTCGTCGCCGCGCAATGGCCGGTCATCCAGCGTATCTTTGCCAGCCCGACTTGGAAGGCCGACGCCGACGGGCTTTGGGACACGACCGGTTTGCGCGTCTTTCTCGACTGGGGTGTGCTGCAATCCGAACGCGAAGGCACGGGGAACGCCGCTGTTAACATTCTCCGCGTCGCCGCCCTGCGGGCCGCGGCGGAACTGGCCGCGTCGCTCGGTCATGAAAATGAAGCCGCGCGCTTCACCGACGAGGCTAAGCGCGTCGTGGCCGCTCTGATGGGGAGGCTGTGGAACGAGACCGACGGCCGTTTCAACGCGAGCGTTGGCGCAATCACACCCGCCCTTCACGCAAACATTCTCGCCCTGCGCTATGGCATTGGCCCGGCGGACTGCCTGCTCGCCTATCTTGAACCGCTGTTGCGCGAAAATTTTCGGAAAGGCCGCCAAGGTCCGCAGTTCAGCGGTTATGCCGAGCTGTATTTCTTTTATTATCTGTTGCCTGCGCTGGTTGCGCATGACCGCGTGCCGCTCGCGGAAAAACTCATCCAGGAGCATTACGGTTTTCTCAAGTCGCTGGGTTATCCCACGTTGACCGAAGGATTTCATGCGGCGGATAAGGGCCACGGCAGTTGCTGCCACAGTTGGAGCGGGTCGCCTGCGATTTACGCCACGGATTTTATCCTTGGCCTCCGCCTTGCGACTCCGGGTCAGCCGGACCACTGGATTTTGAATCCCGCAAACTCGCCGCATCGCCAGGCGGAAGGCACATTGCCGCATCCGCGCGGACTCATCCGTGTCAGTTGGAAGCGGGACGGCGGGCGCATCCTCGCACAGGCGAGCCTGCCACCGGGAGTTACGCTGACGCCCGCCGGTCAGGTGGAACTTGTCGTTTCAACGGAGTCTTCCGCCGTTGGCGCTTCGTAGTGTTGCATCGAATTAAGCCGGCGGAAATAGCCGTCCGCCCGTGCCAGCAGTTCCTCGCGTGAGCCGTCCTCGACGATGCGGCCTTGGTGAAATACCAGAATGCGGTCCACATCGCGCAGCGTGGAGAGCCGGTGCGCCACGATGAAGGTCGTCCGATCACTGCAGAGCGTGTCGAGGTCGGCCAGCAACCGCGCCTCGGTTTCCACGTCGAGTGCGCTCGTCGGTTCGTCGAGCACGATGATGCGGGGGTTGCGGAGAAAAACCCGAGCCAGTGCGATGCGTTGGCGCTGGCCACCAGAAAGTTTTGAGCCGCGTTCGCCGCAGACAGTTTGATAACCTTCCGCCAGCGCGAGGATAAATTCGTGCGCCTGCGCCTTGCGCGCGGCGTCCATCACTTCGGCATCGCTTGCGCCGGGCCGACCGTAGCGGATGTTTTCCAGCACGGTCGTGTTCCAGATGAAGGCGTCCTGGCTCATGATGGCGATGTGCCGGCGCAATTGCCGCAGGCCGATCTCGGCCAGAGGGTGTCCGTCGTAGCGGAGTTCGCCGCCGCTCGGGAGATAGAATCCCATGACGAGTTCGAGAAAGGTGCTTTTGCCCGCCCCCGTCTGACCGACCAACCCGATACGCTGACCCGCTGGAATCTCCAGCTGGATGTCCTGCAGCACGACTTTGGATTCGGAGCGCGGGTAGCGGAAGCTCACGCTGTGCAGACTGATTTGGCCGCGGATTTCCGCCTGGCTTTGCACCGTTTGATAACATTCCAGTTCGTCCGAATCGAGCAATTCCAAAATGGCTGCCAAGCCGGGCCTGGCTTGGCTCCAGGCTTCGTAGGCGTTGAAAATCGCAACCATGCCCTGCCGCACAAATCCCATCAAGCCGGTGAACGCCACCAGATCGCCAAGGCTGATATGCCCGTAGAGAAACATCACACCGCCCGCGCACCAAATCAGCGCGCCGGTATATTCCCAGATGAATTGCACCGCCATCGCCATCCAGCGCAGGACGATGCTGGCCTCGTAACCGCGCTCCTTGAGTTCCTCGATATCGCGGCTTAATTGGTTGGCGGCGATGATCTCGTTGCCAAAGCTTTTCGTCAGCCGCATCCCCGCGATGAACTCCACGATGCGAGCGGAAAACGTCTCGCCGCTCTGCTGGAGGTTTTCGCTCGTCCGCTGCACGCGGTTGCGCATCAACTGGAACAATCCGACTTGCAGTGGCGCAGCTAGCAAGGCGAGCCCGGCGAGCCAGGGATTCTTGAACAGCAGGTAAACCCACGTCGCCACGCCGATCATTACATTGACGGTGATCTGGTTGACGCAGACGTTCAGGAAGTTTTCCACCTTGTTCAAATCAACGGTCATCTGGTTGGAGAGCGCGCCCGCGCCTTTGCGGGTGAAGTAGCTCATGGACATGCGCTGCAACTGGTCCACGACCATGCGCCGGAGACGGGCGACGGTGGAGCGGACGAGTCGCTGCGTCTGTGCGAACGCCTGCACGGTGAACCAGCCGTGCAGCGGCCAGAGCAGCAGGTTGCCGAGCGCGTAAACGCCGATCCACTTGAGTTTCTGCTCCACCGTCAGCGCCGCGTTGTTGAGGATGCGGTCGATCAGCAGGCTGACGGCGGCGTAAAACGGGATGTAGCTGACGCACTGCCAGAACTGGAAAAATACCCCCCACGACAAGGTGCGGCGCTCGACCTTGAGCAGCGACCACAGGCGCTTGAGGCTGGCAGGCTTGGGTGGCGCGATCATTGTTCCGTAACAGTATTATACGCATAATAGCTTTTCAAAACAAAAATCTGCTCGCCGGGAAACGCGAGGGTGCTTGCGGTATATTACAGCAGCGCCGTGACCGCGATCAGCGCCAGCGTCGGTCCGGCGTCGGGATTCACGCGCACTTCGATGTGGCTGATTTCGTCCTTGGGCCGTGGGTTGATCCATTCCAGGGTGTAGAGGTAGCGCTCGTATTCCTGCGGGGCGGCCGGGTTGAAAACGGTGGCATACCGGGCGTGGGGAAAATCCTGCTGCGGATTCTCCGGCCACCAGTCTTGCA
This sequence comes from Verrucomicrobiia bacterium, assembly GCA_037138135.1. Classification (GTDB taxonomy): domain Bacteria; phylum Verrucomicrobiota; class Verrucomicrobiia; order Limisphaerales; family UBA11358; genus UBA11358. The sequence continues at coordinate 4,355 of JBAXIY010000181.1, forward strand.
GGTTGGGTTGAAGCTGGCTGAGGCGCTGGCGTTTGGTTTGTTTCGATGAGCCGAGCGGAAGTAAGGGCACTTTCGCGATCCTTCCGTTTTTGAAATGGATGATATACTCGGCAAACGGAATCGGCAGCGCACGGCCGCAGCCATGCAGGAAGTAAACCGCCCGCACGGAAGTATGCACCGTGATTTTTGCCCTGATGGGTAATTCCTTCCCGCCCGTCGTGTGCGTGTGCGGCGAACGAAAAGTCACCACCGCGCGTCCGTCGTTGCGGTTTTCATCAATCACTTGGAACGGGATGCCGTGAATCGAGCGCATCCCCGGCACGAAATGCAGGAGGGGATCTTCGCCCAGCCAGCCGTGCTCCCGCGTCATGCTGTGGTTGGCCAGCTTGG
>JBAXIY010000182.1:0-4744 GCA_037138135.1 Verrucomicrobiia bacterium
TGTTTCCCTACATGCTGCTCGTCTGCCTCGCCGCTGCGATGATGGGCATGCTCAACGCCCGCGGCTATTTTTTCATCCCCGCCATGGGCGCGACGATGTTGAACATCGTAATGATCGCGTCGGTTTTCTGGCTCGCGCCGCGCTTCGGGATTGATTTGCCGAAGGAGAAACAACTACCAGTGCAGATTTTTGCGCTCGCCTACGGCGTGCTCGTCGCGGGCGTGGCACAGGCGGCGTTTCAGGTGCCGACGCTCTGGCGCGACGGCTTCCGCTATCGCTGGGTTTCGCCGTGGGGCGACCCGACCGTGCAACGCGTCGTGCGCCAGATGATTCCCGGCACCATCGGCGTGGCAGCGTTTCAAATTAACGTCGCGCTGGTGCAACTCGTCGCCCTATATGCTGGCACCGGCATCGTGTCGTCATTCAACGGCGCGGTGCGTTTGATGGAACTGCCGCAGGGCGTGTTTGGAATTTCGCTGGCGACCTATCTGTTGCCGACACTTTCCGGTTTGGCGGCGGAAAAGAATTATCCCGAGTTCCGCTCCACGCTGCGGCACGGGCTGGGCACGCTGATTTTCATGAACGCCATCGCCTGCGTGTTGCTGGTGGCGCTGGCAGAGCCGATTGTGCGACTGCTGTTCGAGCGCGGCGCCTTCTCGGCCACTTCCACCATCCGCGTGGCCTACGCGCTGACGTGCCTCGCGCCGGGACTCGTGATGTTTTCCACCGTGAACATTCTGGCGCGCGCCTTTTACGCGCTGGGCGACACCAAGACGCCGATGAAAATCAGCATCGTCTGTCTCGTCATTAATTTTCTCGCCGGCACCGCACTAATTTTCCCGCTGCGTGAAGGCGGTCCCGGCATTGCCAACACCTTTACCTCCGCGTTGAACGCAGGATTGCTGTATTTTGCACTGCGGAAAAAACTCGGTAAGCTGGATATGGAATCACTACGCGCAACCCTCCTGCCCATCACATTTGCCGCGCTGCTTGCCGGTGTCCTCGCGTGGGGCGGCTGGAAATTCTGGGAACAGAATCTCGGTCACGCGACACTGGCGCTCAAGCTGGGCGCGGTGTTTGTGCCAGCAGGAGTCGCCGGCGGCATTTACTGGCTCATCGCGTTGCTGGCCAAAATTCCGGCGGCGAAAGAAATGACCGAATTCGCGCTGGCGAAATTCAGACGTCGGTAGGGACGACGCGCCACCCGCCACTCGGAATTAAATTTGGCAATAAAAAAGGCCGGGGACGATGAAGGTTTTCATCATCCCCGGCTTGAACTGCTCGCGGCGGTTTAGTTACGCGCCGAGAGGCCACCGATGGTCACGAGGGGATTACCACTGATTGTGGTCAGCGGGTTACCACTCGTGGTGGTGATCGGAACGGAGCCATTGGGCGACGCACTCAACGACGGAGTCGTAGAAGTGCGTGGGCCGGGATTGGCCCGCTCGTTTTTGGTTTTGTAACCCATACCGCGATACACCTCGGAGTTTTCTCCATTGGGTTCGGCTTTCACGGCGTTGACGATGCGGAGCATCAGGTCATTCGCCTCGGCATCCACCGTATCGCGACGGGCAATCAGGGCGGTGTAGCGGATGTCCGCTTCCATCATTTCCTGACGCACGTCAAAGACGGGTTGGAACGCCGAAGTGGCCTCGGCGAGGGTTAGGTTGCAATACGTCTTTTCAGGGGCGAACTGCGCCCAAGACGTGGTGATTTGATTGATTTTATCAATGTTTATCATCATATGTGTTGTTTGGTTAAACCTCCGCAGGTGTAACTTTTACAAAATCGTTGTAAAAGCACACGTTTGGTAGGTGCAATTATTTATCTTCGGCCCATGAGATTTCTGGGAAAAATTCGAAGATTGTTGTCTAAAAATACGCAACCATCTGATTTTCAAATGAATATTGTTTGAATAATTACCATCAAGACCACTGGAATTGGTATTTGGGCTGGAAAAGACGGCGTTGCGGCACGGGCAAATGCCATCTAACCCGCCCGAATTGACATTTCAACGCTGCGAAATGCTAATTCCCCGACCCGAAATGACATCTCGGCGAGTGAAGATGCCAATCCGACAAACTGAAATGGCATTTGGTCAAAGCCAGCCCTTCTCCAAACGAGATGAAATGGCGTTTAGCTATGTTAAGGCGTGGTGACGCGGTAAAATTTACGCAAGCTGTTGAGATTGGTTTCTATGAACTGCCACAGGCCGTTGGTATCGGTGGTGTTGGTGCGGATTGATTGCCATTGAACAGGTGGCACAAGATTTGTGGTGGTTTGTAGAATATTGCTTTGTCCGGGCAGGCAGGTCATGGTGAGATTTAAGTTCGGCCCGGCACCGAGGTTGGCCGACATCGTTCTGGATTCCAGCGCATAAAGTTGGGCAGCTTCGGTCGCGGATAAAGCACGGTTATAGATGCGAACTTCATCCAAATCCACACGTGAATATTGCCCTGAACCCGACGAGTTTCCCGCTGCACCAAGGGTTAAATTTACCAATGTTGTCGTTGGCCAAAATGTAACGAGCGTATTTGTCGTTGGCACTCCATCACGAAAAACTAGTGTCTGTCCATTCGAAGCGACAGAAACAAACAATTGATGCCACCTGGCAATCAGACTGTCAGCATCGCTAAACGGAAGGGCATCAGTCGAACCAGATCCGCAATGAGAATACGTTATACCGTTAAGAATTTGATAGATTTGAGGGTTTGAGTTGCAATCAAAGACAGTGTCTGTCAGCTCACCAATCGCATTTCCATTGTCATAGCCGTTTAATTTAATCCAAATACCAAAACTGTATGGGCCTGCAAGATTTACCGGCAGATTCGTAAAAAGTAGACTCGCATTCTGAAAACGGCATGCTGAATTCAAATTCCCAAACCGATCGGGAACTATTGTTGTTCCAGAATTTAGTGACGCGTTATGACCATACCCACTCGCATCGTTTGCATTTCCATTGAACGGATAATAGGCAATCAACCCTTGAAAAAGCCCAAAGCTGGAATTCGTCACCACCACTAAATTGGCTACGCTGCTGGTAACCGAGCCATAGATATTGGTAACTACGACATCGTAATTACCCACGTTGGTAAGCTGTGCGCTTACCACCGTCAGCAAGCTGTTTGTGGCGTTCAGAATGTAGTTGTTTGTGTTGAATCGCCACTGATAAAACAACGGTGCGGTGCCAGATGCGCCAACAGTAAAAACCGCATTACTACCCAACGCAACCGCTTGTGTCGCCGGTTGGTTGGTGATTTGCGGTGGATATGTAACCACCAGCAAATTTGCCACGCTGCTGGTAACAGACCCGTAAGCATTGGTGATTGCGACATCGTAATTACCTGCGTTAGCCAACTGCACGTTGGTCAAGGTCAATGAACTATTCGTGGCGTTAAGGATGGAGTTGGTCGCGTTGAATCGCCATTGATAGTTCAACGGCGCGGTGCCATTGGCGCCCACATTAAATGTGACTGGGCTTCCAACTGGAATTGACTGGCCGACCGGTTGGTTGATTATGAAAGGAGAAATTGCGTTGGTGAGACTAAAATTATCAGCATAAATTTGTCCTTCGGTTACTGGCCCGTAATAGGTGTCGGCAATAAGCCCGAATGTAAAAGTGTCCGAAGGCTGTAAAGCATTTGGGAAACTTGCGATGTTAAAGGTGTCGAGCAAGACCCAACTCCCAGTCAGATTATACCAAGCATAAATGTTCCCAGCGGCGGCGCTATAAACCAGGCGCAGATTAAAATCTGTGTTGGTTGCCAGAACATATTGCCTTGTAGTCGTGGTTGCGCCGTTGTCTTGCCACATGGATGTGACGATTCCTACGCCATCATTGCCACGATAGCTTTCAATGACGAGGGCTTCGCCGGTATTTAGGTCGCCAGCCATAAGCTGTAATTGAGACGCTCCGTCATTGGACCAGTTGGCCGCGTTGTGTCCGCTGGTTTGAACCGTCCAGTCTTGGTTCAATGCCGGCGTGCCTTTCCAAAATAGGTAGGCGTTCTGTTCAATGTTGGTAGAGGGTGCCACAAGAAAACTTGCATGGCCGCTGGCCGCTTGAACGGTCATTGAGCCTTGGTTGTTTTGTTGAACCGTCCAATTGGTCGAGATGCCGGAAGAAAAATTATCCGAGCCTTCCCAAGTTGCCCCGGAAACAAAAGGGCAAAAGCCTAAAGCAGCAATCAAGAGAACCAATAATTGTTTGGAGTTCATATTTTTGTTTATTTTTGACCCGCGAGAAAATCCCGTATTGCAGCGGCAATCCATGGGTTACAAACCATGGGTTGTGGGCAAGGTTTCCAATTGTGAGGTTTGTGGTCAGATACATAACGCCCAGCCATCAATTTTTCAGCATCAGGCAAAGAATGAAAGCGATCCCAAACAGCTTTTGCTTGCGAAATGCCGAATTGCTGGACTTTCCCATCCTTGAAAGGTTTTGTCTTATGGGGTTTTGTGGGAAAACAAGTGCCGGTTAGTCCTTCTGCTTTCATTGCAAATTCCCTATCCGTATCCTCAGCAAGATTAACAATTATCCGCCCTTGTTTATTGAGCCATTTCCAAAACGCATTGAAGTTCATATTCCCTTTTCCTCATGAGCGAGGCAGGAACTACGGAAAATAAAAAGGGCGCGAACCTGACGCACCCTTACCTGAGGCACCGCGAAGCGCCCTTGACGAGAATACGCCAAGCCGCGCCGAGTGGCGCGGGCTTGGGCAGGGTCTCGTCAGTAGAAAATTCG
>JBAXIY010000183.1:0-4709 GCA_037138135.1 Verrucomicrobiia bacterium
AGAAGCCAGCGAGCCCAAAGCCCGGTCGGAAGCGGAATTGATTCCGTTTGTTCCAAAACTATAAATGCCGCCCGTGGTGCTTGTGCCCGAGCCAGCGGATATATTTGTGTTGTCTACAGAAACTTTGGAAGCATACCAACCCAGCAGCGTCACATTGTTCGTCCACCCATTGTTGGATCCACTACCGGCAAGGGAATCAAAATTTTGCGAATACGTCCCGCCACTCATCAACACTTGCGCGAAAAGCAGACACGGCGAAACAATCGCAGAAACGACAAATACTCCCTTTTTCAAGAATCCCCAAAACAACCGGGATTTTTTCACAGCTTAAACATCAAGCATAAGTCATCGCTTCTGATTGTATCCGGTTTGCGAATACTTTTGTCGAGCCAATTCATCGGCATCTTTGCGCGGAATCGCGTGTGGCGAGAAGTCTATCCAATCCACGCCGAAATTTTTCTTTGCGACTATGCGCATCGCCGCTTCAAAATCTTTTCGCACCAAATTTAAAGGTGGCGGCTGCACCGAGCCTTGGATCAGCAACCCCGATTTATTTCTGCGCTGCGCTGCGCCCGCAATTTTTCGGCCGTGCCAGAGTAGATCGAATTTCTCATAGCCGATAAAACATTGGCCGGGCAACGTTTTTTTGCAGCAAGGTGCCAGTTTGGTTTCAATTCTTAATTCCGCAAACGCGAGTCGCAGCCAGTCGTGGATGCGGCGATAACTTTCTTCCGCCTTCAGCAAATGCCATTCGTGACCGGGTGGAAAAATAGCACTGTAAGTCCAATCCGCATCGTGCGGCACGATGCCGCCACCGGTTGGACGGCGGATGAGCGGACGCAGTTTGTTCGCCGCCGCCACTTCGGAATATTTTTGGAAATAGCCGAACGTCGCGGCCGGTTCCGTCCAGCCGTAGAAACGCAAAACCGGTTGGCCAAGTTGCGAAACATTTTCCAGCAAGGCCTCATCTAGCGCCATGTTGAATGCCGCATCGCATATGCCGGAGTTTAGTAAAAGCCAGTTCATTTCTTTACGCCAATTTGCGGGCAGAGCTTTTGGATTTCACAATTCGCGCAGTCCGGTTTGCGCGCGTCGCAGCGGCGGCGACCATGCCAGATGAGCCAATGGCTGAACAGCGTCCAATCATTTTGCGGCACGAGCTTAATCAATTCCTGCTCCAGTTTTACGGCATCCGTTCCTTTCGCAAGGCCAAGCCGATTGGATAAACGCGTGACGTGCGTATCCACGACGACGCCGACGTTGATACCGAACGCGTTGCCTAAAACAACATTCGCCGTCTTGCGCCCAACGCCTGCGAGCGCATGAAGTTCATCCATCGTGCGCGGAACTTCACCGCCAAAATATTCCACCAACGCCGCGCAACAGGCTTTGATGTTCTTCGCCTTGTTACGAAAAAAGCCGGTAGATTTTACAGCGTCTTCAATTTCTGCCAATGGCGCTTCGGCAAAATCTTTCGCGCTGTGAAATTTCTTGAACAACTCGGCGGTCACGAGGTTCACGCGCTTGTCTGTGCATTGCGCAGAAAGAATCGTGGCGACGAGCAATTGCAACGGATTGGAAAAATTCAGTTCGCAATGCGCATCGGGATAAACGCGCTTCAACGCAGAAATAATTTTCTGCGTGCGGTCAATTTTGTCGGCTGTGCTTTCGCGCGGCATTGAAATGATTTTCGCACAACGCGGCAAAATAAAAAGCCCGGACGCACACGTCCGGGCTTAGAATCTGGCAAAATTATTTTGCGGGCACCGCGTTAGTTACCACCGCAACAGTTGCTGGAACAGCATTGGTGGTTGCGGTGGTCGGATTGGATCGACCTTTCTTTAGATCGTCAGAAGCTTTTCGTTGATCAAGGACTTCCTTCGAAGGTTCACTGCCATACTGGCCATGAGTCCAGCCGTTGAGTCGGCCTTGGCTGTCATTCAAGAACGCCCAAATAAACCAGAGCACAAAGGCCGTGGCCAAAATTTTGGGCCAGGCCGAAGGTTTCTCGGCATATTTGTCGGCAGCACCAAAGGTTGCTCCCGCCGGGAGTGCGGCCACGCCCGTCAGCGCGCCGCCGAACGGCACGTTCATCCGTGCTTTGGCGTTCACCGCCCAGCCGTTGGCGTCGAGAATCGGTCCGAGGTTGCGCTTGCGGAGTTTCAACCACGCAATCGCCATGGACGGCGCGGAAACTACCAGCATGATACCAGCGATGGCCAAAGGCACCTGCCAGTGTTCGATTTTACCGAGCAAAGCCAAGATGCTCGCGAAGGCAGCGGCCAAGCTGCCCAAGGCCACGCTGATCAACGCAATGACACTCGGATCGAACGCCGATTTTTGCGGTGTTGCCGGAGCGGCCGTGCCGGGCGCGGGAATCGGTGCGTTGGCCACGGCAGTCAATTGCGCATTAGAATTTGCGTCCGCTGCCGCCGCCTGTTTCGCTGCGCGTTCCTCAATCATGCGCACTAATTTCTTATACGGCGACCAGAAGGCCTGCCGGATACTGATGGGGTTATCCACGATTTTAGTGATCGTGGCGTCCCAATCGCGACCCGCGCGGTCGTAAAAAATGCCGTTGCGGCCGACAATCAAATTGTCGGAATCGCCGCCCGTGAATCCGGCGACGATGGACAACTTTTCGCCGCTGCCCTTGCGCACGCAATCGCAGTAGGCAAGATACGTTCCGGCCATGCCCGCCATCGCGGCATGTTTACCTGCGTCGTCCACGGTGAGACATAAGTCGCAACTGCGCTGGTCGAGAAACAGCGTGCCCGCCTGAAAAATTGCCTTGTCCTTACGGCCGTAAAAATCGGCGAAGTTGACAAAGTTGCGGCAGAGCTTCGCAAGGTCGCGATGATAATGAATCAACCGGTGCAAACCGATGACGGCGGTGGAATTGCCAGCTTCGGCGGCGTCTTTCGCGATGAGCGCGGTCAAAGTTTCCTTCGCCTTTGACGCGAGAATTTCCCGAGCGCGGGCGAGGCCGATTTTTTCCACCGTGCCGCCGGACTTGCCAGCGTTCCATGCGTCAAACGCGGCAAGCTTGCCGGTGAGCGCATTCCAATCCGCCTCGGTCAAAACGGTTTTTGCCCCGAGCAACGGCGTGATGGCATTCGTTTGCAACGCGGCAATCGCTCCGGCCCATGCGGGATTGATGCCTTGCGTGAGCGGCAACGGCGTGGTTGCACCGACTTGCGCGAGCGGCAGTCCGGCGATGTCGGCGTGGTTGCTCGTCAAATCTTTCGCGCCGAGAATCGCGTAATCTTTTTCATCGCGATTAAGCGCATTGACCGCACGCGGATCAAACGCGGCGAGGCGACCACGCGCAAAATAATCTTCCACTTTTGACTTCACGGCTTTCACCGCACCGGCGGCGGCCTCGGTGTTCACACCCAGCGGCAGCACGGTCGCATCGCCTTCGGCTTTTTTCCACCATTCTGAATAGGCGGCGGCTTCGGCAAAAAATTGATCTACCTTCGCCTGGCTCACACCGGGCTTGCCGCTCACATCGGCAGCCGCGCCAAGGCAGTTGATGATGTCGGCGATGACTGCTTTCGTCGCGTCGTCGCTCGCGGAATCAGCGGGAATGATGCCGTCGCCGTTGAATGGCTTCGCGGCGAACGTCGCGGCGGCGGCGGCAGCTTCGTCAAAAGTGACTTCGTCATTGTCGCCTTTGCCCAGCACTTGCCGCGCGAAACTGGCGATCAATTTTCCTTCCGGCGAAGCGTCATTGATGGCCGAGGGTTTGAGCGTGGGACTGCCCTTGAGCAAATCATCAGGATTTTTCATCAGGCCACCGGCCCACTTGGCGGCGGCGATGAGTTCCGGCGCGCGAACGCGTCCGTCCTTGTCTGTGTCAATCAACGCGAGCGTGGTCTTGTCGAACTCGACGCCCGTGGTGGGACACGCCAGCGCGACCCAAAGTTTCTGGTCAAGCTGGTCTAGACTGAGCAAGTCGCTTCCCGAACCGATGACGACTTGATTAAATCCGCCCGCCCGAAAAAATTTCCAAGTGTGAGTTGAGGCCATAATTATTCCTTTGATTCTGAATCGGTGGAAAGTTTAACCACGAAGGCGCGCAGACACCAAGAAAACTTTGCGGCTTTTGAAAGCCCATAGGGCTGGCATCTTTGTAGTTGAAAAATCTAAAGCGGCTAAAGCTCCGTCGGGCGAAATCTTCTGGCAAAGAATATCCGCCCCGAAGGGGCTGGGGAATTTTTGGTTTAGATTTCGCAGATTTGATTGCGGGGCAAGCTCATTCGCCGACTGTTTAAGCTGAAGAAGCTTTCCGTTACCAATCCGAAACTGGACAACCGAAAAAAGTCGGGTGCCAGCAGGTTAAGTCCCAAGAGGCAACCCCCCCAGCGCCAACATCAAAAAAATCCCCCGCTGATTGCACGGGAACCTAAAACCTGATATAGCTATCAGCATTACGTTTCAGGAATGATTCGATTGTGGTGTTCATTTTAAGCAGGGTTTGCATGGTAATGCAAAGCACACAAATAATCGTGTCCTTCTATGGTTAAATCTGCCGCGTCAAACATGGAATACGAAGCTGTCATCGGTCTGGAAACACACGTCCAGCTCAAAACCAAATCAAAGATGTGGTGTGGTTGCGCAAACCAATACGGTTCCGAGCCGAACACCAACGTCTGTCCCGTCTGTCTCGGTATGCCCGGTGTTTTGCCCGTGCCGAACGAAGAGGC
>JBAXIY010000184.1:0-4616 GCA_037138135.1 Verrucomicrobiia bacterium
CGCGACAACCGGCTTAGAAGGCAGGTGCTCTATCCAACTGAGCTACAGGCGCAAACTGCTTAAATTTAGATTGTTACAACTATTTTTAAGACCCGAAAAATAACCGTTGTATCCCGCCGTTGTATCCCGCATCATGGACGCGATGAAAACGCAGCCCCAGACGGCGGCCGCCACGGCACCACGGCACGCCGCCCGCATTTCCCCGGACGGGAAATGGAAGTCGTTTCCAAAAAGCCCAAATTTGCTCCAATACATCCGCACAGGAATGTATTATGCAAGAGTCAAAGTTGGCGGCAAGCTTGTTCGCCGCAAACTCAAGACGGAGGTTTATTCCAAGGCCCTGCTGCGGCTCGGCGATTTTTTGAAGGAGCAGCGCTCAAAGGCCCCGCGCAGCGACAACGCCCCCACGACCTTTGCCCAGGCCCGCCTCCTGTTTGAGCAGGATCTGGAGGCCCGGCATGATTTGCAGGCCCGTGCCAAGGAATACCGGCGCGGTTGTATCCATGTGCTGCTCAAGACCTGGCCGGAGCTGGATGACCTGAAACTAAACCGCGTCACCGAAATCGCCGGCAACGAATGGGCCACCCGGTTTCGCGCGGCCGGCTACTCCCCGCATTATTTCAACCAGACGCTGGCCACTCTCCGCCACATTCTTGACCGCGGTGAGGTGATTCCCAACCCGGCGCGCAAAGTGAAGCGGATGGGGGTAAAACTGCGGGAACTCAAACTCCCCGAGGTCGACCAGTTCCAGCAACTGTTGGAAAATTTGGAACAGGGCGGCGGCCGCGACTCCAGAAATTGCGCCGATCTCGTGCGCTTTCTGGCCTTTTCCGGCTGCCGGCTGAGTGAGGCTAAAGGCGTCGCTTGGAAGAATGTTGACCTGAAGAAGGGCGTCCTTAAGGTAAAGAATGCCAAGCAGCGCACAACGAGCGCGGCGGAAGTTTATCGGACGGTTCCCGTCATCTCGGACTTGCGGCCCCTGTTGGAACGGTTGAAGGCATCCAGCCCGGCACCTGAAGCACCGGTCTGCCAGGTGCATGAATGCCAGAAGGCGCTGACTCGCGCCTGCCAGGAATTGAAAATCGCCCGTCTAACTCACCACGATCTCCGCCACCTGTTCGCCACGCGCTGCATCGAGTCAGGGGTGGATATTCCCACCGTCAGCCGCTGGCTCGGCCACGTGGACGGCGGCGCGCTCGCCATGCGGGTATACGGCCATCTGCGTGACGGGCACAGCGTGGAAATGGCAACCAAGGTCTCGTTCGCCCTGGTCAATCGGAACACCTCCAAAATTGAACCCGCCACCCAGACCGACACGCCAGCAGCTAAATAGAAGATTCTGCCCAGGTTGACAATTTGCGCTATCAGCTACCTGTTTCCTTGCCGATGATGACTGCGATGTCCACCATGGATTCGTGAAACAGAAAGCCCGGCACCAGAAGACTGCGCGACAACAGGCCGCCAAGCTATTACTGACGCCGTCGCTTGCGCAAAACGCGCAGACCGTCGTTTCAATCTTTGATCGCGTTGATTGGCGGCGAGTGGGGCAGACGCAGTGCGACACGGTCCACCTTTACTTTCAGTCCGACGAGTCTTTGTCGGCGGCACATCGTATCTGGTTGGAAATGGCCACTGGCGTGCCTAGCCAGCGAACCGCAATCATCGGAAAGATAAAGCAAGCATTTCAAAAAATTGGTTTGTTACCTGGTCGTGGCAAGATCAGTGAAGCGGATGCCGACCAATTGTCCACCAAAAGCGTCGGTAAACTTTTGGACAATCTGGTCGAAATCCAAGATGCAAACCACTTCGCCGAACTTTGCATTCAGGCATCTTTGCTTCATCACCAACTTGAGGCCGAGGCAAGACGAACACCACAGGTCCCAGTAAATAAAGCTGCTAGAAAAACCCTGCTACCTCCGCTGGCAGTTGACCCTCCCTGCTGGCTCGGGCCGGCGGCGGATCTGTGGATGAGCGTGCCGCTGCGACTGGCACTGGCCGAACCGATCGTCGGCCTTTGCCGCCGTGTCACCGAGATCAACACCGGGGTAGACAAAATCCAGTTGAAACCCGCTGAGGAACAGTCGCTCCACCAGCACCTGCGATTTTTTATTGAATGTCGGCCGGAATCCTACCGTGTCCCGGCCGAAGATCCGTTCGGTGCCGAATTGCAGGGGATTCTGGATGCCTTTGTTCCGGCAATTCGGGCGCTGATTGATGACTGGAGTAGCCAGGGAAACGCGGCCGGACTCACAGCCTTGGTGAAAGCACCGACCGTGACTGCCGTGACGGAAGGACAGCCCAAGACAGTCGAGCGCACACAGCCGGGATCGGGTGAAAAGGCCGTCAAAATAAAGGAGGCCGCAAAGATGCTCGGAGTTTGCGAAAATACCGTCCGCCGGCTTATCATCCGAAACAAGCTTCGCCGCGTGCCCGGACTCAGGCATGTTTTAATTCCCGTGAGTGAGATCGATCGGTTTCTTTCATAATTTTTTCGGCAAACAAGAAATGGGACAAACATACGTTTCAATACGTTATTGATCTGCTCGGCACTGCAAATAATAAATTGTTGAGGCATCACATACTTTTTGGCTGAATGTCTACATGCCGCCACCAAATGATTCGCCGGGTTCAGATTCCGTCCAAAACCTGCCACTGAACGAAAAAATAATCTCAACTGCAAAGGAAGCGAGTCGACGGCATGATGAGGTGGCAGCCTGTTTCAAGGAGCGTCTTGAGCCGAAAGATATCGTCAGCTTTAAGTTTGGAAGCCTTGAACAGGCAACACTGACCGAACACCTGTTATTAGCCATCGCTCCGACCGCCCGTGGTTTCGGTTACGTCGTCATGGAAGGGCCACGCCGACTCGTCGCTTTTAGCAACAAGTCCATTTTGAAAAACAAGAATGAGCGCACGTTGGTTTGGGTGGAAAAGTTTATCCGTCGTTATGAACCAGAGGTGATGGTGTTGCCAGCGGTGAATGCTGCGGACACGCGCCGGGCAAAACGCATCAAGCAGTTGCACCAACGCTTGGTCGCCTTGGCTACAAAACATCAGATGAAAGTGAAATTAATTACTGGCACGAAAGTGCGGGAACGATTGCTGGGACAGATCAAAGGTAACAAGCAGTCATTGGCCGAAGTGTTAGCGGGATTGTTTCCACTCGAACTGGCACCGCGCCTGCCACCGAAGCGCAAGGTGTGGAAGAGTGAGGATCCGCGCATGACCACGATGGGATGATGCGCCCAGCGCACCGGCACCGAATAATCGTTTCCATCAAAGCGCACCAGTGACAACGAACTGGCCGTCGTGGAAAACTTGCGGCAGGACTCGAACGGTGTCGTTGGCAGCGGCAGGAAGGCTTTTTGATCCACCAATAACAACTCCGCCTTGGAACCCGGCTGCCCACGCAACCGACGACCTTGATCCTCCTTGCAGCGCTGGAGAAGATAATCATTCAGTTCGGCCAGCTCCCGCACTTGCGGCACCGGCACAAAAAAGTTCGACCGGGTGAACTTCACCAGTCCTTCAACGACGCCCTTTTCGTTGCCCCGCGCCACCCGACAGAAGTGATGGGCAAACAGGTAATGACTCTTGAGTTGGAGAAAGCCGTGCGTCAACTGCCGCTCTTTGCCGCTGATCTTGCTCACCGCCACCTTCGTGTTGTCATAGGTGATCCGATGGGGCACACCCTTGAAAAACTCGAACGCCTGCACATGACCTTCCCAGAAGGTCTCCGTGCATTCGCGCTCGAACGCCCTCACGAAGAACGCGTCGCTATACGGCAACGCCATCACGAAGAACGCCACCTTGCGTAACTGGCCGTTGACCTTTACCAGCGCGTAGCCGAAGTCCACCTGCGCCTCGCCCGGACGATGCTGCAAAGGCACAAACACCTCCTGCGTCTTTTGCGTCAGCTCCCTCACGGCGTCTTTCACCACGGTGTAGCCGCCGGTAAAACCATCTTCCTGCAGGCGTTCCCAGATCCGCTTGGCCGTGTGCCGCTGCTTGCGTGGCAAGGCGACATCTTCTTTGAGGATTTGCTTAATCCGCTCGATGAAAGCCCCCAGCTTCTTCTGCGGTCGCGGCTGCTGCTGCCGGTAACCCGGCGGCTCACTGTGTTCCAGAATCTTCTTCAACGTCAGTCGGTGCATCCCCGTCTCCCGGAGAATCTGCCGCCGACTAACCCCATCCACCAACACTCTTCTGCGAATCTCGGCCCAGTCATTCATATTGCGATACATGCTTCATTGTTAATGAAGATGCCGCACTTTTGAACCGCCGCGTCACACACATGACCCCGCCGCACTTTTCAGCCGCCGTTTACATTTTATTTTTCAGGTAGAAGACGCCCCACGGGCGCCGGATCAGACCGAATGCTTGTTTCATTTGTTCACTCATGGTTGTGAGTGTGTCAGGAACGGCATCCGTCGCGTAAGCGAACTCTGGACGAGCTATCGCCGAACAGTAACAGGAAACTGAACGAGCAGCCAAACAGGTGAAGAATCCGGTGAAACTCTGACCCCCTGTCCACATAAACCCTTTGTAAATAAAGGGATTAACGTGGAGGCGAGAGTCGGAATCGAACATCAATTGGCGTCCGATTCAAGCTATCGCAA
>JBAXIY010000185.1:0-4598 GCA_037138135.1 Verrucomicrobiia bacterium
CCGGACGCATTTGTGGAAGATGCGGCGTTGGTGGACAGCGATGCCGAAATCACCGCGAGTTGGATCGGCTCACGCACTTACATCGGCGCGCTCACGCAGGTGCAAAATTCCTTCGCGTGGGCGGATGGTTTATTGAATCACCGGAACGGCTCGTTCACGGAAATCGTGGACGCATTTTTGCTGGGCGATTTACAGGGTGAACATGGTTTTGTGCGCAGCAGTCCGTGGTTCGGAAAACTTGCGGCGCTGTTGCTGGTGGTTGTGACGAGTCCGGTTTTGATTTTTGCGTGGCTGAAAAATGGCGGCTCAAAAAATCTCTTCATCAAAAAACGTGGCGTGGTGCCGACGGCCGTGGCGGGGACGCAATCGCTGCGTGAGATGAATTATTCAGAACTAAATGGGTTTCACAGCAAATGGCGACGCTGGCCGCAACTCTGGCGCATCGTGCAGGGCGATTTCACCTGGGTTGGTAACCGGCCGTTGACGCGCGAGCAAGCGGCACAATTGGAGACGGAATTTGAGCAGCTTTGGCTGGCAGCGCCCGTCGGGCTTTTCTCATTGGCCGACACTTTTCGCGGCGCGGATGATTTCAGCGATGAGGCGCGCGCGCATTCGAGTTTTTATGCGGTGCGCGCGAGTGGGCGGCTGGACGGCGAGATTTTGCGGCGCATCATTTTGCGTTCTTCCCAAAAAAATTGAATCGGCATAACATCCAACCAACATGAAACTCCTCAACAAAGACTCCCAAAACACCGTGGTCACTGGGCTGGTGGAACTGGTCGCGGCAAATGCGGCGCAGGTGCGCGATGAAATCCGCGCGACGTTGCCAGCGACGACGACCTGTCTCGACCTCGATCTTTCAGCCATGACGTTTCTGGATAGCAGCGGCTTGGGCACCTTGATTTCATTGCACAAAACGCTGCGGGCCCGCAACGGCACGGTGCGCTTAATCAAGCCGACGCCGAACGTCCAACAGATTTTGGAACTGACCCGCCTGCATCGCGTTTTTGAAATTGTTGGCTGATGAACTTTGTCGCCGACCATGAAAGTCTGCACGCGACGGGGCTGGATCGTTTAAGCGCGTCGAACAGTGCCGAGTTCAAGCAGCAAGTTTTGCTGCGGATGTCAGCGACGTGTCGGTTGGTGGAATTAGATTGCTCGACGGTGCGTTTCATTGATAGCGACGGGTTGGGAACTTTGGTTGGCATCCATAAAAGATTGGCGGTAAATGACGGCAAAGTTCGGCTGCATCAACCTTCTCCGACCGTGCGGCAATTGCTGCGGCTGCTGCACCTCGACGAAATTTTTGAGGTGACGCCATGAGCGCTGAAGCCGTCAGCGCGGCGCGGCGCGAATTCCGGACTTCGCTTCGGCTGGAAATCACCTGTGAATTTGCGGCGGTGCGCGCGGCGGTGCTGGAAGTGCGCGCCTGGCTTGCGGAAAGAGGATTGCCGGAAGCCGACTTGAGCGCCTGGGAACTCGCGCTCGCCGAGGCGGTCAACAATGCCGTCAAATACAGTAAGGCGAATGCCCGCCAACTGCCGGTAGGTATTGAAATTTCGCTGGGCGAACGCGATGTGGAGGCCCGCATCACGGACCACACGGCGGGGTTTGATTGGCCGGAGGAAGTGGATTTGCCGGACGCTGATTCCGAAAGTGGACGTGGTTTGTTTCTCATCAAATCGCTTACCGACTATTCAACTTATCTGCGGCACACGGGTGAAAACATTTTAGTTTTGCGCCGCGCCCGCACTGCTCCCGCCAAGACAAATCTTCCGGATGTCTGCCAGTTGCAGAATCGATTGACCGATGCTGAAATGGCATTGACGGACATGACGGCTGAGTTGTCGTCCAGCTACGAAAGTTTGGTCGCACTTTTCCGCTACAGCTCCGAGTTGGGCGCTCACGCTGACTTGAAAGATTTTTCGCAACGGTTGTTGAAAGATTTGATGCAGATTGCCGAAGCGGATTACGCGGTTTTGCGTTTGGTTTCAACCGACGGAAATAAATTGCAAACTCTGCTCATTTTGCCAGGTGACAGCAACGTGCAATTGGATGCCGTTGACATGGCGGATGCGCTCGCATCGGTGGAAGCGGCGGCGGCTCGGAATTGTGAAGATATTTGGTTCGGACCGGAAGAGCCGCTTGGCAAACACGATCCGCTGCGGGCCGTCATGCCGACGGGCAACGGCATCTGCCACGCATTTTTTGTGGCGAATCAACCGGTCGGAACCGCGACGCTTGGTCGGCAGCGGGCAGACAAGCCATTTACCGCCGCGCAATTGAGTTTGCTGCACACCTTCGTGGATTTTTTGGCGATTCAAATCGTCAACGCTCGCTTGCTCGACGAGCGCACGGCGGCGCGCGTGACCCGGCGCGAATTGGAAATTGCCGCAGATATTCAGCGCTCGCTTTTGCCGTCGACGATCCCCGCGTGTCTGCCATTTGAAGTTGCGGCTGCGTGTCAAAGCGCGTTGCAAGTGGGTGGCGATTTTTACGACATCATTCCCGCGGCCGACGGCGCGTTGCTTTTGGTCATCGCCGACGTCATGGGCAAAGGCGTGCCGGCGGCGCTGTTCGCGGCGGTGCTGCGCAGCACCATTCGCTCCATGCCGCAATTGTTTGATCAGCCTGGTGAACTGCTGGCCACCGCCAATCGCACTTTGTTCCCCGACCTCTCGCGTGTGGACATGTTCATCACGGCGCAAATCGCCTATTTGAATCCGCGCCGCCAGAAAATTATTTCCGCCAACGCCGGTCATTGTCCGATGTTGGTCTGCCAGCGCAAAACGGCGGTTGCCACTGCGGTGAGTGAATCTGGTTTTCCCCTCGGCATCGAGCCAATGACGCGCTATGCCCAAGTCGAAACAGATTTACCGCCGGATGCCGCGGTGCTGCTTTATACCGATGGTTTGAGCGAGACGCGGAATGCGGGTGGCGATATGCTCGGTGAAGAAAAATTATTACCGATGTTCGCGCAAGCCATTATGCAAACCAGCGACGCACTCGCCGGTAAGGAATTTTTACTCGGTAGTCTTGACGACTATTCCAACCACCAACCGTTGTTGGACGATCACACGTTGATTTTAATCCGCCACCTCGCATGAACCCGCCCAATCCACCCAAAGTTCTCATCGCCGACGATGAGCTGCACATGCTGCGTCTGTTGGAGTTGACCTTTAAGAAAGGCGGCTTCGAAGTGGTTTGTTGTCGCGATGGCAAAGAAGCGTTGGCGGCGGTCATGGTGGTCAAACCGCAGCTCGTCGTTCTCGATATGATGATGCCCGGCCTCGACGGCTTAGCTACGCTGCGGCAGTTAAAAGCTAGTGCTGAAACAAAAAACATTCCCGTCATCGTGCTCTCTTCCAAAGGTCACGCACTGACGCGGGTCGGTGCCGAAATGGCCGGAGCGGCGATGTTTCTGACCAAACCGTTCAGCCCCAGCCAGCTTATCACCGAGGCAAAAAAAATCTTGGAACCGCCAGCAACATGAGCCACCCGAAACCAATTTCACGTCCGACTTTGGTTGTGGGCCACCAACGACCAGACACGGATTCTGCTGTGTCAGCAGTGGTTTATGCTGCGCTGCTCAACTCGCTTTCGTCTGACGAAAACTACGAAGGCGTAGCGCTGGGCGAATTATCGCGCCAAACAAAATGGCTGTTCGCCGAAGCAAAAATTCCGTTGCCGAAAATCGTCAGCCACTTGCACGCTCGCGTCCGCGACGTCGCGCGCCGCGAGATTTTCTGCATCGGTCAGGATGCAGCACTGGGCGAAGCGCTTGAACTCATCATGCGTCACCGCATTGGCGTCGTGCCAGTTGTGGACGCGAAGAAAAAACTGCTTGGCTTGCTGAGCGACCGGATGCCGATGGCGAATTATTTTTACCACGCGAATGCGGAGGATTTTCTTGGTGTGTTGTTTTCCGTCGCCGACCTCGAAAAATTTCTCAAGCTGACACGCTGGCAGAAACCGAAGACCGAAGCAGACGGACACATCGTGATCGACTTGAGCCGGGTCACGCCCGGCTCGCTCGCGCTCATTGGCGACCAGCCAGAATTGCTTGCGCACTGCCGCGACGCTGGCGCGGCCATCGTCATCACCTGCGCGCCGACCAAAACCACCGCGTGGAAAAAGGCGATGCGCGAATGTCCCGGCCTCGGCGTGTTGCATTATCGCGGCTCGCTCATGGCGCTCGTTACGCAATTGCCGATGGCGATTCCCGCTGCGCGGTTGATGCAGTCCGAAAATTTTCCAAAGCTCACGCCCGACCAAACGATTCATGAAGCGCAAGCCGCGCTGCGGCAGGCGCAATTCGCGCTGCCGGTGATGAATCCCGACGGCACGCTGTTCGGCGTCTTGTCGCGCACCGAAGTCATCAATTTTCCGCGCGGACGTGTCGTGCTGGTGGACCATTTCGAACAGCATCAAGCGCCGGAAGGCATCGCCGACGTGGACATCGTCGAGATTGTGGATCATCACCGCGTCGGCACGCTCGAAACCGCGCTACCCATCCGCGTGGACTGTCGGCCGGTCGGCAGCACCTCGACCATCATCGCATGCAAATTTTCTGAACACGGCAAAAAACCTTCACCCGC
>JBAXIY010000186.1:0-4490 GCA_037138135.1 Verrucomicrobiia bacterium
ACCTCTTGCACCCCAAGCAAGCGCGCTAGCCGGACTACGCTACGCCCCGAACCATTGGAGCGGTCATTCTAGCCGGTCAGCGCGCGGTTTCAATGCCGAAGATTGCCAAAGTTTTCTCAAACCGGCTTCGGCTCGCCAAACCACCTTGCCGCCCTGCCCCCTTTGCGTTAGCTTGCGCGCACTATGGATGCCATGCCTTTCACGCCCACGCCGCCACCGCCGTTATCAGTGCCGCCACTAATCGCGCCACCGTCCGCACCGAAGCCACGCCGCAGTTGGGGCTTAATAATTACCTGCATCATTCTCGCGCTTTTGCTCGGACTGGCCGGACTCGTGATTATCGGGCAGTTCACCGCACATTCGCTAAGCTTCAATCATAATTTCAAAACCGCCAGCGCGCGCGAAGTTGGACCGAAGCTGGAGGAATGTCTTTTGGAAGACAATGATTCTCAAAACAAAATCGCCGTCATCACCGTGGACGGAATTATTTCCGGCCATGACTATGACCAGTCGGGCAACAATTTGGTGGACGTGATTCAGGCGCAACTCGACCGCGCGGCGGATGACAGGCACGTCAAGGCCGTCATCTTGAAAGTCGATTCTCCCGGCGGCGAAGTGTTGGCGTCCGATGATATTTACAAAGCCATTTGCGCCTTTCAAGCCGACGAACCGGATGACCACGGCAAGCCGGGTCGCAAAGGCAAACCGGTGATTTGCTCGATGGGCAGCCTCGCGGCGAGCGGTGGCTATTATATTTCCTCCGGCTGCCGCTGGATTGTCGCCAACGAACTCACCATCACCGGCAGCATCGGTGTCATCATGCACGGCTACAATTATCGCGGCCTGATGGACAAGGTTGGCGTCGCGCCCATGACGTTCAAGAGCGGCAAGTTCAAAGACATGTTGAGCGGCGAACGCGAGCCATCGGAAATTCCGCCGGAAGAACGCGCGATGGTGCAAGGCTTGATTGATGAAACCTACGAAAAGTTCAAAGGCGTCGTGGCCGATGGCCGCACCGCCGCGCATGAGCTGAATAAAAAACTAGGCGCCGCGCTCGCTGATAATTGGGCGGACTACGCCGATGGCCGCGTGCTGTCCGGCAAACAAGCGCTCGACCTTGGCTTGGTGGATCAGCTTGGCGATTTCGACGACACGGTGGATCGCGCGCTGGAAATTGCCCGCCTCAAATCCGCCAACCTCGTCGAATACCGTGAGCGTTATGACCTGTCGAATTTCCTCTCCCTATTCGGTCAGAGCAGTCAGTCCCACGACATCAAGCTCAACCTCGGCGTCGAAGCGCCGAAGCTGCAAGCCGGTCTGATGTATTTCCTCTACCAACCTTGAGTCATGAAAAACGTCACGGTCATCAATCATCCGCTCGTCCAGCACAACCTCACCCGGTTGCGCGACGCGCGAACACAGCCGCAGGAATTCCGCCGGTTGCTCAATGAAATCGCCGCCTTGATGACCTATGAAGCCACGCGTTCGTTCGCGGTAAAAAAAATTTCCGTGCGCACGCCGCTCGAAAAAACCACCGGGGGACAACTGCAAAATGAAATTGTCCTCGTGCCCGTGCTGCGCGCCGGACTCGGCATGCTCGATGGAATTTTGGAAATGATTCCGCACGCACGCGTCGGCTTTCTCGGCTTGAAGCGCGATGAAACCACCTTGGCAGCCCATTTCTATTCCAAAAGTCTGCCGAAGAATTTGCGCGACGTGGAGATCATCCTGATTGACCCGATGCTCGCCACCGGCGGCAGCGCCGTCGCCGCGCTGGATTATCTGCGTGAACAAGGCGCGAAAAATCTCCGGCTCGTGAGCCTCGTCGCCGCGCCGGAGGGAATCGCCCGTGTGCAAAAAAGTTACCCGAAGCTACCCATCTTCACCGCCGCCATTGACCGCCAGTTGAATAAAATCGGCTACATTCTCCCTGGACTCGGCGACGCCGGCGACCGTTTGTTTGGAACTTAAAATTATTTCTTCCGCCATCCGCGGTGCAGATTGCCAAATTGAAATTCCACCGAGGTCAGCAGCAGTTTTTTCAGGAACAGCGCCAGCGGGATTGCCAGCACGGTGGAAGCCACCACATCGGATAGATGATGACATTCCAGTGCGATGCGCGACCACATCACGGCCATGGCATACACCGCCGCGACCACGCCCCAGCCGCGATTGACCAGCCACGCCGCCGTCGCCAAGCCCACCGCCGATGCCGCATGGCCAGAGGGAAATGAACTAAAGGCCGCCTTGCCCAAAATCCAATGCCCATCGTGCCACACGCCGTAAAATCCCTGCGCCACGTCGTGATTGCTTGGCCGCGTCCGGCCAAATAGCACCCGCAGAATCGTCGCCGCCAGCCCGGTTAGTTCGGAAACGAGCGCGATAAAAAAGATTTTGGCCGCGAGCGACGGACGGTTCGCCAGCAGATAAATAATAGCGCAGGCAATGCCCCAAACCGCGACCACCCAGCCTTCGCCGAGCTTGGAACACCACCACGCGAACTGATGTAAATTCGTCCGGGGCGGCACGACCAGCGCAGCGTCTACCCGGTTGTCCAGCGTCCACGCAAGCGCGATAGCCACCGCACCGGCCAGCAGCCAGAGCAGCGTGTGCCAACGTGATTTTACGGTGACGGACATGCCCCGAAGGTATGCGTTGCGCTTGCAAATAAAAGTCCAAATCGCTAGTGTCCGGCGAATTTCTGAATGAATCCCGCCGCCGTCTCTGCACCCAACTGGTTTGAAAAAATCGCCGCGCGGCCGCAACGCGCCATCGTGCTGTTCAGCCTCGCGTTGCTGCTCGCGGGCAACTGGATTCTCCCGCTCACCGACCGCGACGAGGCGCGTTTTGGCGAAGCTTCGCGCGAAATGTTGCAGCGCGGCGATTACGTCGTGCCGTGGTTCAACGGCGCGTGGCGGCTCGACAAACCCGCCTTGATTTACTGGTGCCAGATCGCGAGCTACCAAGTTTTTGGCGATAATCCCTTTGGCGCGCGCCTGCCTTCCGTTCTTTTCACGACCGGAACCGCGCTGCTCCTCGTGCGCTGGGGCAAAAAAATTACCGGCGACAACAAAGCCGCCTTGATCGCGGGCGCGATGTTCGTGGCGGGCTTGCACGTCGCCATCATCGGACGCGTAGCGACGGCAGACATGGCCATGGTTTTCTTCTGCGCGCTCGCCGCGTGGAGTGGCTGGGAGCTGACTCGCCCCGGCCAACCGCGCCGCCGGTTCTGGTGGTGGATTTTTTACGTCGCACTCGGCTTGGGATTTCTGGCGAAAGGTCCAATTGCGTGGCTACCGCTTGGCGGCATCCTGCTCGGTCGTGCATTACGAAAAAATTCCTTCCACCTGCCGATGCTTCAAACTGTCCTCGGCCTCGCCCTCACCGTGGCGCTTGTGGCCGTGTGGGGTTTGCCAGCCATGGGCCAAACAAATAATGCGTTTCTAAAAATTGGCCTCGGCGAACACGTCTTGAACCGTTCCGTCGGCGTGATTGACAGCCACGGTCTGAAAGGCACGCTCGGCTTTCTCGCACTTGTGCCGCTGTATTTCGTGACGTTTTTCGTCAGCTTTTTTCCGTGGTCAACGCGCGTGCCGTCCGCGCTGCGCCGCTGGTGGCCGGAACGCAAGCGCGACGACCTGGGCTGGTATCTGCTCGTGCAAGCCGCACTGGTATTCGCCGTGTTCTCGCTCGTGCGCACCAAGCTGCCGCATTACACGATGCCCGCCTTCCCCTGCCTTGCCCTGTGGTTCGCGCGGCAAATCAGCAAAGAAGCCAATGCTTTTACGTGGTTCAACCGACGCATCCTCGCCATGACAATTTTTATTTTAGCGCTAACGTTCGTTGGTTTTTCGGTCGCCCGAAATCATTTCCTCACGACCAAGCTTTGGAACGCAACGCAGCCCTACGTTCAGCCGCAAACCAAAATCGGCTGCTTCGGCTACACCGAGTCGAGCCTCGTCTGGGAATTTCGCAAGGTGTCGACGAACCGCATCGTGCTGGGCGATCTAAGGGCGGCGAAAAATTTCCTGACCAACACACCGCCGTTCATCCTCGTGCTACCGACCAAGAATCTCGCCGACCTGCCGGACACGAATGGCTTGCTGATTGCCGTGCGCGGCCTCGACATGGTGAAGTTGAAGAACTGGGATTTGACGGCGATTGTGCGGCCGTAAAACTTTTGCGGAAGCGGCAGCGCATTAAGGATTCACGCCAGACTGCTAAATCGAATTGCGCCAGGCCTTTTCTTTAGTAAAATGCGCGGATGAATTTGGACGCACTTTATTCCGAGCTGACCCTTAAAACCAAAACGAAGCACGCGCTGATTGTTCTCGATGGACTCGGCGACATCGCGACGAAAGAAACCGGCTATCTCACGCCGCTTGAAGCCGCTTACACGCCGAATCTCGACAAGCTTTCGAAGGATTCCGCGCAAGGCCGCATGATTCCCGTCGCGCCCGGCATCACGCCCGGCAGCGGCCCCGGCCATC
>JBAXIY010000187.1:0-4478 GCA_037138135.1 Verrucomicrobiia bacterium
AGCCGGCGGAACGAAACATAGCGCACGGCTAAAATAATGCTCAAGGTAAAGGCAACCAACCCACCTAACCGGAACCACCATGTCTGCCAGTAAAACGGGGTTACGACAAATCCAAGTGACGCAATGCTCTGATTCCAGTCGCCGTCGCTATTACGTGCCGTCATTTCAAAAACATAATCCCCGGCTGGCAACCGAGAATACGTCACGCTCCGATGCGTGCCGGCTTCAATCCAGTCATTTTCAAAACCTTTGAGCCGGTAGCGGAATTGCACATTCTCCGGCGCGTAAAAGCTCAAAGCGCCGAATTCCACCTCCAATCGCCGGTGCGCCGGGGGTAGTCGCAAGGAAATGTTGAAATCCGTCAGATCAACCACTTGGTCGCCTGAATATTGTTTCACTGGATAAGTGCCGCCGTATTCCGCCAGTGTCTGGTCATCCCTTTTAACCTTCAAGATCAGCGGCGGCGGTGGAACCGGCTCTTTGTTTAGCCGGCCTGGATTCACCGCTGCGAGCGCCGTCTGCATGGGGAACCACAGCCGTCCGTCGTGACTGCGCACCACGTTCGGTGAACTGCCAAACGTGGCCTGCAAACTCGGCAATCCGTCGCTGCGACCGTAATGCACGGAGCGCACCAGCGGCATTTTTTTAGCCATGACATCCAGAAAATCCTGTTCCCGGACTTTGTAAATACCGCGATCGGCACCAAACCACAGCCAACCCTGATTATCCGACACGATTTGGGAGATGTAGTTGTCAAACAAGCCCTGCTCCAGATTGAATTCGGCATATTGCCCGCCCTTGAAACAGCCCAGCCCCCAGCCGGAATAGCCAATCCACACCGCGCCGTCAGGTGTCGCCGACAGACAGCGGATCGTCGCCAAATCATGTGCCGCGTGCGGGGTCATTTCCGTCATCTGATCCCCGGCGACCCGGAACAGCATTCCCTTCGAGGTCGCGGCCCAGATATTTCCCGCCGCGTCTTCGGTCATGGCGCGGATGTTCTGGTTCACCGGCGAAATCGGGAAGGTGCTCAACCGACCGGCACGCAGGCGCAATATTGCGCCGGGCATTTCCTGTCCCACCCAAACATCGCCGGCCTGACTGACGAGGAGCGAGTGGAAAATTTTTCCCTGAATGCCAGTTCTTTCGTCCCACTTTTCAAAGTGGCCGGCGCTCCCACAATAAAGTCCGTGCCGAGTGCCCAGCCAGACCGAGCCATTTTTGTCCGCCGCCACAGAAATAATTCCCCCCAGCGAATCCGGTGATACCGCAACCTCGGACCAGCGTTCGTTGATTCGATGCATCAAAACTTCGTTCACCGTTGCGGCCCAAAGCGAACCTGCCGTATCCTCGCAAATGGAAAGCAATGAAGGAAACGGCAAACCCGACTCCACCCCTTCCAGTCGGATGGCCTGGCGGCGAACACGATTCAGTCCGCCGCCGAAAGTTCCCGCCCAGATGCTACCCTCATTATCTTCCATCAAAGTCCATATCCGCAGATGGCTCGTTGGTATCAAGGCAAAACCCGACTTGTCATAGCGGTAAAGACCTTTGAGCGAAGTTCCCAGCCAGACCGCGCCTTCGCGATCTTCGAGCATTGATTCCACTGCCATTCCGACGTGCGCTGGCTCGAAAGCGCCGCAATCCTTCAGACCTCCATCCGGTTCGCATTTGAATAGCCGGCTGCCGCAGCAGAGCCATAACCCGCCGTCCTGCGCGCGGGCAAGGCGCATGGGTTGGGTCTCCAGGCGGAATATTGTGTGAAAGACGCCATCGCGAAATTTCCCGACTTGCCCCGCCTTGGCAAACCACAGTTCACCTTGTTTATCCGTTGTCAGCGCACAGATGTCCGCCCCCGGCGGCAAGCCCGTTTGTTCAGTGATCTGGGTGAAATCTCCATTTTTCAGCCGGCAAACCGATCCGTCGCGATAGGAAACCCACAGGTTACCCGTGCCATCCTCGGCCATTCCGCTGGGAATTTTATTGGGCAGTTCCTTGGCAAACCGGCTCCAATTCCGCCCGTCCAAATGAAGGATTTCGCCCCGCGCCATGCCCACCCACAAGCTGCCATCGTGGCTGCGCAGCATGGAGACAACTCCGCGATTGTCCGGCGACACCAGATTGCTCAGGGAATAACTTTGAAAGTTGAGTCCGTCAAAACGCGCCAACCCCTTTGGCGAACCAATCCAGAGAAAGCCATCAGCGGTCTGCGCCAACCCCTCCACGGAATTGTTTGGCAAACCGTCATCCGACTGCCACGCACGCATCAGCCAGCCATTATTGGTTTCCTGCGCGGAAGCCACCCCCAACGCCAACCAGAGCCAGCCGGCCAATAGCCGTTGGAGGTATTGCGCTGACTTTGAGTAGAACACGATTTACAATCTAAACCCGCACGGCAGCATTATCAATCACGGCGAAAAGAGTGGTTCTGTTTGGAAAAAGAATTTCACGCGTTCCTAATTTTTTCAGAAGGCATCGCCGTTCTTACGGCCTCACCGGTTTTAATTCCAAACTGCGCAGGCGCACAAATTCATCGCCGCTGATTTTTGCCGCCGCCACCTTGATTTCAAAATTTCCCGGCGGCAGCGAAACCCGGCCCAGCGAGACAATTTGGTTTGTTCCCGACTTCACCTGGCCGTTCAGCATTTGCGACCCAAAACTCACCGCGAACTCGCCATCCGCCGAAGTCGCAGACGCGGTGTAGTTGACTGCGACGTCATAAGTGGCCGCACGATTCAAACGCACCGGCCAAGTGACGAACTGGCTGGTTTTCGTCCATTCGAGCGCGTAGTCGTCCGTCTTTTTGCCCGGCCCAAATTTCAAACCCTGACCGTGCAACTTGCCATCAAACGCCCGCAAGTTGTCGCTGAAATACTCGGGTTGCAACAAGCGATTCGTGTCCGTCTGAATTGCGCCGTCACATTTCAGTGCGATCACAGAATCTATCTGGTTCGGCGCGGCATTGGGAACGGCTACGCTCAAGTCGAGCGGATTGAGCCGTGAGATTTTTAACGGCGACCGACTGGCGATTCCGTTTGCGTCCGTCCCCAGCAATTCCGCCCCGGTCACGTTCGCCTTTAAGCCGCCCACGACCAACTGTCCGTTGGTCGGCCAGTTGAAAATGTGCAGGTAAAGCGTGTTGCCCTTGCGGGTGGACTCTCCCCAGGTTTGCACCGGCAACGGCGTGCGCCCGCAGCCGCGAATAGATTCGCCGTTCACGCGCCACCACGCGCCGATGCCTTGGAGTATCGCTACATCTTTCGGATCCAACCGGCCATCGCCCATCGGGCCGACGTTCATCAGCGTGTTGCCGCCGCGCGCCACGGCCTTCGCGAGCAGCCGGATGAAATGCGCCGCCGGTTTGTGCGAATCATCAAACTTGTTCCACCCATAGGATTCATTCGTCGTCGGGACTCCCTCCCAATCGTCGTCGTGCTCCGTAAATTCGGCGGGCCGGTCGGCGGTGGAATCATAATCGCCCCAGCGGCGAACCAAGCGGCCGTTGATGACCACCCGCGCGCTCGCGGCGCGAACGGCTTTCATGACGCGATAATTTTCCGACGGCGGCAGTTTGTTCGGCGTATCAAACCAGAAAATGTCGGGGTCGTATAATTTGATCAGCTCCTGCAATTGCGGAATCGATTTGGTGTCCACATATTTTCGCGCCGAAGCCATGAACTCCGGCCTGGTCTCCCACCAATTCTCCCCGCCGATTCTGTTATTGCCGCCGGGATTATTGCAGTCCCAATCATTGCCCGGCGCATTGGAGTTGCCCCAGTCGAACGCGTGTGAATAGTAAAAGCCGAATTTCACCCCGTATTTTTTACACGCGGCACGCAGGTCGGCCATCGGGTCATGATGCCACGGCGTCGCCTCCATGATATTGTAGTCGTTCACTTTCGTCGGCCACATGGCGAAGCCGTCGTGATGCTTGGCGGTGATGACGATGTAGCCCATGCCCGCCTCCTTTGCGGTGCGAACCCATTCTTCGGCGTTAAAATTCGTCGGATTGAAATGGCCGGCGACTTCCGTGCGATATTCCGCGATCGGAATTTGCAACACCCGCTGGATGTGCTCGGCGTAACCGCCGCCTTTGCGGCCTTTGTATTCATTGCCCAGGCCGGAATAGACACCCCAATGCACGAACATCCCAAAGCGCGCATCACGCCACCACGCCAGCCGTTCGTCGTGTGTCTTCATGGACTCGCGCCACCACGCGGCTTCGGGGCTGTCCTGGGCGGGTAAAGCAAAGGTATCATTTGTCACCGGTGCAGCGGCGAAAACCGTTGCCCCGGGCGTGAACAATTGCACTGCGACGACAACAGACAAAAAGGAACTGGCGCGAATTTTCATGGTGGTGATCGTTGATCCGAATTATGTCGGCAACAGCCAAAGCGTCAATGTTTCGACGCTAGAACATTTGTTCAATGTTGACCGGCTGGAAACCGGCGATTTATTCCTCACTATCTTTTGCTTCC
>JBAXIY010000188.1:0-4435 GCA_037138135.1 Verrucomicrobiia bacterium
CACGACGCCGAAGGCGCCTTCGGCCTCGTCCTCAACCGCACCGTCGGCAAGACGGTGGGCGATTTGATCATCGCCAACCTGCCGGAACCGCTCAAGACCGCACCGCTTTACCTCGGCGGCCCGGTGCAGCCCGGCGCGTTGAGCTATCTGCACACCGACAGTTTTATTCCCGAAGCCGACGTGCTGCCCAACCTCGCGCTCGGCCATTCGCTCGATGATTTACTGGAGATTGGCGAGGCATTTTCTGCGACGAAAAAAGTGCGGATGTTTGCCGGCTACTCCGGCTGGAGTCCCGGGCAGCTGGAAAGTGAAATGAAACGGAAATCGTGGATCACTTTTCCAGCCTCTATAGAACTGGTATTTGAAACGCCGCCGGAACAGCTCTGGCAAAAAGTTTTGCACAGCAAAGGCGGCTGGAAAAACAAACTGCTCTCGCAATTGCCGGAAGACTTATCGTGGAACTGAAAGTTAATTTGCCTCGACGCAGAGGAACGACGTGTTCATTGCCGCTTTAATTTCCACATTTTTTAAACACGCGGGCACCAGACAGAAATCGCCGGACTTTAGTTCTGCGACAATTCCACTGCTATCATTAGTAGCGATAGTTGCTGCGCCTTTGGTGACGGCGATAATTCTCAGGTATTGACCAGACAATTTCACGGAACCGGCGTTTTCAAACACCAGTTCTTGCACGTTGAACAGCGGGTCTTCCACCAGTTGACGGAATTTGAAATTCGGTCCCTGCCGATAATTCGTCGGCACGAGTTTCGGCTCGAAATCATTGAAATCAATGCTCGCGAGCGATTGCGCAATGTGCAATTCGCGCGGTTTGCCATCGAGCCCAACGCGATTCCAGTCGAACACGCGATACGTCGTGTCGGAATTTTGCTGGATTTCAAAAATCACCAGACCGTCGCCGATGGCGTGAACGCGTCCGCTCGGCAGGAACATCGTGTCGCCCTGTTTGACCGGAATCCGGTGGAAACAATCGGCCACAGTGCCGTCGGAAATTTTCTTTTCAAATTCCGCACGCGTGACGCCATTTTTCACACCGACATACAAGCTCGCGTCCGGCGCGGCATCGGCTATGAACCACATTTCCGTCTTGGGTTCGCCTTTGAGCTCCGCCGCTTTGCTCGCGGGCGGATGGACTTGCAGCGATAATTTTTCGCGCGCGTCGAGAATTTTGCACAGCAGTGGAAATCTTCCTTCCGCCGCCGTCTTGGCATCACCGAGAATTTCTGCCGCATGGTTTTCCATGAGCCAGCGCAAATCTTTTCCCGTGAGCGAACCATTGGCAATGACGCTAGCATTGCCGGGACGATCGGAGATTTCCCACGCCTCGCCAATCTGTCCCGCAGGAATTTTTTTTGCGTAAAGCCGTTCCAGTTCGCGTCCGCCCCAGATGCGATCCTTGAAAATCGGCCTGAAAATAAAAGGGTATAGCATATTCAAGCCATGGCTGCGGCCTGGGCGGATTTGGCGGATTTCATATCGCCACTGTTCTCAGCTTTCTCAGTGAAATGACCATGGGCGCGAAATTTTTCGTAGCGTTTTTTCAGGCGCTCTTGGATTGGCAAAGTCATTATTTCTTCAAGGTGCTTGAGCAAGTGCGTTTTCAGCGTCGCCGCAATCGTGGCCGGATCCACATGCGCGCCGCCAAGCGGTTCGGGCACAATTTCGTCCACAAGTTTGAGTTCCAGTAAATCCTTGGCGGTGATGCGCAGCGCGGCGGCGGCCTTGGCGGCGTTGGCACGGTCTTTCCACAGAATTGCCGCGCAACCTTCAGGGCTGATGACGGAGTAATAGGCATTCTCCATAATCAGCACCCGGTCGGCCACGCCGATGCCGAGAGCGCCGCCGGACCCGCCTTCGCCAATAACTGCTGAAATAATCGGGACTTCCAGCAACATCATTTCGCGCAGGTTCACCGCAATGGCTTCAGAAATATGGCGTTCTTCTGCGCCGACACCGGGATACGCGCCCGCGGTGTCAATCAAGGTGATGATGGGCAGGCCAAATTTATCCGCGAGCCGCATCAGACGCAACGCCTTGCGATAACCTTCGGGATGCGCGGAACCGAAGTTGCGTATAATATTTTCCTTGGTGTCGCGGCCTTTTTGCGTGCCGATGACGAGCACGCGCTGTTCGCCTAAGCGGGCAAAACCGCCAACCATCGCCCGATCCTCGGCGAATAAACGGTCGCCGTGCAACTCCTGAAAATCGGTAAAGGTTCTCTCAAAGTAATCAAGCGTATAAGGTCGCTTGGGATGGCGGGCGAGCTGGACACGTTGCCATGGTGTGAGGTTGAGAAAAATTTGGCGGCGTGTTTCTTCAATTTTTTTCTCTATGATCTGGATTTCCTCGTCAAAGCTGATGCCGAGCGAATGCTTCTCCGGATGCGCCCGGAGGTCTTCCAGTTTGGATTGCAGTTCAAGGATGGGCTTTTCGAAGTCGAGCCGGTGTTTCATGCGTTGGGAATTTTAATGGCTTTGGGCGGGTAATCAATGCGGAATTCAGGCCGTGGTAAAAGCTCAAGGCCGGATTTGTATCCGGCCTTGGCGGTGATGAGAAGAGTCTGCGCCTAGCTAAAATACGGCTATTTGATCACCTGCGGCTCGTGCCATTCGTGGCCGCTCTTGGCCAACAAATCATCGGCGGCAATCGGTCCCCAAGTGCCGGCAGCGTAAAACTCCCTGTTTGTCAGCGGCTTGCCTTCCCAGCCCTTGCGGATGGAATCTACAATCTGCCAGGCCGTCTCCACTTCGTCGCGCCGAATGAAGAGCGTCGCGTCGCCCGCGATGGCGTCGAGCAGCAAGCGTTCGTAAGCTTCAGGTGTGTAGGCACCAAATTCGGCATTGTAGCTGAAATGCATCCGCACAGGACGAACACTGGTGCCGATGCCAGGAACTTTGCCGTTGAAGTGGAGTGAAATCCCTTCGTTCGGCTGCAAACGCAAGGTAAGCGCGTTGGCGTCGAGCTTTTCGCCGCATTGGGCGGCAAACAAAACATTCGGCGTAGGGCGAAATTGAATCCGCACCTCGCTGGCGCTCTGCGGCAAATTTTTTCCGGTGCGCAGATAAAACGGCACGCCGCTCCAACGCCAGTTATCAATGAGCAACTTCATCGCCACAAAGGTTTCAACGTTGGAATCCGATTTTACTTTCGGTTCCTGCCGGTAGCCGGGTCGCGGTTCGCCGCCAACCTGACCGGCAAAATATTGACCGCGCACGACTTGCTTAGCGACGTTTTCGGGCGTCAACGCGCGAATGGACTTGAGCAGCTTCACTTTTTCATCACGCACCGCTTCAGCTTCGAGCGATACAGGCGGTTCCATGGCGATGAGCGCCAGCACTTGCAACATGTGATTCTGCACCATGTCGCGAATGGCGCCGGCTTCCTCGTAATAACCGCCGCGCTCACCCACACCGAGTTTTTCGCTGACGGTTAACTGGATGTGATCCACGGATTCGCGGTTCCACAGACGCTCAAAAATTGAATTGGAAAAGCGGAACATCAAGATGTTCTGCACGGTTTCCTTGCCGAGATAATGGTCAATACGGCAGACCTGCGATTCGTGGGCGAAGCGCGTCAACTCGGCATTTAATGCGTGCGCGGACGCGAGATCGTGGCCAAACGGCTTCTCCACGACCAGCCGCTGCCAACCGTGTTCGCCACTTTCCTTATGCAGAAGTTTAGCGTCATGCAATTGCTGGACAACTGCGCCAAACTGGCTGGGCTGGGTGGCGAGATAAAATAACAGATTCTTTCGCAACGGTGCGCTGCCGAAGGAAGTCAGTTTTTGTTCAAGCTTCGCATACGCCGCCGCGTCATTCAGATCGCCGGTGCAATAAAAAATTTTCGCGGAAAAATCCTGCCAGACCTGTTCGTCCACCGGCTTGGTGCGGGAAAATTGGTCGAGCGCCGTGCGTAATTCCTGGCGCCACGATTCATCCGATTTCTCGCGCCGCGCGAAGCCGATGATGCGGAACTGCGGCGGCATCTGCTTGTCTTTCGCGAGATGATACAGCGCGGGAATCAGCTTGCGCGCCGTCAAATCGCCGCTCGCGCCAAAAATAACGATGGTGCAAGGCTCCACCGGCTTGCGGGTCTCGCTGAGATTGCAGACGGGTGAATCACCCAACTCTTCGGAGTCGTTCATGCGCGAACAATGGCTTATTCCATAAAAAATTTCAACCCTGCTTATCCTGTTCTTCACAAAACCGCATGAAACAATTGTGGGTTGCTGATAAAAAAACTTCGCAGCCGCCCACCATCCGCCTGGCCAAAGCTTTTTGGCTCGCTTCTGGGGGAATTTTTCCACAGAATTTTAGAGCGCGCGCATGAAAGCTAAAATCATCATCACACCCAAGAAAGCCGTCGTTGACCCGCAAGGCATCACCGTCAAAAAAGCCCTCGAACACATGGGCTACAC
>JBAXIY010000189.1:0-4419 GCA_037138135.1 Verrucomicrobiia bacterium
AGCGCATCCGGGTAGGCCACGGACATTTGCATCGCTCCAAATCTGGCCGGAGTAGAATCAACTTCTTCATCCAACCCCATCACCGCCATGATTTCGCGTGTGACTTGCGCTTCCTGAACTTGGTTAATGAGATTTACCACCGTTTGCGCCAAAGTTGCCAGTGCGGCGGTCACGGTGCTGCGGTTCGTCTGCTCGGCATCCAAGGTCACTTGCCCGCCCGTGGCATCCACGATGAATTGACCTTCGGCAATCTGATACACCGGCACATTCGGATCACTTGGCGCGCACGGAAACGGCGCGGTCAAGCCATCCGGCAGCAGGGTCCAGAAGGTGCCGCCGTTGGGCAAATCGGTCGGGGAAATTAAATTCAGTCCTTGTGCTTCGGCGGTCAGTTGGACAATCGAATCTGGTTGGGCGGACACTTCGCCACTGGCTTGAATGGGTGTGGCTTCTATGGATTCACCGGCTATCGCCTGACCTGACCGGGATAATTGTGCGTGCAGAAGATTGAGCGCTATGAATAGAACCGCCCCCGTTAATAATACCCGTTTGATGATTTTCATAATAATTCGCTGTTCTTCGCGAACCCTGTCCCGGAACTAAAGAGCGCGGACTTGACGCGCCCCCGATAGAGGCACCACGAAGCGCCTTTGCAGATGACGCACCAAGCCGCGCCATCTGGCGCGTGCTTGAGCAATCTGCAAGGGCATGGAAAATTCGTGGTTTTCTATCGGGCCCCGTAGCCAAAGCTACGCAAAATATGTGTTTAGTTTTTTAGTTTGGTCGTGAATGAATCTTTAACGAGGTTGGTTCTACGCTTTCCCACAAAAATTGCCAAGCTCTTTCTTGTGAAGTTTCCGACTTCCTTTGTTTCCACCCGGATAAAATCAGCGGCGATAAATTTGAAACTAATTTGTAACGTGACTGCCATCATTTTGTCGTATTACTTTTTTAATTTTTCCGCGTTCCCAGAAAAAATATTAACCATTAAAAAAATCATTATCATGTCCTACCAAAATATCTCTGCCACTGTCTCCGCCGCCGATTTACAGGCGGTCAAAGATGCCATCGCCGTCATCCAGCAAAAACTGCCGTTCCTCGTGAACCTCACCGCCGATGAGCGCAAATCCATCCTCAAGACCGGGCCGAACAGTCTGTCCTTTGTTCAAAACGCGCAGCAAGCCGCCCAGAATAATCCCGACATCTTCCCGAAAAGTTTTGATGTGACGGAGTTCACCTCGGACGTGACGTTGTTCGCGGTGTTGACGGAAATCAATACCGCCGTGGCGCAACTCGGTTCGAGCATTGATGACACACGCATGGCGGTTGGCGGCGAGGCGATGAAGGAAGCCACGCAGGTTTATACTTACGTCAAGACGGCAGCGGCCAGCACGCCCGGTCTCAAACCAGTGGCGGATCAATTGGGTCAACGCTTCCAAAAAGCCAGTGCCGCCACGCCCGCCCCGACACCCGCAGCGCATCCTTAATTTTCCCTCGAAACGCCCCGCCCCAAACCCCTTTCCGAATCTTCGGGAAGGGGTTTTCTGCTGGTAAGTGGTCAAAAAGCGACAGATTTAGTCTAATCGCCTGTAAATAATGGAGTTGTGATGCTGGCAGTTGACCATTTGAGCTTCAACGATGACCCATTTAGCCTCATCGGTGAGGCTTTTAGCTCCAACTTTGAGGTTCCGAGGGTCAAAGGAGACGTTCGGAAGGTCAACGGTGGGGTTTCAGAGCTTGACGGGCGGAGTTTGGAGCTTCAGCGATGGAGTTCCGAGGTGCATTGGTGAACCTCCGAACTACACGGTTGAAGTTCGTTAGCTCAATCGGTGAGGCGACGAAGCGCAACGGCGGAGTTATGAAAGCTCTTTATTCCCCGACGAGGCGGTAGCGATTGGCCACGTCTTCGCCTACTTGCGTGCTGGGCTGGGCTTTGAGCGAGAAGGTCACGGCGATGGTCACATCGGCGGAACTGCCGAGGTTGTTCGCCACGCGCAAAGAGAGCGCGGAAGTCCAGCTCCGCAAATCACGATAGATGGTGAAAATCTGATCCTGCAAACGCTGGGTGACGGCGTTGTAATTTTGCGCCATGCGGCCGCCCCAGTTATCGCCCAAGCGCACAAAGAGCGTGCTGGTGACGGTGTGGTTTTCGGTCCAGGTGCTGTTGCCCCACGCGCCACCGCGCAGATACCAGTAGCCGATGCCCCAGCTCCAGCGGTCGTTCGGCGCGAAGGTGAGTTGCTGGAAGGACATGTTGAGGTTGCCGCCGTTGATGTCGTAGCGCGTCTGTGATTCGGCGATGAGCCAGGTGCGCGGTTTGAAGGCGAAGGAGGAATACAAATCATTCAGCGTGTTCTGGCCGGGTTTGGGATTGAGGCGCCAGTCGAGCTGCACATTCCAGTCCAGCAGTTTGTCCAGCGCGCCGTCGCGTTTGGTCTGGAGCGTGTTGCGTAGGCCGAAACGAATTGCGTTCTGCGTGTCGATGGAATCAATGTCGTTGTAGTCAGGGAAGGTCAGCGGCAATTCCACGAGGCTTGGCTGTTCGCCGTCGAACTGCGGAAGCTTGGAGGGCGGCGTGCTGGGGTCGGGCACGAACACATAATTAGCCGACGGCTCGACGATGTGGCGCAAGCCATCCACCTGCCAAAAGGAATTCGTCGCGTTCGCCCACAGTTGCGAAGCTTTGAACGAGGTGCCCACGCCGGTGTTGAAGACTTCGCGGGTGACGGCGTTGTTGCCCCCGTTGGTGGCGTTCTGCGCGCTGTAATACGTCAGGCGTCCGCCGACGCGCGGTGTGACGTTGAGCCAGTTGAAGAACGTCCAGGGCAGGGTGAATTGATGATATGTGTCCGCGCGTGTAGCGGAGTTGATGTTTGTGCCGTTGTTGCTGCTGTAATTGCTGTTCGTGTTCGCGGCGAACTGGCGATACCAGCCCACGGAACTTTCGCTATCGTAATACACCGGCGAATCCAACACCTGCTGCCGGAAACCCGTGAGCCGCACGTCCGGCAAGCGCTCGACCTGATTGAACCAGCTGTTGATGCGCGGCGTGGTCAGCGCGTCGAGACTCCAGTTGTCCCAATATTTATTCGCCTCGACGAAGGAACTCGGCTGCGGGTTGTTGGCGTAATCACCCGTAAAATAATCGTGCATCACCAGCGGGTCGGACTGGTAATTGACGAGCGCCTTCAGATTTAAATTTGTCGTTGGCGTCGCCTGCCACGTGCCCTTGAAAACCTGACGGTTTTCCGGAATCGTGCCAAATTGCGGGAATGCGTTCGTGCTAGTGTCCGGCTTCTGGTCGTTCAAATAATAATACTTCAACCCGACTTGGCCCCACTCGCCAAGGTGCAGATTCACGTCCGGCCCCAAGCCCACGCCGCGCTGCGAGCGATAATCCACGTGAATTTTTCCGTCCGCATTCGTGCCGAGATACCAGTTGTAGCTGGTCAACAAGAAGCCGCCATAAGTGCTGCGATAGCCCGGCGTGAAATTCAGGTTGTTCGCGTGCGGCCCGAGGTTGCGCTTGTAATACGGAAAATAAAATATCGGCACGCCCTTCGCATACAGCACGGCATTCCACATCTCCACCGATTTGCCGGGAATGATCTTGATACGCGTCGCGTGCACGCGCAGATCCGGATCCGCCGTGTCATCCGTCGTCACATACGCATTGTTGGCGTAATAAACCTTGTTGCTCGAATTGCCGGAAAGATCATGGCCGCTCGCGAACACCGGCCATTTGCCCGTGTGGAACGATTCGCTCTGCATCTGGTGCGTCTTGAAATTGTAGCGGATGTGGTCGCCTACCCAGAGTTGGTCGCCCGATTCCACGCGCACATGGCCGTCCGCCACCACCTCGCCCGACTGCGTGTTCAGCGACGCGCTGTCCGCCGTCAACGTCGCGTTGCCGTATTTCACATACACGCCGTTCGTGCCCGTGGCCGTGCCGTTGACCGGGTCGTAATCCATCTTGCCCTCCACCGTGCCCGGAATAATTTTGCTCAACGCCTGCACTTCCCACGCCGGCGCTTCCTGCGCGGCCACAGAAAAAATGGAAAGCGCGAAAAAAATCAGCGCGATGGCGGAAAAAGGTTTCATCAAGCGCGGCCAGTTAAACAGAAGGACACCCCAACTGCCAAGAGCCTTTTAACCACCACGCCGCTCAAAACTGATCCGCCTTCTCCTTGAACAGCACGTTGAACGTCGTCAGCGAACCGTAGCAGCGCGTGATGTATTGCTGCATCTCCACCTTTTCGCCGTCGCTCAATTTCTCATGCGCATTGATCTTCTGCTCCAGCACGCGGAGATTATTTCGCACCATCACGATCTTGTGAAAGAAAGTTTCCAGCGGCACCTCCTTCGTCTGCAACGCCGCGTCCGCCGGATGCAAAACCGCCTTGCCGCCGTGCCAGCGCA
>JBAXIY010000190.1:0-4414 GCA_037138135.1 Verrucomicrobiia bacterium
CGATTCGCCCTCTGCGCTCTGCTGGCGCTCGGCGCTCAGCGCGCGCAGGCGCAGATTGCTGTCTTGGATTCTTCCAATATTGTATCAACTGCCACCATCGGGAGCATCAGCAATAACGTTACGGTCTCTGCGGGAGCCAGCGTGCTGGTGGTTAATACCTGTCAAAACGCGACCAATGGCTTGGTGAATGCCCTGGGCCCGGTGCCCTTGAACTGGGTAACTGGCAGCGGCACGGTCACCCAAACTTTGACCATGGCCAGCTCGACGAGTGTTTCAAACTCAGCAGTAAAATATCTTGGAGCCTCGATTTATTACCTCTGGAATCCCAACCCCGGTGCCGGCTATGTTCAAGGCACCATCAATGGCGGCAACCGGCAGTATGTCTCGGCATACACCCTCACCGGCGTTGACACGAACAGCAATCCCATTGCCGTTTCCACCAACACCGCCGCCACCGCCGCCCCCTACAGTATTACCTCCCCGACCACGGCGGGGGTTCCCGTTGGGGGCTTCGCCGCAATCTGCGCCCTGATTTCGGCTAACAACGGTGGTGGCGGCTTTACCACCAGCACGAGCAGCGGCATATCGAATCTTTTGTCCGCTGCTAATGCCTTTGCAACGGCGAATCAGGGCTACCTCTCGGCTCTGGGCGGAAACGCCACCTTTACCGACACCTTTGCTGCTCTCACTGGCAATCAGCAGATGAACCTTGTCGTCGCCGTCTTCAAGCCGAACACCCCGGTTTTGCAATCGCCGACGGCCACGGCGATTACCAACACCTCGGCGACCCTCGGGGCGGCGATTGCATACAATGGCGGTAGTGCCATCGGATCGCGGGGCACGGTTTGGGACGTCAACCCGAATCCCACCGCCAATGCTTTGGCCGAGGGCGGCACTGCCGTCGGCACCTTTACCCAGACCCGCACCGGCCTGCCGCCCGCCACGTTGATTTATTACCGTGGCTACGCAACCAACTTGGCAGGCATCACGGGCTACAGCCCCGTCGGCACTTTCTATACCCTTTCGACGGCCCCGACGGTATCTGCATCGGGCATGAACTTCTCCGCCGTTGACGACAATGACATCACCGTGAATTGGACACCCGGCGACGGTTACCACCACCTCGTGATTGCCAAGGCTGGCAGCGCCCCGAGCGGCACGCCGGCCAATGCCACCCAGTATGCGGCCAATGCCGCCTACGGCAGTGGCGCCGCGCTGGCCGGGGGTTATGTCGTTTACGATGGCACTGGCAGTTCGGTAGCCGTGTCCGGGCTGACCGGAGGCACTACCTATTATTTTGTGGTCTATGAATACAATTACGATGGCAGCACTAACTTGACCGCCAA
This sequence comes from Verrucomicrobiia bacterium, assembly GCA_037138135.1. GTDB lineage: Bacteria > Verrucomicrobiota > Verrucomicrobiia > Limisphaerales > UBA11358 > UBA11358. The sequence continues at coordinate 1,347 of JBAXIY010000190.1, forward strand.
CTACCTCACCTCGTCGTCGCTTTCGGGCAATCAGGCGACCACGCTGACCGTGCCCACCATCAACGTGGTGGGTAACCCGCTCGCGCTTGCGTTTGGCAATTTGGGTTACGGACAGACTTCCGCCAACCAGACCTTTACCGCTTCCGGCGCCAACCTTACGGCAAATATTTCAATTTCGGCTCCGTCGGGATTTCAAATTTCCACCAGCAGCGGCTCGGGTTTCGGCTCGGGGGTGACTCTGACGCAGTCGGGCGGCACGGTCGCCAGCACCACCGTCTATGTGCGCTTTGCGCCTCCGGCAGTGGCGGCGTATTCCGGCAACGTGGCGCTGACCAGCGCCGGTGCGACCACGATCAATGTCGCCGTGACGGGGACGGGCATACCTTACGCCCCCACGGTGACGGCGTCTGCCGCCACGAGCATCACCAACAACGCGGCGACGTTGAGCGGTAACATTATTACGAACGGCGGCGGGACCATCACCGATCAAGGGTTCGTCTATGGCACCAGCACCGGGGTTTATTCCACGACGAATCACGGAACGGTCGCTTATACCACGGGTGGCAACTACGCCTGGGTTTGTCCCGTCGGGGTCACGAGTGTGCAGGTGGAATGCTGGGGCGGCGGCGGCGCGGGCGGCTGGGCCAGCGACGGGGTTTTTACTAATAATACCGTCAATGCGAACGCTGGCGGCGGTGCCGGCGGTGCATATGCCAAATTGAATGCTTACGCGGTGACTCCGGGAACCACCTATTACATCAACGTGGGCGCTGGTGGCGTGAGTGTCAACACCGACCAGGCCACAGGCCCCGGTGGCGACTCCTGGTTTAACTCGGTCAATTCTCCTTCATCCACCATCCTCGCCGCGGGTGGCGCGGGCGGTCAAAGTAGTATTTTACAAAGTGCTGCCAGTGCGCATGGTGCTGGCGGTGCGGGCACTGCGACTGGAAGCTTGGGCGATGTGGTAAATGCCGGCGGCAGCGGGAGCACCACGACCGGCGCCCTGGGCGGCGGCGGCGGCGGAAGTGGTGGCACTGGCAGTGCCGGAAATTCCGCAGCCGCAAATTCAACCATTGGCGCAGCGGCGGTTCCGGGTGGTGGCAATGGCGGAACCGGAGCCACCGGAACTAATCCCGGCTCTTCGCCGACCCTTCCTCCTGGCGGCGGCGGCGGCGGTGCCCGCGTTGCTAATAATAATACGAATTCTCTTTCCGGCGGCTCCGGCGCCCCGGGCCAGGTGGTGCTCACTTACAACGGTTCCGCAACTGTCCCGATGACCTATAACCAGCTTTCAGGCTTGAGTCCCAATGTTCAATATTTCTGGGCGGCCTTTGCCATCAACGCCGGCGGCACCGGCTTGTCTGCGGAACAAAACTTCTGGACCCTGGCCAATGTGCCCGCCGCCCCCACGGTGATTGGCGCCACGACGAACTCTTTGAATGTGAAGATTGGGGCCGGGGATGGCAATTCCGCCTCAACGCTCTATGCCATTCAGGAAACCAACTCCGCTTTATACGTCCAGACCAATGGCACCTTGGGTGCCAGTGCGGTCTGGCAGGCCACCAACACCTGGGGCACAATCACCGTCATCGGCTTGAGTCCCGGCACCACGAACGCCTTCCAAGTCAAGGCACGGAACGGGGCCAGCGTCGAAACGGCCTTCGGTCCCGCGTCCATTCGCTACACCGTCCCGCTGGCGCCGACGCTGGGCAACAACGGGCCGCTCAACGTCGGCGGCACGTTGAACCTGACGGCTTCGACCGTGACCGGCGCGACGAACTACGCCTGGACGGGTCCCAACGGATTCACCACGAACACCCAGAATCCGACGATCACCAACGTCACCACCAACATGGCCGGCATCTACGCTTGCTGGGTGACCGGGGCGAGCGGCCTGAATTCAGCCACCAACACCACGTCGGTGACCGTCAACACCGGGAGTGCCGCCCCGCAGGCGTCCTTTACCTACGGCCCGGCCGCAGGTAGCGCCCCGCTGACGGTGAACTTTACCAATACCACCGCGGGCGCCTACGCGACGGCCTTGTGGACGTTTGGCGACGGCAATACCTCGACCGACACCAACGTCGTCGTTTCTCACCTCTACACCGTGGCTCCTGCCACCAATTCAGTCAGTCTGGCCGTCACCAATAGTGTGGGGAGTGGCAGCAGCACCAACGTGGTCAATGCCGTGGTGGTCTCACTGCCGCCGGGCACAAACGCCTTTCTGGCGAGCTTGAGCCTCACGCCGGCAGGCGCGCTTTCACCCGGATTCACCACCAACGGGCTGGCCTACACGGCGACGAACATTTATCCGAACTATGCCGTCACGGTGAACGCGACCAGCGCGGACACCAACGCGACCTTGCAGTTGAGCTTCAATGGTGGTGCCTACACGTCTGCGGTGACGAACATCTTGAGTGTGGCCGAAACACTGCAACCGACCCCGCCGACCACAAACACGGTCGCGGTGCTGGTGACCGCCCAGAACACGGCCTATACGAACCTTTACCAAGTGAACGTGCTGTTGCAGCCAAGTCAGACCGTGTTCAATCTGACGAACAATGTGGTGGGCGGCACGAATCTGGTGCTGACGTGGCCCTTGGATCACACCGGCTATCGGCTGTTGCTGCAGGTGAGTAATCTGGTCAAAGGTGTGAGTAAAAATACGAACGACTGGAACCCCGTGAGCGGCTCCGCGTCGACGAATGCTTGGATCGTTCCCATCGTTAAGACGAACCTGAATCAATATTATAGGATGATCTATCCATAAGGGTTGGTTTGTCTGCAACTAAGATTCAATAATATGATGAGCAGTCCCGTTTCCAGCTGGCACCGGCAAAAGCAAAATCCGCACTGTCTTTTGAAAGATAGGCGTTCCGATTTTAGTAGTTATATATTTATCAACCCATCTAAACCGCACAAACAGAACCCAAACTCAATCTCTCTAAATTCATAATCCCTATGAACCATAAGCCCCACAACCACCATCGCGTTATGCCTGACTTAACCATCAAAACCTCCACCCGTGTCCCGCTCTGCCGGCGCTTCGCCGGCGTCGCGCTGCTCCT
>JBAXIY010000191.1:0-4399 GCA_037138135.1 Verrucomicrobiia bacterium
CCGTGTGAATCCTGAAAATGCGAGTCGCCGGTAAAATTCGGTAAAATTCGGTAAAACCATTTTAGATTTGCGCCGCCGCCCAAAATCGGAAATCGTCCATCGCAAATCATCAATTGAATTATGCCTTCATTCGACATCGTCTCGCAGGTCAACTCGATGGAAATCGAGAATGCCGTCAACCAAGCCAAAAAGGAGCTGGCCAACCGCTTTGATTTCAAGGGCAGCAAATGGGAAATCATTTTGGAGAAGACGGAAATCAAGCTGACCGCCGATAACGAATACAAGGTGGCGACGCTGAATGAAATCGTCATCGGCAAGCTGGCTAAGCGCGGCATCAGCATGAAAAGCGTCGAGCAGTGCGACCCGGACATTTCGCCGCTCGGTCATGCGCGGCAGAGCATCAAGATCAAGAACGGCATCGAGAGCGCGGTGGCCAAGGAGATCGCGAGCTTCATCCGCGACAGCAAACTCAAGGTGACGACGCAGATTCAGGGCGACGAAGTGCGGGTGCAGGGCAAGAGCCGTGATGATTTACAGGCGGTCATCGCCGCCGTGCGCACGCATGAATTTCCCGTGGCCGTGCAGTTTGTGAATTTTCGGGATTAACTCGGCCAAGTGGGCGCTTACGCCTTGTTCTCAAACAAACTCGGCGCGGTCTGGCGGGCGAACTCGGCGCAGCGGGCGGCGATTTCGGTCGGTGATTCACTGGCGAGCGCAAATTCCGCCAACTCGCGCGCCTCGCTCAGCTTGACGCGGCGGATGATGTATTTCACCTGATCCAACACGGCGGGCGCGGCGCTTAATTCATCCACGCCGAGGCCGAGCAGCAGCGGCGTCAGCACCGGGTCGCCGGCGATTTCGCCGCAGACGCCGGCCCAGATGCCATGCGCGTGCGCGGCGTCCACGGTCATCTTGATGAGCCGTAGGATGGCGGGATGGGTCGGTTCGTAGAGATGCGAAACCTTTTCATTCGTGCGGTCGGCGGCCAGCGTGTATTGAATCAAGTCGTTCGAGCCGATGCTGAAAAATTTCACACGCTTCGCCAACGTATCGGCGATAAGCGCGGCGGATGGAATTTCAATCATCGCGCCGACTTCCAGCTTTTCGTCGAAGGGAATTTTTTCCGCGCGCAGTTCGGTTTTGCATTTTTCGACGAGCGCATTGGCCTGATTCAGTTCTTCCAGGCCGGAGATCATCGGATACATCATCTTGACATTGCCCTCGGCACTGGCGCGGAGGATGGCGCGCAATTGGGCGCAGAACATTTCCGGCTGCGCGAGGCAGAAACGAATGGCGCGCCAGCCCAGAAACCCGCTCATCTCCTGCGCGAGCTGTAGGTGCGAGGCAAATTTGTCGCCGCCCAAATCCAATGTGCGGATGATGACAGGATGCGGTTTCAGCGCGGCGGCAACTTCCCGGTAAACTTCGTATTGCTCCGCCTCGGTCGGCAACCGGTCGCGGTTGATAAATAAAAATTCCGTGCGGAACAAACCCACGCCCTCGGCACCGTGGGCCAGCACGGACGCGACATCATGTTGATCCTCGATATTCGCCGAAAGGTGGATGGTCTTGCCGTCGAGCGTGACGGCGGGCTGATTCTGGATTTCGCGGAGCTTTTCGTCGAGCGAGGCTTTGATCTTCGCGAGTTGACCATATTCAAAGAGCGTTTGGTCGGTTGGGTTGACGATGACGGTGCCGTTGTAGCCATCGAGCAGGGCGTAATCGCCCGTCTCCAATTCTTCACTTACGGTTTGCGCGCCGACCACGGCGGGAATATCTAGCGACCGCGCCAAAATCGCCGTGTGTGACGTCTTGCCGCCGATGTCAGTGACGAATCCCAGAACGTATTTCCGATCCAGTTGCGCCGTCATGGAAGGGCTCAAATCGTGGCCCACCAAAATGCAGGCTTCGTTCAGATGTTTGAGGTCGAAGGTGTCTTTAACCTCCAGCAAATTATCGAGCACCCGGCTGGTGACATCGCGCAACACATCTACGCGTTCGCGGAAAAACTCATCTTTTTCCCGGGCCATCGCGGCAATGTAACGATCTGTCACGGTGTGAAAGGCAAAATCAGCGTTCGCCTTTTGCTCGCGGATGGTGCGGATGACTTCGTCAATCACCACCCGGTCTTCCAGCATCAACAGATGTGGATCAAAAATATCGCCGGAAGCCGCGCTGGTGTTCTGCACCACGCGCCGTTGGACTTCGATCATCTGCTGGCGGGTGCGGACGAGTGATTCTTCAAACCGTTTTACTTCCGCCTCCAGCTTGTCGCCGGCGATTTCCCGCTTGGCGATGACGTGACGGGTCTGGTGCAGGACGAGAACTTTGCCGCGGCACACGCCCGCTGAAACGGGGATGCCGCGATAAATTTTTTCGCCTTTGACCTGACCTGACATAAGATTTTAACAAGAAATAACCGAGCCCGCCGAAGTTGAAAAGCCTTTCCGCTCAAAAACCTGAAAAATCTTCACGCCCAATAAAAAAGCCCGCGCACGGCGGGCTTTGATTCGAGAATCGAAATGCTTGATTCGTAATTTGCCTCAGGCGCGTTCCATGTATTTGCGGGTGCGCGTATCAATCTTGATTTTCTCGCCGGTCTTGATGAACAGCGGCGCCTGCACCGTGATGCCGGTTTCCAAGGTGATGGCTTTCTGAACGTTGTTGGCGGAATCACCGCGCACGCCTTCCGGCGCATCGGTCACGGTGAGAATGACGCTGGGCGGGATTTCCACTGACACCGCTTTTTCTTCAACGAACGTGACGGTGACGGGCGCATTTTCTACCATGAAATCTTTCGCCTCACCCACGAGATCGGCGGCGAGCGTGACGGTCTCGTAAGTTTCCGGGTCGGTGAAAACGTAGTCCGCGCCGTCCTTGTAGCTGTATTCCATCTTCGTGGTCATCATCGGGATGGGCTCAATTTTTTCGGTCGAGCTGAAACGCACGTCGGACGCTTTGCCGGTGCGGATGCTGCGGAGCGTGGCTTGCACGAAAGCGCGTAAGTTGCCCGGCGTGCGATGCTGGAAGTCCAGAACCACGGAGATATCACCGTTGTAATTAATCGCCATGCCGCGTCGAAGATCACTTGCTGTTGCCATAAAATAGTTATTCGTTTTGCGTTGCTCTAAAAATGAGTTGCACAGGATATCCGCAAAAAGGCTGAACGCAAGACGCTTTTCCGTGATTCGGCGGCATTCCTTGACACCACAAATCATTGTGTGTTACAAAATAACAGCCACCATTAGCAGTGGTTTTATGCGTTGCCCCAAATGCGGATGTCAGGATGACAAGGTCATAGACTCACGCGCCTCCCGCGAAGGCGCGACCATTCGGCGCCGCCGCGAATGCGCCGCCTGTCAGTATCGTTTCACCACCTACGAGGAAGTTGAGCACGAAGGTTTGATGGTTTTGAAGCGCGACGGTAGGCATGAGGAATTTTCCCGCGAAAAACTTTTATCCGGTATCCGCAAAGCCTGCCAAAAACGCCCCGTATCACCCAAAGCGATGGAAGACCTCGTGGATCACATCGTCGCCACCGTCACCGTGAAATACGAAGCCGAAGTCCCCGGCGAATTCATCGGCACCATGGTCATGGAAGGCCTGCGCGAGCTGGATGAAGTCGCCTACGTCCGTTTCGCCAGCGTTTATCGGCGATTTGCCGAAGCCACCGACTTCGTGCAGGAGGTTAAAAAACTGGAGGCCGCGAAATGATCGCGCTCCGCAACGACTGCCTGATTTTCCAACTCACCAACGGCGAAAGCGTCCCCTGCTCGTCGGAGATGATTACCGTTGAAATCGTCGGCGGCACGGACAGTCAGCTCGAACCCGAACTCCTCCGGCACGCCGCCGCCAGCGTATTCCATTATTTCAAGGTCGAACTCGAACGCGAATCCGTCACTGTCGGCGAATTTTCCATCGCCCTCGAAAAAGTCCTGCACCACCTTGGCTACACCATCCACGCTGGCGGACCGGATTCCGAAATTCACGACACCGATCTCGCGCGACTGCTCCGCGAAGCCGACGACGGCTTGGAACTTTTCTTCTTCCCGCGCCTGCGTGACGAACTCCGCGTCCAGCTCCGTCAATCGCCACGCGTCGTGCGTTTTCGCGGCCTGCGCCGCTGCGTGAAACAGATCGCTGGTGCCCGCCGCTGGAGCAGCCGCTGCGAACAACTTCAAGACCAGATCGTCGCCTTCCTGCGCCAGTGCATGGACAGCGAAGCCGAAAAACCCGGCTGCGCGCTCGTCGTGGAATAAAATTCAGACACGGATATCACTAATTAACACGAATTAAAAGCTGGCTGGCCGAACGTTCCCGCAAGTTGAAAATAATTAGTGAAAATTCGTGGAATTCGTGTCTAAAGTTGCCCCATGAGTAAAACCCTTTTTGAAAAAAT
>JBAXIY010000192.1:0-4370 GCA_037138135.1 Verrucomicrobiia bacterium
TCCTTGCGATAGGCCCGTTTTGTCGCACTGGACTCGTGCAGTGCCAGCCATGCCTTTGGCGCTCATTTGAATTGACCCACCACTGCTCATAGGAATTGACCCACTGAGTTTGAGAGGGTGGTTCTGCAACGTCCGCCGTGGACAAGCCACCTGCCCACAGGGCGAGCCTGTGGACAGCCGCTGAAGCGGTTCGTGTCTTGACCACCGCTCCCCGAATTGGAGCCTACGGCCTGACGCGCTGACGCTTGCCAAATAGCCTTTTAAAAAATATTCAGAACGTTCAGAACAGCCAATAGATCGGCGGTGTTGGTGTGGTTGAGATGCGCCTGATCGAGGCGAGCAGGTGCGCTAAGGCCGGTAAGGACTTGGCACAAAGCCAAACCGGCGTTAAAACGCAGGGATTTTTAAGAACGGGCGCACTAACTGCTGCTCAACCGTGGAAAGTAGTTGCAGCTAGCGCGCCCCACACGTGTCACCCACGAGTGCGAGCAAATTATTGCGCGTTTGGGCAGCCTAGACAAGTCCAAGTGCTGCGCCGGCAATTTGGCAGGCATGCAGTGGGGTTCAAGTGGAAGAACCCGATGTCTTCTGTGTCCTTGGCGCTGCCGAGTGCGCGCACGTTCATGTGTGGTTGCTGCAACACGGAAGTGCGGGTGTGCGGGCCGTGCGACCGTGGCCAGCGCTACTGCAGCGCAGATTGTCGAATTCAGTCACGTCTTGCCTGCCAGCGCCGGGCGTCCGTGTACTACCAGAGCAGCCGTGTTGGGCGCATCAACCACGCCCGTCGCCAACAACAGTACCGAGAGCGGCAGCGGCAAGATAAACAGCAACAAGTACAGCAGCCAGAGCCAGAACAAATAGTGACTCATCAGGGTTCCCAACAGGCCAGTGCGGGTGATTTACTGGTGCCCGAGATGGAGTTGTTGGACGTGATGGAGAGCCAAGCTGAGGTGCCTTTGACGCTGCTGGATTGCCACTGGTGCAGACGAGCGGTTTCGGGCGTGAGGCGCATGGGCTGGTTGCGTCACGCAATACAAGACGAACCCGCCTACCGTTTAAATGGAGAGCCCCGTGGACAGTCACCCTGAACACAAAAGCCCAACACCGGGCACCATGCAGGTGGATTTGCACCGAATGGAATTGCGCTTTGAGGGCACCCGCATAGTGGATGCGCCGGCCGTGCAACGGCTGGCCAACTCGATTGAGGAGCGCGGCCAGATGGTGGCGTGCATTGCTACGGCTGAGGAGCCAGAAGGTTCGATGGTGCTGATAGATGGGTACCGGCGTGTGGGGGCGCTCAAGCGCTTGGGGATGGACACAGCGTTGGTGCAATGTTGGCACTGCCCGGTGGGGGCCGCGCTGGCTCAGATGTTGGCGCATTCGTTGTCGCGTGTATTGGACCCCTTGGAGGAGGCACTGATATTGCGCGAACTCATCGATCAGCATGGACTGAGCCAGCGCGAGGCGGCCCGTCAGTGCGCGCGCGATGTGAGTTGGGTTCAGCGCCGCTTGACGTTGCTGGGCGCATTGCCGCAGGAACTGGTGCAGGCGGTGCGCAGTACACGTGTGTCGAGTTGGGCTGCCGCACGGATTCTGGCACCGTTGGCGCGCGCCAACAGCGAACACGCCAGCCGCTTGCTCAGCAGCATTGCGCAGGAGCGGATGTCCACGCGTGAGTTGCAGACCTGGTTTGCGCACTACCAGTCATCCCAGCTCAAAGCACGCGAACACATGGTGGAGCACCCGCGCCTGTTTATTGAGGGCCTCAAGGCTGTGACCGAGGAACGTGCTGCACGCAAACTCAAGCGTGGACCCGAAGGAGAGGTGGTTGGAGATTTGGGGTATCTGCATGCGCTGCTGCGCCGCCTCAGTGGTCGTTTGGGGGAACTCAAAGTCCCCTTGGAGCCGGCACTATTAGTGGCATGCAAGCGCCTGCATGTGGCCTTGCCCACAGTGGCACAGGAGATCCACAGGTTGGTGTCGTAATGACCCCGCCCGACATTCGCCAATCTGTGCAAACACTGCAGCAGCAAAACGTCAGCCTGCGCGAGATCGCCCGGGTGTTGAAGATCTCGCGCAACACGGTGCGAGCAATCCTGCGCGAGCCACAAAGCCCGGTGGCAGGTACTGCAGCGCCTGATGAGGGGGAGCGCAAACGCTTGGCACAGGTGTATGCACGGGCCCAGGGGAACGCGGTTCGTATGAACCAGATCCTGGCCCAGGAAGATGACAAACAGGTGGCCTACAGCACACTCACGCGCTGGGTCCGCAATGCCGATTTGCGAACGAGCGTCAAACGTTCAGGCGAATACCACTTTGAGCCAGGCCAGGAGATGCAGCACGACACATCGCCGCACAAAGTGGAGGTGGCGGGCAAACGTTTGGTTGCCCAATGTGCGGGCTTGACGCTGGCGTATTCCAGGCGCCTGTTTATTTGGTACTACCCACGCTTCACTCGCTTTGAAGCCAAGGATTTCCTGGCCCGCGCAGCGCAGTTTATGGACGGAGTGTGCCCGCGCTGCGTGATCGACAACACCAGCGTGATGGTGGCCGGCGGTGCGGGGTCAGAGGCGGTGTTCGCCCCGGAGATGGTGGCTTTTGCGCGTGCTCTGGGCTTCTACTTTAAGGCCCACCGCGTAAATGATCCAAATCGAAAGGCCAGGATCGAAAGACCTTTTGCCTGGATAGAAACCAATTTTTTGCCTGGGCGAAACTTCACATCCTTTGATGACTTGAACGCGCAAGCTCTGAAGTGGTGCCAGGAGGTGGCCAATGTCAAACCCAAACGCAGCCTGGGCATGGCACCAGAGGCGGCCTATGTGATGGAGAAGCCCTACCTTACGGCGCTGCCCCGCGAATTGCCCACTGTCTACGAAGTGCTGGATCGGGTGGTGGACCTGTACGGCTTTGTCAATGTGGAGACCAACCGGTATTCGACTCCAGAGCGGCTTGTGGGCAAGCAGGTGACGGTATTCAAGCATTACGCCAGCATCGAGATTCATTACAAGCACAGTCTGGTGGCCAATCACCCCCGATTGGTGGGGGTGCGCGATGGGCGAAGCACCTTGCCTGGGCACCACACCATCCCCCAACGCAAAGCGCGGGAGCCCTCGCTGCAGGCGCAATTACTCAGTGACCAGGGCGGTGTGCTCAATGCCTACGTGAAGGCGCTGATAAAACACACCAACGGGCGGGGTACGCGCGCACTCAACAGATTGGTACAAATGCAGCGTACGTACCCTGCAGAGCCCTTTCTTGGCGCGCTGGAGCAGGCGCTCAAGTACGGGTTGTTCGATCTGACACGTGTGCAGACGCTGGTGCTGCGCCAGGTGGCCGGAGACTTCTTTGCGATGGGGGAGGACGCAAATGAAGACGACGGGCAAGACCAATAAGTCGCCGCCCCCGCCGGCTCGGGAATCGATTCACGCACTGCTGCATGAGCTGAACTTCAAGGGCATGGAGCGCGTACTTGACAGCGAACTCGATCGTGCTGAGCGCGATGGTGTGCCCGCAGCAGAGTTGGTGCAGCGCCTGCTAGGCGTTCAGGCCTCGTATGTACGTGAGCGCTCTTTGTCCAACCGGGTTGCGCAGGCCAAAATGCCATGGCAGTGGACGATTGACACGTTTCCCTTCGAGCGCCAGAGCGGCGTCAACAAGGCACAGGTAATGGGACTTGCTGATCTGGACTTCGTGCGCCGGGCGGACAATCTGGTGCTCATTGGCGGGCCCGGCACCGGCAAAACCGGAATTGCGTTGGGATTGCTGCGCCAGGCCTGCGTGAACGGATGGCGTGGGCGTTTTTACAATGCGCAGACGCTCTTCGATGAGTTGTACGCTTCACTGGCCGACCGCACCACAACCAAATTGCTCACCTCGGTGAGCCGAATGCAGCCGTTGGTAATCGATGAATTGGGCTATTTGAACCTGAAGACCGAACAGGCCAACGCCTTCTTCCGTTTGATGGACCAGCGCTACGGGCGTGTGAGCACCATCATCACCACGAATTTAGACTACCCCCAGTGGTACGAACTGTTCAACAACAAATCTCTGGTTGACGCCTTGCTAGACCGACTGCAGCACCATTGCATAACAATCCGCATCAATGGTCCGTCCTTGCGAAGCGCAGCGCCTCTCAAGGAGGCCACAGCGGCACCACAAAAACCAGTGACCCAAGCATCCGGCAAAACCAGTTGAGCCGATAAGAAGCACACCCTTGTGAATATCACGCCGCTGTCAAATTGCGGTGTCCACTCTTGCGCTGAAAACCATCAGAAACACAGAGCATCCAACCCTCAAGCCGCAAACAACTGCGCACTCCCTGGGTCAGGTTTCTGTGAGCACAAGTGGGTCAGAAAATACGAGCGCCAAGG
>JBAXIY010000193.1:0-4339 GCA_037138135.1 Verrucomicrobiia bacterium
AACTCCACGCTTTACCGCGAGTTTCAGGCGGAACGCGAGGAAATCCTGCGCCACAAGTGGATTGAATCTGAAAAAGCTGGTCACGACATCGGGTTTGAGCGCGCGCTCACGGACTGGATTATCAAGCACCGCGCCCAATGGCGTAAATCCCGACAGGCCGCCGCGACAAATTGACCTAAACAAATCTGTTCCTTTAACGGCGCCCTGCGAGGTGACGAAGGAAAAATGAAAACCAAAACTAAAACGCGAATCAGCCCCGCCAGCCGGGAGCGGTTCGCGATTTTTTATGCCTGACGCCACCGTCATCCTCGATGCCACCGCCATCCAACGCGCGCTCACGCGCATCGCGCACGAGATTGCCGAGCGCAACGAGCGCAGCGCCGATGTCGCGCTCGTCGGCATTCCCGTCGGTGGCGATCATCTGGCAGCTCGGCTTGCGAAAATTCTCTCCGGCATTTGGAATCATCCCGTTCCCGTGGGCATTCTCGACACGTCAATGCACCGTGATGATCTCGACCAACGCATCGCGCCGACGGTTCATCCGACGGAAATCCCTTTTGATGTGAATGGCAAAACCATCGTGCTCGTGGACGACGTGCTGTTCAGCGGCCGCACCACGCGCGCGGCGATGGATGCGCTGAACGATTTTGGTCGCCCGAAAAAAATCCAGCTCGCGGTGTTGGTAGATCGCGGCCATCGCGAATTGCCCATCAAGGCGGATTTCATCGGCAAGAACGTGCCGACCGCGCTGGACGAAAAAATTTCCCTGCTGTTGACCGAATCCGGCGCAGCGGCTGACCAGGTAATCTTGAAAAAGAAATAAATGAGCTGGACCAAAAAACATCTGCTCGATATCGAGTCGCTCACGGCCGAGGAAATCACCACCGTGCTCGACACCGCGCGCGGTTTCAAGGCCGTCGGCGAACGCGCCATCAAAAAAGTTCCCGCGCTGCGCGGCAAGACCGTTGTGAATTTATTCGTCGAGCCGTCCACGCGCACGCGCATCAGTTTTGAGCTGGCGGCACAACGGCTTTCTGCCGACATCGTGAATTTCTCCGCCGAAGCGTCGTCGTTCAAGAAAGGCGAAACGCTCAAGGACACCGCGCTCAATTTGCAGGCGCTCAACGCCGACTTCATCATCATCCGCCACAGCGCGAGCGGTGCGCCGCATTTTCTCTCGCGCGTGTTGAACGCCCACGTCATCAACGCCGGTGACGGCGCGCACGAACATCCCACGCAAGCGTTGCTCGACGCCTTCACCATCCGCGAACGCAAAGGGAAAATCGCCGGCCTCAACGTCACGATTCTCGGCGACATCCTTTATAGCCGCGTCGCGCGCTCGGACATCTGGGCGCTCACGAAACTCGGCGCGAAGGTGACGCTCTGCGGCCCGGCCACGCTCGTGCCGAAGACGTTTGAAAAAATGGGTTGCCGCGTGACGCACGATGTGGACGAGGCAATCCGCGATGCCGATGTCATCAACCTGCTGCGCATCCAGCACGAACGCCAGCGCAAGACGATGTTCCCAAGCATCGGCGAATACACGCAGCTTTTCGGCCTGAACAAGGCGCGCTTTGCCAAGACCAAGGCCGACGCACTCATCATGCACCCCGGCCCGATCAATCGCGGCGTGGAGATTGACAGCGAGATCGCCGACTGCGGCCGCTCGGTGATTTTGGAGCAAGTGACGAACGGCCTCGCCGTCCGCATGGCGGTTTTATTTCTCGTGAACGGTGGGAAAGCGCTGGCGGAAACGGTGAATTAAACATTCACAATATGCGTAAAAAACATATTGTTAGTTTGCTTTTAATCAGCTTGGCGGTGATTGCTGTAACTCTGCTGGTTAAAAACCATTCAAACGAACAAGCTGAAGCCTACAAAAATCTATTTGCCGGAAATGTTGGTTTAACCAGCATCACATTTGAAGGACAGCAGAAGTCTATTAAAATTGATGACCGTTTTATCCTTGATGATTTTGAAAACGCCTTCAAAAACAAAGCTGAACGATTACACAACAGCGGCATCTGTTATAATGTGGTTTTTATTCTTAAGACTGGAACAAAAATAAAAACGGTAATCTATTTTTACGAAGACAAAAGCGGATTCGAGGTGGCCGACTATTCTCGCATGGGTGCCGGAGATCCGGCGTATGTTAATGTTGATTTTCCAAAGGAAATCAACAGCAAAACGCAAGAACTGTTGGGGCAATTACTACCAAAGAAATAGATAAAATTTATCTAAAGTAGCTTTGGTGCTTCAAGGTCTTCTTTTTCAGTAACCCCCGCCGCCTGCCAGTCCATTCACAATCGCGATTCCATTTGAAGTTCCAATCCGCGTTGCGCCTGCGGCAATCATCGCCAGCGCGGTCTGCGCGTCGCGGACGCCGCCGGAAGCTTTCACGCCAAACTTCGGGCCGACCGTTTCGCGCATCAGCTTCACGTCTGCAATCGTCGCGCCAGCGGTGCTGAAGCCGGTGGAGGTTTTCACGAAGTGCGCGCCGCTTTCCACGACCAGTTTGCACGCGCGGACTTTTTCTTCGTCGTTCAGCAGGCAGGTTTCCAAAATCACTTTCACCGTGCGTTCGTCGGCGGCCTCGACCACATCAACGATTTCGCGGAAAACATATTTATCATCGCCCGCCTTGAGCCGCGCGATGTTCAGCACCATGTCAATCTCGTGCGCGCCGTCGTCAATGGCCACTTCCGTCTCGAAGCGTTTCGCGTCGCAACTCATCGCGCCGAGCGGGAAGCCGACGACGCTGGCGACCTTCACATCCGAGCCGTCGAGAAAATGCCGCGCGACCTCGACCCACGAACCGTTGACGCAGACGGAGAAAAAATTATGTTCGCGCGCCTCGGCGCAAAGCAGTTCGATCTGCGCGAGCGAAGCGTCGGGCTTGAGCAACGTGTGGTCAATGTAGGCGGCGAGCTGGGCGGGAGAAAAATTTTGTGACATAAAAAATTAACCAAGTTTGGCTGACTGATTTTTTATCTTGAGAATTGTGGAATAGTTCACGACGCCCATCATCGCTGCCAAACCGAGAAATAGCCCCAAGCTGTGCAGCGCTTTGGACTTCTTTTGGATAACTTCGCTGCGAATATTTTCAAGCTGGATTTTAATACTAAAATCAGCCCCAGTGAGCTGATTGTTTAGCAGAGCAGCCGTATCTGGTGAGAGATTCTTGGACTTCGCAATTTTGCCGAGGTCAGAATAGTTAAACAACGAAGTGTGGACGACATACTGGTCGAGCCGCGCTTCAAACTGCTGCATATCCAGATAATTCACACCGCAACTAACAGCGATGCCGAGCAGAATCAAAGCAAAACCCAATTGGAAAGTTAGCTTCATGCAACGAAGTCTAATCTTTCCACTTTGCCCGTCCAGAAAAACTGCGCACATCAAACCTGCAAGAGTTTTATCTGCTCATTCTCTTTCGCTGCGGCTTCGCCGAGGGTTTGCGTGAGTTTGCGGCGGCGTTCGATGATGTGTTTGTCGAGCAGCGGGTCGTAGGCGACCGGATAATTGCCGTCGTAACACGCCATGCAGAACGCTTCTTTTTTCTGGCCGGTCGCGGCGACCATGCCGGCTTGCGAAAGATAATGCAGCGAGTCGGCGTTCAGATATTTGCGAATCTCATCCACGGAATTGTTCGCGGCCATCAGTTTGCTGCGGTCGGGAAAATCGATGCCGTAGACGCACGGATTCGTGTGCGGCGGGCAACTCACCGCGACGTGGACTTCGCGCGCACCGGCTTCCTTCAACGTTTTGACGCGCGTCTTGCACGTGGTCCCGCGCACGATGGAATCGTCCACGATGACCACGCTTTTATCTTTCACGAGCGACTCGATGAGATTCAATTTCACGCGCACATTGAAATCGCGGATGAGTTGCGTGGGTTGGAGAAAGCTGCGGCCGACGTAATGGTTGCGGATGAACGCCATTTCGTAGGGAATGCCGGATTCTTCGGCGTAGCCCATCGCCGCGCAGACGCCGCTGTCGGGCACGGGAATGACGAGGTCGGCCTTGATGTTGTGCTCGCGGGCGAGTTGGCGGCCCATTTCTTTGCGCACGTCATAAACGCTGTGGCCGTTGATGACGCTATCGGGACGCGCGAAGTAAACGTATTCAAAAATGCAGAACGCTTTACGTTGGTGCTCAGGAAAAGCCTGGATGCTCGTGATGCCTTTTTCGTTGATGATGACGATTTCACCCGGTTCGATGTCGCGGACAAATTGCGCGTGAATCAAATCCAGCGCGGTCGTTTCGCTGGAAAGAACGTAAGCACCATTCGCCGTGCGGCCGATGGAAAGCGGACGGAAACCGTGCGGGTCGCGCGCGC
>JBAXIY010000194.1:0-4324 GCA_037138135.1 Verrucomicrobiia bacterium
TTGAGCGATCTTGCCGACGCCGCGCTGGATTTGAAATTTGGCACCAAGCATCGTTTGCCGCCGTTCGTGCCGCACGAATGCTCCGGCGCGGTCGCGCCGATTGAAGAAGTCGTGTCACAGTATTTTGTCCGTCTCAACGTTACGGACAAGCCTGGCGTGCTGGCGCGCATCGCGACCATTTTCGGTGAAGCGAACATCGGCATTTCATCCGTAATCCAACCGGAAGGTCACGAAGGTGAAAGCGTGCCGCTCATTTTCATGCTGCATTACGCGACGAATGGCGCGGCGATGAAAGCGCTGGCTAAAATCGCGAAATTGCCGACGGTCAAAGGCCAGCCGATGATGATCCGCGTGGAAAGCTTCGAGTAAATGAGCGCGCTTCTTTTTCGCAGCACCAACGGACAATCGCCCGCTGTCAATTTGCGCGAGGCGCTGCTTGCCGGGCAGGCGCCGGATCGCGGACTTTATTTCCCCGAGCAATTTCCCAAGCTCACACCCGCCGAGATCGCGGCGTTCGCGCGGCTGCCGTATCACGAAATCGCCTTTCGCGTCCTGTCAAAATACACGGACGGCATCATTCCTGCCGACACGCTGGCGACGATGTGCCGCGAGGCTTACAACTTCAGCATCCCACTGGAAATGATTCATGACCGCGTGCACCTGATGCGGCTGGATCAAGGGCCGACAGCGTCCTTCAAGGATTTTGCGGCGCAGATGATGGCGCGGATGTTTGGCCGTTTTCTCAAAGAGGACGGCAAGCAGTTGACCATTCTCACCGCGACGAGCGGCGATACCGGCGCGGCGGTCGCGCACGCATTCCACAACATTCCCGGCGTGCAAGTCATCGTGCTATTTCCAATCGCAGAAGTAAGCGAGAGCCAGCGCAAGCTGATGACCACGCTCAAGGACAACGTCCGCACCGTGGCGATTGACGGCAAGTTTGACGACTGTCAGGCGATGGTGAAACGCGCCTTTGCCGATCCGGCACTCGCGCACATCGCGCTGTCCTCGGCCAATTCCATCAACATCGGTCGCCTGCTGCCGCAAAGTGTTTATTATTTTTACGCAGCCTCGCGCCTCGCGAACAATGGCGAACCAATTGTCTTCTCAATTCCCAGCGGAAATTTTGGCGACATGATGGGCGCGGTGGTGGCGCGGGAAATGGGTTTACCGGTGAAAAAAATCGTCGCGTCCGTCAACGACAACGACGCGTTCCCGAAATTTCTAGCAACGGGCGTTTATCAAAAAATCTGTCCGTCGCGCAATTCGCTTTCCAATGCGATGAACGTCGGACATCCGAGCAATCTTGCGCGGCTGGTGGCGGTTTATGGCGGGCAAATGGATGAAACCGGCAAAATTTCCCGGCAGCCGGATCTCGCTAAAATGCGCCACGATTTATTTTCCAGTTCCATTTCCGACGAACGCACGGTCGCTGGCGTGCGGGATTTTTGGAATAAGTTTCAACTGCTGCTCGAACCGCACGGCGCGGTCGCGTGGCAGGGTTTTCAAGATTGGCTCGCCACCGAACCACTCGGCGACGCGCCGGCGGTCATCGTCGAGACGGCAAACCCGGCGAAGTTTCCCGAAGAAGTCGAGAAGGTGGTTGGCTGGCCGCCGGATGTGCCGCCAGCGATGACCGCGGCGATTCAATTGCCGGAGGATTTTGACCGGATGGACGCAGACTACGATAAGTTCAAAGCCTACCTGCTGGCGCGACATTAAAAACTCTAGACGAACCGATTGGTTTCGACTCGGAATGAATGGGTGAAGCTTGGTGCCCCCGCACGGAATTGAACCGTGATCCATTGTTTAGGAAACAATTGCTCTATCCATTTGAGCTACGGGGGCTCAAATCTTGGCCAGAATACTCGCTCCCGTTTTTTTGCCAAGTCGCATCGCGCCGCCAGGCTTTAAGCCTTCTTCACGAAGCACGCTTTCAAACCGACAGCGATGTTGTCCACCTTGCAGGAGATTTCGTGGTCTCCGTCCACGAGCTTGATCGGCTTGGACTTGGAGCCACCTTTGAGCACGGACGAACCGCCGAGTTTCAAATCTTTGATGAGGATGACGCAATCGCCGTCGGCAAGGACATTGCCGTGGGCATCTTTGACGACGCGTGGGCCGTCGGGAATTTCCGGCGCCGCTTCGCGCGGCCATTCGTAACCGCAGGTAACACATTCCCATTTATCGGGGAATTCCAGAACGTCATTCATCTCGCACATCGGGCAGGCAGGTTTGCTCATAATGCGAGAGCTTAACCCGCTTTCAATGACCGACTCAAGCGTCGTAACATTTTTTGTCGGCGGCACGTCTGAAATGGGATGAATAAATTTCTCGGCACCTTGATTGCGCTGCTGCTTGCAACCCCGCTGGCGCGCGCGGCAGAAAATTTACAGACGCTGAATTTTACCGTGGACGGCATGGCGCGCACGGCGCTGGTGTTTGTGCCGCCGGCGGCGAAAACGAATCACACCGCGGTCGTCTTCGTTTTTCACGGTCATGGCGGCAACGCTCGTCAGGCGGAACGCAGCTTTCACATCGAACGAGAATGGCCGGAAGCGATTGTGGTTTATATGCAGGGTTTGCCAACTGTCGGGCAGTTGACCGATCCGCAGGGAAAACTGCCCGGTTGGCAGGCGGCGGCGGGCAACAACGCCGACCGCGACTTGAAATTTTTTGACGCCGTGCTGGCGCGGTTGAAACAGGATTACAACGTGGATGCGAAACGCATCTACGCGACGGGTCATTCCAATGGCGGCGGTTTTACCTACTTGCTCTGGCTGACGCGCGGCGAGGTGTTTGCCGCCGTCGCGCCCTGTGCGGCCGCAGCAAAATACGCGATGCAGTTGCCGCCGAAGCCCGTTCTGCACATCGCCGGGGAGAAAGATCCGTTGGTAAAATTTTCCTGGCAGAAGCTGACGATGGAGGCGCTGCGAAAAATCAACGGCTGCGACACGACCGGCGAACCTTGGGCAGAGGACTGCACGTTGTATCCGTCAAAAAGCGGCGCGCCGGTTGTGACCTTCATTCATACGGGCGGCCATGTGGTGCCGGCGTCGGCACCGGCGCTGATTGTAAAATTCTTCAAGGAACATCCGGGCGGAACCGCAAAATAACCGAGCGCACGGAGGCTCATTATTTTTCGCGTTCGTTCAACGTGCGCTCGATCCGGCTATCCGGCACGAGCCAGAGAATGGCGACGAAGATGAACAGTGCGTGGGAAATATACGGACTCACAAACGCAAGTGGAATGGCCGCGAGATAACAGAGCGGCGAAATATTTTCTTTCCAACGATTACCGATGGCGCGCGCGAGCAACGAATCTTTGCCCTGCTGTCGGATAATGGAATGTTCCAAAATGTAATAGGCCACACCCGCCATCATCAGCACGAAGGCGTAAACCGCCGTCGGTGCGGGCGCGAGATGATTTGCGCCGACCCACGCAGTGGTGAACGGAAATAGCGAGAGCCAGAAGAGCAGGTGCAAGTTCGCCCACAAGATGCCGCCGGTGACTTTTTCCGTGGACTGGAACATGTGATGATGGTTGTTCCAGTAAATCCCGACGTAGATAAAGCTCAACAGATAGCTCAGCAGCACGGGAATCAACGGCTTCAAATCGGCGAGACCGTCGGCATGCTCGGGCACGTGCAACTCCAGCACCATGATGGTGATGATAATTGCGATGACGCCGTCGCTGAACGCTTCGAGCCGATTCTTTTCCATGCGGCGATTTTAGGGAAGTGGCGGCAGCGTCGCAATCGCCGCGTGATGTTTTGCGAAAAAATCTGTCGCTCCTAAATTAAAATTCAGGAGCGACAGCAAACGGCAGGTGTTACTTTTTCTTACCAGCGGCGGATTTGGCCGCGACGGCGGCGCTTTTCTTGGCGTTGGCGCTGGTGGCTTTTGCGTTTTTCTGGCCGGACTTTTTCTGCGTGGCTTTCGGGGATTTGTCGCCCATAACTTTATTTTGGTTCTACGGATTGACTAGCCTGCGGCATGGAAGTTTCTCCGGAAGGCAGGGCATCGTGCGCTGCGGTCGGCTGATTGTAAATGACCGAGGCGAATTTATTTCCCGCTGCGACTGATACGGACTTCGACGCGATACGTGATGCGCACTAGCAAATCACCGCGGCCACCGCGCGATTTTGGCAAACCTTCGTTCGCGATGCGGATGATTTCATTGCGACCAACACCGCGCGGAATCGGCACGCGCACCATGGAGCCGGTCAACCCGCGCACCATTTCCATACCGCCTTGCGCGGCGCGATCGGCTTTGATTTTCAAATCGCAGCGCAAATCGGAGCCGCGTGTTTTGAAACGGAAG
>JBAXIY010000195.1:0-4321 GCA_037138135.1 Verrucomicrobiia bacterium
TGGCGACGAGCGCGCTCATGCTGTATTTGCCGCTGGGCTTGAGGTCGGCAACCACAGGCACGCGTTTGCCGATGCGCGTGAAGTCATCAATGGTGAGCTTCACCTTCGCGGCGTGCGCGATGGCGAGCAGATGCAACACGGCATTCGTGGAACCGCCGAGCGCGATGACCACGGTGATGGCATTCTCAAACGCCTTCTTCGTGAGGATGTCGAGCGGACGAATGCCGAGCTTTAACATGTTCACAACGGCGGCACCGGCGCGACGGCAATCGTCCATCTTCGCGGGTGAAACAGCGTTTTGCGCCGAGCTATTCGGCAGACTCATGCCGAGCGCTTCGATGGCGCTGGCCATGGTGTTGGCGGTATACATGCCGCCGCAGGAACCGGGTCCGGGAATCGCGCAGGATTCCACGGCGTGCAGTTCAGCGTCAGAAATTTTTCCGGCGGCGTGCTGGCCGATGGCTTCGAACACGGAGACGACGTCGAGCGACTTGCCAACGTTCGGTGAATCCTTCGGTGCCGTCGCCGCCGTGAGGCAGCCGGGTAAAATCGTTCCGCCATAAACGAACACCGCCGCGCGATTCATGCGAGCGATGCACATCATCGCGCCGGGCATATTTTTGTCGCAACCGCCGATGGCCACATAGCCATCCATACCGCCGCAGCCGACGACGGTTTCGATCGAGTCGGCGATGACTTCGCGCGAGACGAGCGAATACTTCATGGCTTCGTTGCCGTTCGAGATGCCATCGGAAACGGTGATGGTGTTAAAGACAATCGCCTTGCCGCCGCCGGCATTCGCGCCTTTCTCGGCTTCGAGCGCGAGTTTATCAATGTGCATGTTGCACGGCGTGACGTTGCTCCAAGTCGAGGCGATGCCGATCAGCGGCTTCTTGAAATCTGCCTCGGTAAAGCCGACGGGATACAGCATGGAACGCGCAGCGGCGCGGTGCGGTCCGTCCAAGAGAGAACTGGAAAACGGGCGGATGTTGATGGCTTTTGACGATTTTGCCGGGGCGGATTTCTTTTTCATCGGAGGGACAGTCTACAAAATCGGGGCGGCGGGGCAAGGAACAGAAAAACGGCGCGTCACTTAAATGTCACTATTCATTTTTTGACGAATGCGGGGTTTAAAGTCTATTTTACGCGATTATTTGAAATGCTTCCGGCGTTTCGAAACCAATCACAAGCAAACCCAAGAACTAGTGTCCCATATGTTGTTAAGATATTTGTTGTCCATGCTGATGGTCGCAGTTGTTTCACAGGAGATAAAAATTACAGCGGCAAACGCCAATGTTGCCACCGGCATGAAAACACTGCATGGGCACTTTGAATCCCTTTGGAAAACGTTTAAATCTTCCGGTCAGGTCTCGGCGACCAATGAATTGCGTCTGGCCATTGGCTTGCCCATGCGGGATCCGGCAGGTTTGGAAAATTTTCTGGCCGATATTTATAATCCGGCCAGCCCGAATTATCACCATTATCTCACGGTGGCGGAATTGACGGCGCGGTTCGGACCGACGGAAGCGGACTACGCGGCGGTGAAAGAGTTCGCCCGCACCAACGGATTCATTGTTTCCGCCGAGCATCCTAATCGGCTGCTCCTCGACGTGGTCGGGCGCGCGGCCAATGTGGAAAAAGCTTTTCATCTCAAGCTCAACAAATTTCAACATCCCAAAGAAGCGCGTGAATTTTTTGCGCCGGACGCCGAACCCACCGTGAATGCGACGTTGCCGGTGACGGACATTCAGGGTTTGAGTGATTATTCACGGCCGCATCCGCACTTGCATAAGGCTTTGGCCAATGCTCTGCCACTGACCGGAACGGCCCCTGACAGTTCGGGCAGTTATTTTGCCAATGACTTCCGTAATGCCTACGCCGCTGGCACGACCAACACCGGCACAGGTCAGAGTGTCGGTCTATTGCAGTTCGATGGCTTTTACACGAACGATGTTATTTCTTACGCGCGGGCGGCGGGCGGCGGGCGGACGAACATCATTCTCCAGACCGTTTTACTCGACGGCTTCAATGGCAAGCCCACCACCGGCGCCAACAGCGGTAACAGCGAAGTAGCTTTGGATATTGAGATGTCCATGGCGATGGCTCCGGGACTTTCTAAAATCGTGGTTTTCGAAGCCGGGCCAACCGGTTTGCCGAATGACATTTTGAATTCCATGCTGACTTTCAGTAACACGGTTAAACAGTTAAGTTGTTCTTGGGGCTGGGACGGCGGTCCCAACGTAACCACGGATATCATTTTTCAATTCATGGCTGGCGCGGGCCAATCATTCTTCAACGCCTCGGGCGATTCGGATGCGTTTGTGACCGGCTCGAACAATGACGTGAACAACACCAATCAGGTGAATATTCCTTCCGGCAGTCCTTACATCACACAAGTTGGCGGCACGACGTTGACGATGAGTGGCAGCGGTGTGTCCTTTACTTCGGAAACGGTATGGAATGACGGCACCGTTAATGCGAACGGTGGTTACTGGGGCAGCACCGGCGGTATCTGCACACTTTACAACATTCCTTCATGGCAGGTCGCTACTAGCATGTCTGCCAATAGCGGCTCCACCACCAAACGCAACATTCCCGACGTGGCGCTCACGGCGAACAATGTTTATTGCGCGTATGACAATGGCAGCGCCGGCGCTTTCGGTGGCACCAGTTGCGCCGCGCCATTGTGGGCGGGCTACATGGCCTTGGTGAACCAGCAAGCCGCTGCCAATGGTATCCCATCGGCGGGCTTCATCAATCCGGCCGTATACAATCTTTCACGCACGGCGAATTACACCAACTGTTTTCACGATGTGACCACGGGCAACAACGCCTGGCCGAGCAGTGCCGGAAAATATGCGGCCGTGACCGGTTACGATTTGGCCACCGGTCTGGGAACCCCCAACGGAGTCAATCTGATCAATGCGCTCGCCCCGATTGCCAACACTCCGCCCACAATCACCACCTCGCCACAAAGTCAGACGAACACCCTTGGCGGCACGGCCATTTTTTCCTCGATCGCCACCGGTTCCACCCCGCTGGTTTATCAATGGTATTTCACCAACGCCATTTTCGGCGCGACCAACACCTCGCTCGTCATCAGCAACGTCGTTTCGACCAATGCAGGAAATTATTTTGTCATCGTCACCAACTCCTTTGGTAGCGCCACCAGCAGCGTGGCTAAACTCACGGTGACACTTGCGCCAACGGTTTTGAGTTTCGCTCCAAGTTTCGGCGCGACAAACGACAGCGTTACGATCACCGGTTTGTTGTTCAGCAATGTGACCGACGTTGCCTTCAATGGCACCGCCGCAATAACTTATGCCGTCAACTCTTCCTCCAGTATCACTGCGACGGTTCCTGTTGGCGCAACCTCCGGCCCCATCAGCGTCACCACCGCCAACGGCACCGGCACGAGCGCAAACAGTTTCACCGTGCTCGCTGGCAATGGCGCGCCCGTGATCAACTCCTTCAATCCCACTAACGGGCTGGTTAACTCTTCAGTGGTCATCACCGGAACCAATTTTGCGGGCGTAACTGGGGTCGGCTTCAATGGTCGCTACGCGAACTTCACTGCGGATTCACTTTCGCAAATCACGGCGCAAGTTCCGGTCGGAGCTACGGACGGATTCATCACCGTGACGAATCCTTACGGCGTCGGCACGAGCGCCACGGTCTTTACCATCGCCACCAATCCCGTGAATGCGGTGGGCATCAGCCAGATTTTCGGTGGCGGTGGTAACGCCGGGGCGCCTTACCAAAATGATTACATCGAGCTATACAACCGCAGCGGCAGCGCGGTGGATTTGAGCACTTGGTCGGTGCAATACGCGTCTTCCGCCGGCACTAGTTGGACCAAGTTCAACCTCACCGGCAGCATTCCATCCGGGCATTATTATCTGATTCAAGCCCACTCCGGCGGCACCGTTGGTGCGGTGTTGCCAACGGCTGACGCCACCAGCACGATTGATATGAGCGCTTCCAAAGGCAAAGTCGCCCTGATGAATTCGCAGACCACCATCACTTCCGGCACTTCTTCGCCGATTGGTCTGACCGGTTTGCAAGATTTTGTCGGCTACGGCAGCGCCAATGCCTATGAAGGTTCCGGTCCGGCGCCGACGATTTCCGCTACCACCGCTGACCTGCGTTTGGGCAACGGCGCTCAAGACACCGGCGACAACTCCGTTGACTTCACCACCGGCACGCCCAATCCGCGTAACTCAGCTTATGGCGGTGCCGTGCCGCTGGCGCCGACGGTTACGACCTCCGCTGCGTCAGGAATAACGACGAATACCGCTACGCTCAACGGCACGGTGAATCC
>JBAXIY010000196.1:0-4310 GCA_037138135.1 Verrucomicrobiia bacterium
GAGATGTTCATGGGGCCGCTTCAGGACACGAAGCCGTGGAACACCAAGGGCGTCGAAGGCGTGTATCGTTTCCTCGGTCGCGTGTGGCGTTTGTTCGTGGATGAGAAATCCGAAACAGCGTTTGAACAGGCGGAAACTTTGGCCACAGAGGCACAGAGGCACGGAGAACTGCTGGACTTGATTTTGCTCGATGGCGCAATCACTGACGCATCGGCCACGCCCGCGCAGCTTAAGGCGTTGCACGCGTGCATCAAGAAAGTCACGGAAGATTTGGACGGTATGCGGTTCAACACCGCCATTTCAGCGATGATGGTGTTCACCAACGAAGCGATGACGTGGCAGACGAAACCGCTGTCTGTGATGAAGCCGTTTCTGCAGTTGCTCGCACCGTTCGCGCCGCACATCGCCGAGGAACTTTGGGCGCGGCTGCATTCCACCTTTGGCCAAACCGCGCCATCGCTGGCTTACGCTGAATGGCCGAAGTTTGACGCGGCGTTGCTCGTCGAGACGGAAATCGAATTACCAGTGCAGGTGAACGGCAAATTCCGCGACGTCATCAAGGTCGCGGTGGATGCCGACAACGCGACGATTGAGGCGGCGGCGAAAGCGGCGGAGAAAGCGCAGCCATTCCTCGCAGGCAAAACCATCAAGAAAGTCATCATCGTGCCGAAGAAGATGATCAATTTGATTGTGGCCTAGTGGCTCACAAGGAATTTCACCCGGCCAAAATTGGGCGCGCGAAATTACTTTTCCGCACTCGCCAAAATCGTTTGAAAATGCGGCGGCTGTTCCTCAGCGGCGACGATACTGATTTCAATTTTCTTCAAACCGGCGGCTTCGAGCCAGCGGTGCAGATCGCTTTCGGCAAAACCGAGCCAGCGGTCGCCATAAAGTTCGTGCGCCTTGTCGAAGTTGTGCTTGAGCAAATCGAGAATCAAAATCTGGCCGTGCGGCTTCAATAATTTCGCCGCGCTCGACAGCGCGGTTGCCGGATTTTCTGCGTGGTGTAAAGCCTGACTCAAAATCACGAGGTCAACGCTCGCGGCTTCAATCGGCGGGTTTTGCAAATCGCCTTGGCGGAATTCCAAATTTTTCAGGCCGTTTTTCTTCGCCTTGGCCGCACCGAACGCGACGATTTTTTCCGAGTTGTCCACGGCGATGACTTTTTTTGCGCGCCGCGCGAGGAGTTCGCTTAACAAACCTTCACCCGCGCCCAAATCGGCGACGGTGATGCTCGGCAACATTCGCAGCAGCAGATGTCCGAACGCTTGCCACGAGCGGCCGGGTCCGTAAACGCGGTCGAAACGGCCGGCGACCTGATTGAAATAAACCTGCGCCTGTTCTTTGCGGCGGGCGAGCACGCGCTTGAGATTAATTTGGTCGCTGGAATGTTCGGCGAGTTCCTTTGCGCCGCGAATCGCGAGTTGGATGAATTCGCTGGCGACGGAATCGGCCTGCGGATTGAGTTTGTAAAATGTGCGCTTGCCGTCGCGCCGCGATTTCACGAGCGCGCAATCGGCGAGCAATCCGAGATGCGTCGAGATGCGCGATTGGCCGAGGCGCGTGACTTCCTGAAGTTCGTTGACTGACAGCTCGTCCTTCTCCAGCAGCGCGACGATGCGCAGGCGGGTTTGGTCGGACAATGCCCGCAAAGATTTCAGGGTCGAGGTCATATTATTTTGGCGCAACGAACTTTTTTCGAGAAAGCATTTGACGCGCTTTGTTTCAGATATATCATCCTATCCAGATACGTCAATATGTTGTTGGCGTAAAACCACAAAAAATACATGAGCAATCGTTACATCTTTTCTTCCGAATCTGTTGGCGAAGGTCATCCTGACAAAGTCGCTGATACCATTTCTGACGCTGTCCTCGACGCTTGTTTGTCACAGGATAAATTTTCCCGCGTCGCCTGCGAAACTTATGTGAAGTCCAACATCGCCATCGTCGGCGGTGAAATCACCACCAAGGCCAAGCTGGATTTCGTGAAACTCGCGCGCGAAGCCATCCGCGAAATCGGCTATGTCAACGACGACGATGTGTTTCATGCGGACAAAGTTTTCGTCAATGTCATCGTCACCCAGCAGTCGCCGGACATCGCGCAAGGCGTCGATGCGAAGAAAGCCAAAGGCAAAAAGACCGCGAAGCAGGGTGCCGGCGATCAGGGCTTGATGTTCGGTTACGCGAGCAACGAAACGCCCGAGCTGATGCCCGCGCCGATTATGTTCGCGCATCGCCTCGGCCGCGAACTGACCAAGATCCGCAAGAGCGGCAAAGTGCCGTGGTTGCGCCCCGACGCGAAGTCGCAAGTCTCGGTCGTTTACGAAAACGGCAAGCCGGTTTCCATCTCCAACGTCGTCATCTCCACGCAGCACGCGGCGGATGTCGAGCACGCCGAGATTGAAAAATTCTGCATCGAGCAGGTCATCAAGAAAGTCTTGCCCGCGAAAATGCTCACGGCGAAAACTGAATTTCTTATTAATCCTACGGGCCGTTTCGTGGTAGGTGGACCGCAAGGCGACACCGGTTTGACCGGTCGCAAAATCATCGTGGACAGCTACGGCGGCATGGGTCGTCACGGCGGCGGCGCGTTCTCCGGCAAAGATCCGACGAAAGTCGATCGCAGTGCTGCCTACATGGGCCGCTGGGTCGCGAAGAACATCGTGGCCGCGAAGCTCGCCGAGCGTTGCGAAATCCAGTTCGCTTACGCCATCGGTTATCCTGACCCGGTCAGCGTTCACGTGGACACGTTCGGCACCGCGAAAGTTGCCGACGCCAAGATCATCAAAGCCGTCAATAAGGTGTTCAGCTTCCAGCCCGCTGACATCATTGACCAGCTCAACCTCCGCCGTCCGATTTACAGCAAGACCACGAATTACGGTCACTTTGGGAAGAGCGACAAGGATCTCACGTGGGAAGCGACGAACAAAGTCGAAGCTCTGTTGAAAGCGATTTAACCCTTAACCAATCATCATTATGTCAAAAATCAAATTGTCTCCGTCCCGCCGCACCATTCTCAAACTGAATGGCAACGGCAAAGCCAGTGGCGTCCTTGCTGAAGTCAGCGAGACGTTTGCGCAATACGCCGCGCAGACACCGGCCGGTAAAGATTACATCGTCCGCGATATTTCGCTGGCCGAGTGGGGCCGCAAGGAAATCGCCGTGGCCGAGCACGAAATGCCCGGCTTGATTTCCGTGCGCAACAAATACGCGAAATCCAAACCGCTCAAAGGCGTGCGCATCACCGGTTCGTTGCACATGACCATCCAGACCGCCGTGCTCATCGAAACGCTCGTCGCCCTCGGCGCGAACGTGCGTTGGGCTTCGTGCAATATTTTTTCCACGCAGGACCATGCGGCCTCCGCCATCGCGGCGACCGGCACGCCGGTGTTCGCCTGGAAAGGTGAAACGCTCGAGGAATATTGGGAACTCACGCTCAAGGCGATTTTGTTCCCCGGCGACCAAGGTCCCGAACTCGTCGTGGACGACGGCGGCGACGTGACCTTGCTCATCCACAAAGGTTACGAACTCGAAAAAGGTTCCAAGTGGGCCTACGAATCCAAAGGCGACAGCCACGAAGTTTCCGTCGTGAAAGCGCTCCTGCGCCGTCTCGCCACCGAGAAACCCGGCCTCTGGACCAAAATCGTCAAAGACTGGAAAGGCGTTTCCGAAGAGACAACCACCGGCGTGCATCGTTTGTATCAGATGAAGGAAGCCGGCAAATTGCTCGTGCCCGCCATCAACGTCAACGACTCCGTCACCAAGTCCAAGTTCGACAACCTCTACGGCTGCCGCGAATCGCTCGCGGACGGCATCAAGCGCGCCACCGACGTCATGCTCGCCGGCAAAGTCGCCGTCGTCTGCGGTTACGGCGATGTCGGCAAAGGCTCGGCCCATTCGCTCCGCGCTTACGGCGCCCGCGTCATCGTCACCGAGATCGATCCGATCAACGCGTTGCAGGCGGCCATGGAAGGCTTTCAGGTCAACACCGTGGAAAGCACCCTCGGCGTGGGCGACATCTACGTCACCACCACCGGCAACTGCGACATCATCACCGTGCAACACATGCTCGCGATGAAAGACCAGGCCATCGTCTGCAACATCGGCCACTTCGACAACGAGATCCAGGTGGACGCGTTGAAGAAGGTCAAAGGCCTGCGCGTCGAGAACATCAAGCCGCAATACGACCGTTACTGGCTGCCCGGTGGCAAGAAGAGCATCTACATGCTTGCCGAAGGCCGCCTCGTGAATCTCGGTTGCGCCACCGGCCATCCGTCGTTCGTCATGTCCAACTCGTTCACCAACCAGAC
>JBAXIY010000197.1:0-4300 GCA_037138135.1 Verrucomicrobiia bacterium
ATCTGCGATTTGGACGGAACGGAATTCGCGCGCGGCATCGCGAAATTTTCCGCCGACGAAATCCGCGCCAAAAAACTGGCGCGCGTGGAACTGGTGCACCGCGATGATTTGGTGGTTTTGTAGGGTAGCGTCAGCGCATTCAGGGGCGACGCTTGGCATACTCTTCGGCATTTTCCGCGTGTATTTAGAGGCGGGTTCGCTTACTAATTTTTCATGGCCGAGAGTTTTCGTCTCAAAGATCAGCCGGTGAGCGAGCGCCCGCGTGAACGGCTGGCGGCGCTGGGCGCGGATGCGCTGAGCCATGCGGAGTTGATTGCAATTCTTTTGCGCACGGGCTTGCAGGGCACTAATGCGGTGGAGGTCGGCAAACAATTGCTCCAGAAATTCGGCACGTTGCAAGGGCTCGCGCAGGCGTCCATTCAGGATTTGCAAAAGGTTCGGGGCATCGGGCGCGACAAGGCGGTGACGTTGGTGGCGGCATTCGCACTCGCACGTAAAATGGCGTGTGAATTGCAATCGGAATCGCCCGTGCTAGATAACCCGGAAAATGTGGTGCGGTTGTTGCGGGAACAAAATTTGTTGAAAAGCGTGGAGACGCTATCGGTGCTGTTGCTGAACACGCGGCATAGATTAATCCGTATTGAGGAAATTTCCGACGGCACGCTGGACACGATTCTGGTGCATCCGCGGGAGGTTTTCAAAAGTGCCATTGCGGCAAATGCCCACGCGATTGTGCTGGCGCACAATCATCCCAGCGGCGATCCGACGCCGAGCGCGGCGGACATCAAGGTGACGAGAGATTTAATCCGCGCAGGGCAATTGCTGAAGATCGAGGTGGTGGATCACGTCATTCTGGGCCGAGCGACGGCGGCGCGGGCGAAGGATTATGCCTCGTTAAGAGAGTTGGGGCATTTTTACGCGTGAAGCCGCTTGCTTTTATTGGCTAATTTCCGCGATGATGCGATTATGTCAGCCGAATATAAACCCAATGGACCTGTGACTCTGACTGAGGAACAAATTTTGGCGCTCCACCAGAAGTTGCGGGAGATGCGGCATGACGTGAATGGGCGGCTGGCAAACATCGTTGCCGCTGCCGAATTAATGCGACTACGTCCGGGGCAGTCGGCTGAGGAGCGGCTGCGACTGTTATTGGAACAGCCCCACAAGGCATCAGAGTCCATCTCGGAGTTTTCGCACGCGTTTGAAGGAGCAATGGGCTTGCTGCGCCGGTGAGGTGACGAAAGGTTGTTCGCATGGAACGGTCTGAAGCCGAACTCATCGCCGCCGTGCTTAAAGGTGACGCGACGAGTTTCGAGCCATTGGTTGCCAAATATTCCCCTCGAGTTTTTGCCACCGCCCGCCGTTATGCGCGACGGGAAAGCGAGGTGGAGGATATCTGCCAAGAAGTCTGGCTCAAGGCGTTTGACAAGCTCAAAACTTTTCGCGGCGAAGCGCCCTTCGAGCATTGGCTCATGCGGATGGCGGTGCGGACGTGCTATGATTTTTTGCGCGGTCACCAGCGCAACCGGATTTCCTCCTTCAGTGAAATTTCCGAGCCGGAAGAGGACTGGCTGGAACGTTACGTGGCCGAACCGGGCAGCGTTAGCGAGGATGCCGATGCGGCAAAACTGCTGATTGATCGGGTTTTGGAAAAACTTTCGCCCGAGGCACGGCTGGTCATCCAGCTGCTAGAAATAGAAGATCGTTCCGTGAAAGAGATTGCCAAAATCACTGGCTGGTCGGTGCCACTCGTGAAGGTGCGGGCGTTTCGCGCGCGTGGGGAGATGCGAAAAATTCTAAAGCGCATGACTCAGAACAAATACTTGTAACTCTGCGCAAATCTTGCGCGTCAAACGTAATGAAGTGAATATGAATTTGACTGAACTCCATAAAACGTTGATTGCGGCGGCTCGCCAGCAAGCGGCGGATGAGCGCGTGCCGTATGCCTTTGAGAAGCGCATCACCGCGCTGATTGCCGCCCGTGCCGGTGCGGATCACTGGATGTTTTGGGCGCGCGGTTTGTGGCGTGCGGCCGCCTCCTGTGTCGTGTTGGTGGTGATTTTTGGCGCAGTTTCCCTGTTCCAGCCCGTTGCCTCGGACAGCAGTTCGGATCTCTCACAGGATTTCGAAAACACCCTGCTGGCCTCGGCCGATCTGCCGGACAATTCTTCGATGCCGTGAATAATTGGAAGGTCATTTTTGCAACCATAGTCATCTTCGGTGCTGGCGTAATCACCGGCGGCTTGCTGGTGAATTATGTCCAGCATTTCCGTCCGAAGTTGGTTCACAAAGCGTCTGCGGTGGCCAGCCATTCCCCAGCCACCAATCAGGCCGCGCATGCCACGGACGCAGCCAAACAGCGCCTGCCGGAAATCTTGAGTAAACAATTTTTGCAGCGGTTGGAGGAGGAGTTGCAGCTCTCACCGGAGCAGCACGATGCCATTCAAAAAAGCATCAGCGAAGGCCAGAACCAAATGCGCATGGTAATGCAGGATTCGCGGCTGGAAATCCGCGCCCTACTGACGCCGGAGCAGCAGAAGCAGTTTGACGTGTTGATGAAGCGCCAGTTCCGGAAACCGCTAACAAATACCAACTCGCCAGCGGTTTTGTCGTCTCTCAGCAATTCACCCGCCACGAACGCGCCTTGACGCGCTGGGTTTATTCCGTGTCGAGCACGGAACTTATCTTTTTCCGCAATTCCTTGTTGACCGCGTGCGCTGAACGGTTGGCATCTACAATATCGAACCCGTAAGTCTTTTGCATCGACTTGAATGCGCCTTGCATCGCGGCTTGGTATTTCAGGAAGCTGTCAAACACCTCGCGCGAAAGCCCAAGATCCATGCCGCTTTCCCAGTAGTCGAGCGTTGCGTTCTTGGAAAGGTTGCGCTGCACCAATTCCTCTGGTTCCACCGAAAGATAAAACACCGCGTCCGGCACCGGCGCGATACCGTAAAGGTTTTTCAACCATTTTTCATCCATGCCCCGCACCAGATCGCGCGCCATCAGTGTGTATATATAGCGGTCCGCCAGCACGATGAAACCGGCTTTGAGCGCGGGCACAATGATGTTTTCCAACTGGTCGGCAAAATCCGTGGCATAAAACAAACTTAACGTCGTCCGGCTCAAAACATTTCCGTCCTGCGCCTTTTCCAATTCCGCGCTGACAAGCGTCGAGCGTTTCAAGCCGACCTGCACCGTTGGGCGGCCGCTGGTTTCCAGCCAGTTGACGAGCTCGGCGATTTGTGTGGAACGGCCGGAACCATCCGCGCCTTCAACAACTATCAGTTTGCCACCGAGATCCTCTGGTTTGACGCGTGGGATGCCGTGGCCGTAGAACCGGCGAATTTTTTTGGTGCTCATGCAGCTTTGTCTTCCAATTCATCTTTTTCCTCGCGGTCGTTTACCAGTGACGGTGGTAACGGCAGCGGACTTTTACGTTTAAACTTTTTCAAATCAATCCGCTCACTCACTAGTTTGCGGACGATGACCTGTTGCTTTTCCACATTCATATTGCCGTCCATCGTCACAAACTCGAATTCTTTGCTCATCGACAGGTATTGGTCGAGAATGCGCCCCTGAAAAATGCGGAAACTTTCATACGGGTCTTTGGACAAGTTCAAATCCATGCCCGCCTCAAAAAACTTCAACTTTGGCCGACCTTCCAGAATGCGGCTCAAAGACACTTCCAAATCCGCCTTGAAAAACATCGTGAGGTCGGGCCGCGCCGCGAAGCTATAATTGCCACGCACCCAGTCCGGCGGGCAGCCGCGGGTGACATCGCGCGCAAATGCCGTGAACACATAGCGGTCGCACAGCACGATATAGCCGGCGCGCAACAGCGGCAGCAAGTGCCGCTCATAGCGGTCGGCAAAATCCGTCGCGTGAATCAGACTAAATGTGGTAGGCGTAAGCAATTCACGTTTTTTCCCTTTGCTCGTGGCGGACTTGACGATTTCGGAAGAATTCCACTCGCTGAAATAGACCTTGATGCCCTCAGCCTCCAGCCAGCGTTTGAGCAGGTAAATCTGCGTGGACTTGCCGGAGCCATCCAGCCCTTCGACGGCAATCAGCCGCCCCGGAAAATTTAATTCAGCAAATGATTTCATGCGTAGCGCAA
Source organism: Verrucomicrobiia bacterium (assembly GCA_037138135.1). Taxonomy (GTDB): domain Bacteria; phylum Verrucomicrobiota; class Verrucomicrobiia; order Limisphaerales; family UBA11358; genus UBA11358. The sequence goes on from JBAXIY010000197.1 coordinate 4,118, forward strand.
AGTGCGTTTTTCTAATTTAGCGAAATTGGTGTCCGTCACAAGTTCAACTTGATAACACAATTTTGCCGCCGCCGTGTTAAAATCTGGTGACAAAATCGGCTACTCACCATCGCTTGTGAAAAAAATCACAATTTCAACTTGCCTGCCATTTTTCCGGCGGCTAGGCTTTCGCTTGCGTTTTTT
>JBAXIY010000198.1:0-4276 GCA_037138135.1 Verrucomicrobiia bacterium
CATTCAACATTCAACATTCAACATTCAACATTCAACATTCAACATTCAACATTCAGAAGTCAGGGTTTCTTATAAATCGGCTTGGGCACCACCACGGCCGCGAATCGGCGGCCGCGTATCTCTATCTCAATCTTCGTGTCCGGTTTCGCCAGCGCCGCCGGGACATAGCCCATGCCGATGCCGACGTTGAGCGACGGGCTTTGCGTGCCGCTGACCACGACGCCCACGCTTTCGCCATTTGCCCAGATCGGATAGTGCGGGCGCGGCGGCGCGGATTTATCGGTCATCCTGAAGGCAACGAGCTTTTTCTTCGGGCCATCCGCCTTCTGCCCGGCCAGAACCGCGCGCCCGTTGAATTCCCCCTTGTCGAGCGCGACAAAGAAGCCGACGCCCGCCTCGATGGGCGTGGTCTGCTCGTCCAGTTCGTGCCCGTAAAGCGGATAGCACACTTCCGTGCGCAAGGTGTCCCGCGCGCCGAGGCCGCAGGGCTTGATGCCAAACGGCGCGCCAGCGGCGAGAAACTTGTCCCAGAGATGCTGCACGGCGGAATCCGGGCCGAGAATCTCAAAGCCGTCCTCGCCGGTATAGCCGGTGCGCGACACCAGGATATTGCTGTTATCAAAGTGGAAGCCGGCAATCTCGTTTTTCTTCAAGTCCGTAACGGACCCCACCTTGAAAACCGAAGCGGATGCGCCGGGAATGACGGCCGCAATAAATTCCCTCACGCGCGGCCCCTGCAGCGCGATGGCGGCATAGTGATGGGAGGCGTCGGTGAGGCTGACTTCGCCGCCGGTGAAATTCGCGGCCTGCGCCTTCAGCCACGCCACATCGGCCTCGATGCGCGAGGCGTTGATGATGAGCAGATAGACATCCACCGAAAGACGATAGGCATAGAGATCATCCACCACCCCGCCGCGCTCATTGCACATGAGGGTGTATTGCCCCTGGCCGGACGCGAGCTTGCGGATGTCATTGGTGAGCGTCCGGTTGAGGAATTCCACCGAGCCGGCGCCATTCACCGTGACTTCGCCCATGTGCGAAATGTCAAACAGTCCGGCGGCATGGCGGACGGCCAGGTGCTCGTCGGTGATGCTGGAGTATTGGACGGGCATTTCCCAGCCGCCAAAATCCACGAGTCTGGCGCCGAGTTTTTGGTGGGAGGCAAAAAGTGCGGTTCGCTTGAGCATCCCCAATTAAAAATCAAATCCGGACAAATAAAAACGATAAAATGCGCACCGGCCGGTTTTAACCTAAATTTCGCAATAGAAATGGCAGCCAAGAGGCGCAAAAGACACAAAAATAAACCGTATGGATTGCGTTTGGAATCTTGAGTTTGGTTCACCCGGCGGGTGAGCCGGAATCCAACAGTCTACCGAGTGGCGATCGAGCCACAGGCTCGACACTACAACTTTGGCAGCGGGTGATGCAACCGCGTTGCGGTAGATGATTTGATTGAACGATATCCCAGGGTAGCTCGTTCCTCGCAACCCCGGGCTGAGTGATTTTAATCCCTTCGGGATTTTACCCCCAAGGCTTGTTTGACATGGAAAACCACCCAGTAAATCAATAATATCCTTGTTTAATAGGGGTTCTAAGCGCTTTCAGGCCGTCTCCTTTCAATCCGCAAAAATCATCATCAATGGGGTGTAAAAAGTTATATTTGGCAACCGATGGCAACTGGTTTTCTTGCCTTTAGCGGACTAACCTTCGACCAGATTTTCGATGTTGCGCAAATACGCTGCGCCGCACCCGTGACGCCTCATCCTGCACCGACTGCAATTCCTCGTAGCCCTTTTACTGGCTTGTTCGGCACGAAAGCATGGGCGCAATCCAGCGTCACAAACTCGTCGGTGATTTTCTCGATCCTCACCTTCTCGCCCGAATGCAGGTGCCGGCATCACAACGCCCGTAATGCCACGCCTTCACCAATCATTAATGTCACAAAATCTATGTCACCCCTCGAAAGAGGGATGCAGACCAGCCTTGGTTTGGTATCTTCATTCTAATTATTAACGCGTTCCATTATGCTGAACTATTTTAAACCCCTTTCCCCTCCGGTGTCCGCTTCTATCCGGCCGATGATTCTGATGCGGCAACTGATTGTTTTAGCCTTGCTGGCTTGTATGTTGCAAAGCTGGGCACAGGCGCAGGATTTCACGATGCAGGTCGAAAAACTGCTTTCCCAAATGACCCTGGCCGAAAAGGTGGGCCAGATGACGCAGGCGGATATGGATGCGCTCAGGCAAAATCCCGGCGATGTGCAGAAATATTTTCTGGGTTCGGTGCTCAGTGGCGGCAATTCGGATCCGGCAGACAACTCCCCTGGCACCTGGCTGCAGGCGGTGGAGCAATTCAAGTCCTCCGCCCGACAGACGCGGTTGAAGATTCCGCTGCTCTATGGCATTGATGCCGTGCATGGGCACAACAACGTGGATGGCGCGGTCATTTTTCCCCACAACATCGGTCTCGGCGCGACCCACAATTCGCAACTGGTTGAACGCGCGGCGCGGGCGGCGGCGGAAGAAGTCGCCGGCACGGGTGTCAACTGGGCTTTTGCGCCCTGCGTCGCCGTGCCGCAAAACGAACGCTGGGGCCGCACCTACGAAGGCTTCAGTGATGATCCAAAGCTGGTGAGCGAACTGGGCGTCGCGGCGATTGCCGGCTGGCAGGGGGAAAAACTTTCGGATCGCGGTTCGGTCCTCGCCTGTGCGAAGCATTTTATGGCAGACGGAGGCACTTTGGACGGCCATGACCAAGGTAACGCGGTTTGCGATGAAGCCACACTGCGAAAAACATTTCTTCCGCCCTACACCGCCGCCGTCAAGTCAGGCGTGGGTTCCATCATGGTTTCGTATAGTAGTTGGAATGGAAAAAAGATGCACGGGAACAAATATCTCGTGACGGATGTGTTGAAAGGGGAACTCGGATTCAAAGGCTTGGTGGTTTCGGATTGGGCGGCGATTGATCAACTGGGCGCGGACTACAAGGCGGACGTTGAAGCCTCCATCAATGCGGGGTTGGACATGATCATGATTCCCTACGGCCCCGGCAAAGCGAACAACTATGTGGACTTCATCAACACGCTCGATCAACTGGTCAACGAGGGGAAAGTTTCACGGGCGCGGATTGATGACGCCGTGCGGCGCATTCTCACGGTGAAATTCCAGATGGGCCTTTTCGATAATCGGCCTACCGATCCCGCCTTCACGGCCTCGATTGGTTCTGCGGAACACCGCCAGGTGGCCCGCGATTGTGTGCGCCAATCGCTGGTGTTGCTCAAGAACGAAAATAGCATTTTGCCGCTGTCCAAGACGCTGAAACGCATCGCCGTGGTCGGCAAAGCGGCTGACGATCTGGGGCTGCAATGTGGCGGCTGGACCATCGGTTGGCAGGGAGCGTCGGGCGAGGTGACGCATGGCGGCACGACTATTCTAAAAGCCCTGCACGCGACCGCACCGTCCAGCAGTGAAGTGTTTTTCTCGCCGGATGGCACGGGCGTGACCGGAGCAGACGTCGCGGTGGTGGTGGTGGCAGAGCGTCCTTATGCTGAATATTATGGCGACACCAAAGAACTGAGTTTGCCATCCGCCGATGCGGTGCTGATTGCGAAGGTGAAAGCCACCGGGGTTCCCGTCGTCACCGTTTTGCTTTCTGGCCGTCCGCTGATTTTGGGTTCCACGTTGAACACCACCGATGCGTTGGTCGCGGCCTGGCTGCCGGGCACCGAAGGACAAGGAGTTGCGGATGTTTTGTTCGGAGCTTACAAACCCACCGGCAAGCTGCCGCGGAACTGGCCACGCAGCAACGAGCAGTTGATGGGGCGGCCCACGGTGGAGAGCGACCCGCTCTTTGCGCGCGGTTTTGGTCTGACTTACCAAAACAAACAACTGGCGAAAGATTGAGGGTGCGCCGCGTTATCGCAATTGGATGATTCCGCGTTGCAGCGCCACGGTGACCGCTTCCGTGCGGTCCGCCACCTGGAGTTTGCCGAGGATGTGCTTCAAGTGATCCTTGACGGTGTGCTCGCTTATTTTCAGCACATCGCCAATTTCTTTGTTGGCCAGCCCCTTGGCGATTTGCTGAAGAACTTCTAATTCGCGCGGCGTAAGTTCTTCAAACATTTTTCGAGTGGTCAGTCGGGCGGATATTTCCTTGGGAATCCATTTCTGCCCGGCGGCCACGGCGCGCAAGGCGGGAATCAGCTCCACTCCGGTGGCGTTTTTCAACACATAGCCCTGCGCGCCGGATTGAATGGCGCGATGAATATCGGTGTCGC
>JBAXIY010000199.1:0-4134 GCA_037138135.1 Verrucomicrobiia bacterium
CCGGCGGGGATTTTCGTGCTGCTCGCGGATGCGGCGAAGGGATTTGGGGCGGTGTGGCTGTGCGACATTTTTCTAAACCTGATGCGGCACACGCCGGATGCGGCTTATGAAACGCATTTCATCATTGCGGGTATCTTCGCCGTGCTGGGCCACAACTACACGTGTTGGCTGAAGTTCAAAGGCGGCAAGGGGATTGCAACGACCGCGGGCGTTTATCTGGTGCTCGCGCCGTGGGCGGTGCTGGTGGGTTTGGTGGTTTTCATTTTGGCGGTGCTGTTGACGAAATATGTTTCGGTCGGTTCCATCGCGGCGGCGGTTGCGTTGCCGGCAACGGTCTGGATCATGACGCCGCAAAATGTTTTTCTCGGCATCGTTTCAACGGCGCTCGGCGCGTTGGCGATTTACAAACACAAATCCAACATTCAACGGCTCATGGCGGGAACGGAAAATCGCCTCGGTAAAAAATCTTCAACCCTGGAGAAAACGAAATGAGAATCACCGTCCTCGGTGCGGGCGCGTGGGGCACGGCGCTCGCCAAGATTTTGCAGGAGAACGGCAACGCCGTGACTTTGTGGGACAAGAATCCCGCGTCGCTCGCGGCGGTCCAAAACGGTCGAAACGAAAAATATCTTCCCGGTGTCACGCTGCCCACGGATTGGAAGACACAGGCAGATTTCAAAAGCGCCATCGGCGGCGCGGAGTGTGTCGTGCTGGCGATTCCGTCGCAGGCGTTCCGCGAAGTCTCGGAAAAGCTTAAAGGTCATCCGGGAATTTTCGTCAGCGTCACTAAGGGAATTGAATTTGAAACCGGCGACACTATGAGCCGCATCCTGCGCGAACAAGCTACGGCAGATCGCGTCGTGGCCTTGTCCGGTCCGAGTTTTGCGCGCGAAGTGGTGCTGGGCATTCCCACGACCGTCGTCTGCGCGTGCGAAAATGAGGGCACGGCCATAACGGTGCAGGGACTTTTTCATCGTCCGGAATTTCGGATTTACCGCAGCACGGATGTTCTAGGTGTGGAATACGGTGGCGCATTGAAAAACGTCATCGCCGTCGGTGCGGGCGTGAGCGACGGCCTTGGCTACGGCGACAATACGAAAGCCGGGCTCGTCACGCGGGCTTTGTCCGAGATGCGGCGGCTCGGCGTGGCGTGCGGCGCGCAGGCGGAGACGTTCGCCGGTCTGAGCGGCCTCGGCGACTTGATGTTGACGTGTTTTTCCAAGCAAAGTCGGAATCGCGATTTGGGCGAGCGGATTGGTCGCGGTGAAACGATCGAAGCGATTCAGGCCTCGCATCCCAAGTTGGCGGAAGGTTATCCCACGGCGCGTTCCGCGCATCGGCTGGCGCAGGAAAAGAAAGTCGCCACGCCGATCATTGACGAGGTTTACGCGATGCTTTATGAGGGCAAGAATTCCAAGCTGGCGGTGCGCGATTTAATTTCGCGTTCGTTCAAGGCGGAGGATTGAGAGCGCTAACCGTAAACTGTTGTCGCGCTGAATCATCTCTGGTGTAACGATTCACCATTCTCGATTTAACGATTATTGACTGACATCCACGCCGACAGGGGGCTTGAGGTGCCGCAGTCGAGACATTGCGTGACGCTAAACTGGGTTCCGCAATGCGGGCAAATTCCCTGCGTCAAAAAAGTATCGAAGGCCTGACCGCATTTGCCGCAACGCCAGAGTTCGCCCAATGGCGGCGCCGTTTTACAGGAGGGGCAAGCGAAGCCGTCGCGCCGAGGAATTTTGGCAAGCTTCGCCAGCGCTTGTGCCTGCTTCAATCCACCCCAACAGTTCATCAAAATGAAGGCGGCCATGATTCCGATCCAAACCGACTTGGCGAGAATGGCTAATAAAACCAGCCCGGCCACGCCGATGAAACCAATCACGCTGGCTGCCAGCAAACTGTTCGCGCGACCAAAGGGAAACCACAACAGCGAGCGCAGGATTTGTCCGCCGTCTAGCGGATAGACCGGCAGCAGGTTGAAGATCAGCAGCACAATGTTGATGTTCCGCACGTTCGTCAGGAGCATGAATGCGTCCGGATAACTATCGTCCCAGCCCGAATTTCGACCAACCATCACGAGGGCAATCAAGATGGGTGCGAGCGCCACGTTTACCAGCGGCCCAGCCGCAATGCTCCAGAGTTGTGCGCCCGGACGCTGTGGCGGGTTGACGTAGGCCACGCCGCCGAGCGGCCAAAGCACAATCAGATTCGCTGAGCCGCCAACCGATCGGCAGGCGAGGGCATGGCCGAATTCGTGTGTCAAAACGATGAGAAATAATGAAAGGATTTCCAGCGCGCTCCAGCCGTAGTTGGAATAAGCATGCGGCCGGCTGGTAAAATACAGGAAAGCCAGAAACCAGGCCCAGTGGATGTAAACATCAATTCCGAGAAACCGAAATAATTTAATAGAACCGTTGCGCGTTGGCATTGTGGTCAAGCTAAACACATCAGGACACCTCCCGACAAGGTTCTTGTTGCGGGCATCGAAAAAATCAATCCGCCGCTAAGTTTATCGATTCACGCAGCGTCGGCGCGCCCACTATTCTGCGTCTGGACAGAAACGGAAGCGCAATATGAAAATCTTGATTCACAAAATCCTGTTGGCTGCGGCGTTGCCTGCCGTGGCGATTTACACCAGTGGTTGCGTCGTGACCAATCACGTCTGGCGCGAGCGTCCATGTCATCCTGCGCAAGAAACGCACATCCGGTTGGCGGCTTCCGAACAAAAGCGGGACGTGCTGGTTCAATACGATGAAAATATTGAGAACTCCAAGACAATTCACCACCGCGCCTATTGGCTGCTGGCGTATGCGGAAGCTGTTTCAAAAACGCCAGCGGCTCCGCCTGGGTTTCAGTTTTTAATGCCGGTCATTAATACAAATATAGTTTTTTCCACGAATATATCTTTGGTATCGCAAATCTTTATGAACCAAAAAGTGGCGACCGGCGGTTGGTGTGTGCTGGAAACGCCAAAACCCTACACGGTGACGTTGCCAACGTTTCCAGCGGATATATTTAAGTTTTTAAAGACGAGAAGTCCTTATGATCGCTCGTTCACCCTCTGGCGCGATGGCGTGTTGATCGGCACATTCATAAACCGTCCAGCAGCGCCGCACAAACCCGAATCAGGAAAGCCCATTTCTGGATACCGAGTGCAGGAAAGCCAGGATAAGCACGCATTCATGCTCTGGCAAAATGGCGGACTGATCGGCACATTCTCAACGGGGCCATCACGATTTTTAAATCCGCCAAGGCCTGTGTTTGTAGAAGCCAAAGTTTATACAAACCTTTCTGCCGTGCCGTTAATTGCTTCAGCGGAAAATCTTAGCGCGAATGGCTTCTGTGCGATGGAAAACAATGAAAACCATTCTTTTACCCTTTGGCGAAATGGGGTATTGTTGGGAACATACTATCTTCCGGTATATTCCAGCCGACCGCCAGCAACCACCGGTCGCATTGCCTTGTCCGTGGTTACGGTGACTGCCGACACGGTTATCGACGTGGCGATACTTGCGATCTTTCTAGGAAGTAGTGTCCCTATAATTTAGTCTCAAGCCAATCTCATCTTGATGAGTTTTAATAGTTCCGCGTGCGACTCGACGGACTTGAACTGCGGGAATTCCAACTTCACTTTTTCCGGTGCGTGGATGAGGAATCCAGCATCCGCTTCGCCCAGCATCGCGGTGTCGTTGTAAGAATCGCCGGCGGCGATGACTTGGTAATTCAGCGACTTCAGCGCAGCGACGGATTTTTGTTTTTGTTTTGGCTGGCGCAATTCGTAGCCGGTGATGCGGTCGTTTTTCACCAGCAACCGATGGCAAAACAACGTCGGCCAGTTCAATTGCTTCATCAACGGCTGCGCGAATTGCTCGAAAGTGTCAGACAAAATGATGACCTGCACGAGCGAGCGGAGTTCGTCGAGAAATTCCTTGCCGCCGGGCAGGGGCTTGAGTGTGCCGATGACTTCCTGGATTTGGGAAAGCTTGATGCCGTGCTGGTCGAGAATACCGATGCGATAATTCATCAGCTTATCGTAATCCGGTTCATCCCGCGTCGTGCGGCGCAGTTCGGGAATGCCGGTTTTTTCGGCGACGGCGATCCAGATTTCCGGCGTCAACACGCCTTCCA
>JBAXIY010000200.1:0-4126 GCA_037138135.1 Verrucomicrobiia bacterium
TATGTAGGCTTTCCGTTTCAAGCGTCGCCACAGCATACGCCGTTGCGGTCGCGGAAAAAGTTTTTTCAAAAAGCATTCAATGGCTCGGATGCAGTTTTAAAAAAATCAATTAAGGTAAAACTTGCCGCCAAATCCTGCTCGACGCCCCTGCCCTTCGCGGCTAATTTGCCGCCATGTCAAAGGATTCACCGGCGCCGCAGAACAAGATTAATCTACGTCGCCCGGATATCATGGAGGCGGTGCAGGCGCAAGTATTATCGCATTACCGCAGCGAAATCGTCGAGAGCATCCGCGCCAATGGCGGCGTGCTTTCGGCTGACGGCTTAACTGTGAAGTTGGCGAAGGAATTTGGCTTCTGCTACGGCGTCGAACGGGCAATTGACCTCGCCTACGCCGCCAAAAAATATTTTTCCGACGTCTCGCCGCAAACGCCGATTTATTTGCTCGGTGAAATTATCCATAACCCAGAAGTGAACGACCAGATTCGCAACATGGGTATCCAGATTATTTCACCCAAGCCCACGGATGAGGAATTGGAAGGGTTGCAGTCTGGTGACGCCGTCATCATTCCGGCGTTCGGCACGGAAGTCAGCACGCGCAAAAAATTGGAAGCAAAAGGCTGCGCGCTCGTGGACACGACTTGCGGCGACGTGATGAGTGTGTGGAAACGTGTCCGCCAATATTCGAAGGAACACGTCACCAGCATTATTCACGGCAAGGCCAAGCACGAAGAAACCAAGGCCACCACGTCGCAGGCACGCGCTTACGGCAGCGGCCATTATCTTGTGGTCTTCAACTTGGCGGAGACGGATTACGTTTGTAATTACATTTTGAATGGCGGCGACAAGGAGGAATTCCTCAAAAAGTTTGAAGGCGCATATTCTGCTGGCTTCGATCCCGACTTGCATTTGCAAGCCGTCGGCGTGGCAAATCAGACCACGATGTTGCGCGGGGAAACCGAGGAGGTTCAACGTCGTTTCAAGTCGGTCATGGAAACTAAATATGGCGTCAACAGCATCGGCAGCCACTTCCGTTTCTTCGACACCATTTGCGGCGCGACGCAAGATCGGCAGGATGCGCTGGAAAAAATGCTGCTGACTCCGCCCAACCTGCTTATCGTCATAGGCGGTTACAATTCCTCCAACACCTCGCATCTGGCGGAAATGGGCGAAGCTAAATTGCCGACGTATTTCATCAAGAATGCAGCCAAAATGGAATCCGCCGCGCTCATCGTCCACTACGATCAGCATCAGAAAAAAGAAGTGGAAACACGCGATTGGCTGCCGTCCGGCACCCTCACCGTCGGCATTACCGCCGGCGCGAGCTGCCCGAACAATTTGATTGAAGACACCATCCGCCGCCTGTTTGAATTGCGCGGCATCTCCGTTCAGGAACTCTTAAAAAAATAAAATACTATGCCGCGCACGCGTCTGGAACTCGAAAATTTTGAACGTCAGTTTCTCGCGCCTTACGCCCAGTTCAGCGGCGATACGCGCGGCCGCCAGCACCAAGAGTCACCGCCCGTCTGGCGGACACAATACCAGCGCGACCGCGACCGCGTCATCCACTCCCGCGCGTTCCGCCGACTGGAATACAAGACACAGGTTTTTCTTAACGGCACTGGCGACCATCTCCGCACGCGCCTGACGCACACCATTGAAGTCGCCGCCGTTTCCAGAAATATTTCCAGTGCGCTGCGGCTCAATACCGATCTGGCTGAGACCATCGCACTGGCACATGACCTTGGGCATTCGCCTTTCGGTCATAAAGGCGAAACCGTGCTAGCGCGGTTGATGAAGGGTCACGGCGGTTTTGAGCATAATCTCCACAGCCTGCGTATTGTCGAAGAATTGGAGGAAAAATATCCTGGATTTTCCGGCTTAAATCTTTCTTGGGAAGTCCGTGAAGGTCTTGCCAAACACCAAACCGCTTACGACCATCCTGACAAACGCAAAGGGTTTACGGCCAAGAACTCCTCTTTGGAAGCACAGATTGCGAACCTTGCGGATGAAATCACCTATTACAGTCACGACCTTGACGATGGTCTTGATTCTGGCCTGCTTTCCGAAGCGCATTTGGCAAAAAATGTCCGCGTCTGGGCGCAAGCGGCGCGGACGGTAAAAAAGGAATATGGTGTTTTACCGGACGAATGCCGCCGCTATTTCACCATTCGCACCATTATTGATTTGCAGATTCGCGACGTAGTGGAAACCAGCGAACATCTCATCCAAAAAGCCGGCGTCCAGTCGGCCGATGATGTCCGCCGCTTTGCCAAGCCGCTGATACAATACAGCCCCAAGCGGCGCATCCTTAACCTTGAGTTGCGCAATTACCTCTATAAAAATCTGTATTACAATCCCGTGGTGCACCAACCCAACCAACGCGCTGTGAAAATGCTGGCACATTTATTCAAATATCATCTCGCCCACCCTAAGGAAATTGGCGACAGCTCCAGGCGGCGTCTCAAAAAAATCGGGTTGCACCGCGCCGTGTGTGATTATCTTGCCGGCATGACCGACCGCTACGTTATGCTCGAATGCGAGCGACTCTTTGGCCAAATTTTTGAAATATAAATTATGCGTCGTCTCCAAATCGGTCTGTGCGTCATGACCTCCATTTTTCTTGCTGCTGTCGCCAGCGGAAAAACCGCATCGCTGGCGGATTTTCAGAAAGCCGCCGAAAAATTTAATTCCATCGTCAGCGTCCCGACCTTCGAGATAAACACCAATGAAGTCGCCGCAACCGTGGCCAAAACTATCGCCGATGGCAACACCGCGCTCGACCGTATCGGCAAACAGGCAGCGGCGGAAGCGACCTTCGCCAACACGTTCATCGCGCTGGATAATTTGAGTTTTAACATCGGCTTGGCCGCGAGCCGACTTTCGCTCATCGAGCAGACCAGCACCAACGCCGCCCTGCGCGACGCGGCCACTGATGCCATCAAATCACTTTCGCAATGGGCGGTGGGCATTGACTACCGCGATGATGTTTATCAAGCACTGAAAACTTTTGCTGCCACCAATCCGAAACTGGCTGGCGAGGACAAAAAGCTCTTTGATGATACGCTGCGCGATTATCGCCGGGCAGGTTTGGATTTGCCAAAAGAACAGCGCGACGCCGTGGAAAAACTGCGCAAGCAACTCACCACGCTCGAAACCGATTTCGAGAACAACGTCACCAAGGCACACGCGGAATTGAAGTTCACCCAAGCCGAACTCGCCGGTGTGCCGGAAGATTTTCTGTCGCAGCAAGGCATCAAGACCGGCACCAACGAATACACGCTCAAGGCGAATGTCACGTTTCATTACCTCATGGTCGAGGATAACGCCCGGCTTGAAGCCACGCGCAAACGCATGATGACCGCGCAGTGCAACCTCGCGCGCGAAACGAACATTCCCCTGCTCCAAAAAATCCTCGTGCTGAGAGATCAACTCGCGCACCAACTCGGCTATGCGAGCTACGCCGACTACGCGACCGAAACGCGCATGGTCAAGAATGCTTCATCCGCCATCAACTTTCTACAAAACCTGAAAACTGGTTTGCAGCCGAAGTATGACGCCGAGTTGAAGGAGTTTCGCGATTTGAAGATTACCGAGACCGGCGATACGAATGCCATCGTCAATGCCTGGGACTGGCGCTATTTTGCAAATCAGCTCAAGAAGACCAAATACAACGTGGACGCCGAGCAGTTGCGCGTTTATTTCCCGTATCAAAATGTCCTAGAAGGGATGTTCAAGATCTACCAGCGGATTTTCGGCCTGAAATTTGAGCGCGTCGAGGCGCCTTACAAATGGGTGGACGACTTGCAGCTTTACACGGTGTCCGATGCGAAGACCGGCGAGCCGATGGGCTTGTTCTACCTCGACATGTTTCCGCGCGACGGCAAATACAACCACTTCGCGCAGTTCGGTATCATCGAAGGTAAACTTTTGCCCGACGGAAAATATCAGCGCCCCGTCTGCTGCCTCGTCTGCAACTTCCCGCCGCCCCAGCCGGACAAGCCGTCGCTGCTCTCGCATGACGAGGTGGAAACCGTCTTCCACGAGTTCGGTCATGCCATGCACACGATTTTGACGCGCGCCAAATACTCGCGCTTTGCCGGAACGAGCGTCCCGCAGGATTTTGT
>JBAXIY010000201.1:0-4090 GCA_037138135.1 Verrucomicrobiia bacterium
GGGTCGTTTTTGAACCCTTATTGTCAACTGGAAATTAAGGCCGTAAGGTGGGATTCGCCACCCTGTCAAAACCGGCAATCTTTTGCTGAAATGCTATTGAAATGCCGGCGGCGGTCAGCACTCACTCAGGAAGCTTTTGCGGCACGGCTTGGGGTGAGTTTGGGAACGCTTATTAATTGGGAGAACGGACGCACAACACCCAGTAAAATATTCTGGAAGCATATCCGGTTATTACGGGACACTTGAAGATGAATTCTTTGGTTTTTGGCCCTTTGTGCCCCGATAAAGGCCGCTGCCCAGATTCATAGTCGTGCCCGTATGTTTTTGAGCTAAAATTCCACACAGGTGGCAACGTTTCAAACCATCCGGCCAGAGGTCGTTCCAATCGAAAACATTGCCGCAATATTTACAGGTGACCTTGATTCGTGCCATGAAATGATTTGGTTATCGGATAATATCTTCATCCTACCACGGCTGCGGCCAAAAATCCTCCACAGGGTTAATTTGACAGATGTATCATTTATGATACACTTCAAAACAGATGAAAGCTGAACGCCCGCTTAAAGTCGTCTTTTTCAAGACGGACACGGGCAATGAACCGGTGCGAGAGTGGCTGAAGGAATTGTCCAAGGACGACTGCAAGATCATCGGCACGGACATTCTGACGGTGCAGTATGCCTGGCCCATCGGTAAGCCGCTGGTTGACAATCTGGGTGAGGGCCTTTGGGAAGTCCGTTCACGATTGGACAACCGCATTGCGCGAACGTTGTTTGCGATGGTAGATCAGGAAATCGTGCTGTTGCACGGTTTCATCAAAAAGCAGCAAAAGACGCCGCCAGACGAACTGGAACTGGCGAAGAAACGTAAAAAACAATATCTGCAAAATTTATGAGCAAAAAGAATCATCGTGGCAGTGACTTTCGGGATTTCCTCAAGGAAGAGGGCATCCTTGGCGAGGTCGAAGCGCGCGCCTTGAAACAGGCGTTGAGCCTGCAATTGGATCAACTCTTGAAAAAAGAGGAAATGACCAAAACCCAAATGGCGGCCCGGATGAAAACCAGCCGCGCGGCCGTGGATCGCTTGCTGGATGCGTCCAACTCCTCAGTCACCCTAAACACGCTGGGCAAAGCCGCCCGTGCGCTGGGTCGCAAAGTGCGGATTGAATTGGTGCCCGCCTGACGGTTGCGCCCCTTAACGAATCAACAAAAAGCCCCGGCCAGTGATGGTCGGGGTTGTTTTTTAGCAAGCCAGGTAACCCAATTCTCTTAGCGAGGTATGGTTTTGGTTGCCGATGACGACATGGTCGATTAACTCGATCTTCAACAGTTGACCGGCGCGAATGAGGTCACGTGTTACCTTGATGTCGGCCTCAGACGGGGTGCTTTCGCCACTCGGATGGTTGTGGATGACCACGATGGAAGCGGCGGCGGCGATAATCGCACAGCGGAACACCTCACGCGGATGCACCAGGATGGTGTCCATCGTGCCGATGGTCAGCAACTGATGTCCTTTCACCCGCTTGCGCGTGTTTAACAGTAACACCGCCATGCACTCGCATTCGGGATTGAAATGCGGCGTAGTGGCAATGTGCAACCGCCAGTAATCCACGACCTGCTTGGGCGTCTCGCACACCAGCATCTCGCTAGGCACCGGACAATCCCGCAGGGACATCACCTTGAATTCCTGCGGATGAATCGATTTCACGCCATCACCTCCGCCGGTTTCGGCGGCACGGATATTTTGGGAATGACGTCTTCCGCCGGCAGCTCCGGTTTGTGGCCGAGGATGAAGTCCGCCGCCTTCTGCGCTTGGGCTGCCGCATGGACGATGAGCGTCTTGTCTTCCTGCAACTGTTTCAGCCAGCCTTCGAGATAGGCCGCTGAACTGTCGATGGTGCGCTCCACGATACCGGCATGACCGCAGAGAAATGCACTGCCCATTTCGGCAATCAATTCCTCCTTGGCGTAAGGATCGGAACCATAACCGTTCCGCTCCATAATGCTGGCTCGTTTCAGCCGCTTTTCATGGCCGGTGGCATGCACCAACTCATGAAACAACGTGGCATGATAGTGGTCATCGGATTTGAACCGTGCCCGGTCGGGCATATTCACCACGTCACTGACGGGCGAATAGGACGCCATATTCATTCCATGCTTGATGACGGGACGTTGCGGCATATTGGCCACGAGTTCTGCCGGCAAGGTCTGGATGAAGGCCGTGTTGTCCGCCGGGGGAATGTTTTTCAAGCCGGTGCATTGCGACACGTTGAAGACGTGATACAGACGCAAGAACGGGATTTTCTTGTCCTCCTTCGTTTCCTTGTCTTGCACCTTCATCGGTTTCCAGAACACGACCGGGCAGGATTTTTCGCCCGGCTTGATCTGGCCGCCCATGGCATTGGCCTGCCGCAGCGTGAGCCAGTTCGGCGATTCATAATTCATCGCCATGAGCAGGAACACGTTGATGCCGCGATACGGCTTTTGCGTGATGAGGTTGCGCGGCAGTCCGGTCTGGACGTGCCACGGTTTGTGCCAGGGCACGGTGCCTTGCGACAGCAAGGACACGATGCGCTCGGTGATGCGGTCATACGATTTGTTATTCATAATTTACTCCTACGGTTTGTTTTTGTTTGTGAATGAACCCTGTGGTTCCATGGTGAAGCGTATGCCGCTGGAGCGTTTTGATGGAGACGTGTGGACTTGCCAGAGCTGGCAATAAAAAAGGCGACCCATGAAGGATCGCCAGTGAACGTGCCGGTCAATAATCGTCCGGCATGAGCAATGTGGTGACCTCGCGCGAAGCCTCGCTGATAATCCAGAAGGTCGCGCCGCCGCTGCTGCGATAGCTGGATAGCAAACGCAGTCCGGTGCGCAGTGCCTGATCGTTTTCCTGCCAGTCTTCCTCACCCAGTTCGCCCCAGTCGCCCGCCTGATGTCGCTGTAAACCAAGTTGGATGTCAGCGGGTGTAAGCTGGCCGAGCGCATTGGGCGTGATAACGACGTTGCCTAGCGGGAATGTTTGAACTGCCATAATGAATCTCCTTTTTGTTAAGTGTTGAAATGAACCCTGTGGTTCCAAGGTGAAGCGTATGACCTCGTGCCGTTTCGCGGGAGGCGTGTGGATTTGCCAGAACCGGCATAAAAAACCGGCCACACTTTCCAATGTGACCGGCTGAATCTTACTCCGCCTTGAATTTCAACTGTGACACCAGACATTCGCCGGGGTCAACGTCGTCACGCGGCCCCAGATAAACCGGCTGATACAGCACTCCGCTATCTTCGGCGGCATAGAGATACCGAGCATCTACCACCGTGCCAACGGTGGGGATTTCATGATTGGCCGGGATGGTGATATTGCCGCACGAAACCAAACTCCGCCCATTGAACAGCCCGAGTTCCACGCTGCGCTGGACGTTGATCTTGGCAACCACCGCCGACAAGGTGGTGACAAACTTGAACTTCAACTGCGGCCCGCCGCTGTTGGGTCGGCCCGGCACATACGGCGCGTCCAATCGCTTGAACACGATACCTTCGCGATTCTCCCGCCGTAGCCGCTGATACAGTTCGGTCTTTTGTTGGGTGCTGAACGCAGTTTGAACCAACCGGATGTGTTTGAAATCCGAGCGCGTCAGCAACAGCAGGTCAATCAAGCGCGCCAAGCGGATCCGATACGGCAACACCCGGAGGTTTTCGCCGTTGTATTCGAGCAGGTCAAAGGCATGATAGTCATCGCCGATGGATTCGCCATCGGGAATGAAACTGTCGGCGACGCTGCGCAGTTCGTTGGCCACGGTCTGTGGCAGGCCGACGACGAAGCCCTTTTTATTGATGCCTTCGAGGTCATCGTCCTGCTTGCGAACCAATAGATGCCGACCGTCGAATTTTTCCTGGGCGCAATAGTTGTCATCGCGCAGGAGTAATTCCACTTCGGCTTCCTCAACCGGATTGAGCAACTGCGGCAAGATACCAGATGGACGTTTGTCGGTGTGCTGATATGGCGTGCCGTTTGCGCCCTCGGTGTAACCCTTGGTTTTCTTTTCGCTAACGAGTTTGCCGTAGATTTTCTTCGCGGCGGCGTAATCCACCGGCGA
>JBAXIY010000202.1:0-4071 GCA_037138135.1 Verrucomicrobiia bacterium
TTCCACGAATTCGTGAATGTGGTTTGGTCAGTATGTCCGTCAGCAAAGCCCACATTTGCACGGCGATTGTGACGTTCGAGTAACTGCGCTTGGGTGGTCGCGCCGGGCGCGATGGCCTGAATGGGATAGAGCCCACCGCGCGATGGCGTGTTGTCGCCGCGTCCAGCGTCAGCAAGGATGATGAAATTTGACGGCTTTTGAATTGAGCTATCGGTGTAATTTTCATTGAATCCATAATCCGGATTTGCCTGATACCAAGCGCTCTGACCGAAGCTGCTGGAATAATTGGCCTCGCTCAAATTAAAACCATAGTCCGTCGTGAACCATTGACCGGGACCGGGAGTCGGCCAGTCCACCGACGAGCGGCAACGGAACACGTTTGCACCCGGATCCGAACTTGCGCCGGTGGCTATGAAATTCGTGCTGGCAATATAAGGTTGAAGTTGCCCTCGGATAGAAAATGCCGCGCGGGCGTCCGGCGTATCGGCAATCGCACCCCAGCGTGTCATGTCGGTGGCCTCGCGCTCTGTCACCGCCTTGGGAAAACGGCTGTTGTTGTCATCCACAAACATTCTGAACGCGACGCCAATCTGTCGCGCATTTGAAAGGCACGCTCCGCGCTTGGCAGCGTCTTTGGCCTTGGCCAGCGCCGGTAGGAGCATAGCCGCAAGAATCGCGATGATGGCAATTACCACCAGCAATTCAATCAGCGTGAATGCGTTGTTAGATTTCAAGGTGAATTGTTTTTGTTTATTCATAGTTCCAGTTTTTTAGTTCAGGAACTTCCGGTTGTCCGGTCAGTGCCGTTGATTTTATGTTTTAATTATTACTTTTTGTTTTTGGGTTGTGGCTTGTCCAGTCGGACCCGTTCGGTTTTTTCAATTTGTGTCACTTGCGAATCATGCACGATTATTTCTACCGTGCCGTAACGGAGCGAAGCCACCTGACTCCGCACCACTTCCAACCATTCAGGCAATGCTTCAAGGGACAACATTGATTCAGCTCTGTTTGCGCTCATCTTAAAATCTATATTCAACTTGTTTGGTCGTTATTAAATTCATTAAAAATGCCACCTGATTATAATTTTATCCGGCAGCAATCGTATTAAACTATCAACACGGAACAATCGATAAACGACTTGTTATGTCGTTATTATCTCCGGAACGAACAATTTGTCAACCGCTAAATAAAAAAATTAAATTCCCTCGCCGCCGATGAAACCGGCGAATCCGGTGTTCAACTCTTTTTTTGTAAGCGGGGAGCCTTTGGCAACTTCAGCCAGCGAGGCCGCATCCATGATGTTTGCCACATAATTACGAACATCAAAGAATACTCGGCGAAAACGGCAAACAGATTCCTGCGAGCACCGTTTGTAACCCATCACTGAAACACAGTCGATTGGTGCTAATATGCCGTCAAAGTAACGAACTACTTCTCCCATTGTAATCTTCGTTGGATTGCGGGCTAGGAAGTAGCCACCACGAATACCCGCCGAACTGCTCACCCAGCCCTGCGATTTTAGCGCGAGCATAATCTGTTCGAGAAAGCGTTTCGGCACATCGTTGCGCCGCGCAAGTTCGCGTATAGGAATCGGCTGACCGCCGTAATGATCCACGAGCGTAAACAATGCCCGCAGCGCGTAATCGGTTCGCTTGGAAACTCGCATCAAAAGACGATATACCTAGTTGATATTTAGTCAACCGGGTAATTTATTTGAGTTTTTTAATCAACCCACGATCCGGCCGCCTTCGTTCAAGAAGATACCTTTGAAATTCATCTCCAACGCCTGCGGATTGCTAGCTTTGGCCATGGCTTCTTTCTGCGATACGCGCCCCGCCTTCACCAAGTTGAAGAGCGATTGGTTGAAGGTGATCATGCCGTCGTCGCCGCCGGTTTCAATGGCCGCCGTGAGTTTATCCAGCCGGTTTTCCTCCAGCATTTTTTTGATTAGCGGCGAGTTGACCATGATTTCCAGCGCGGGCGTCATTTTATTGTCAATGGTCGGCACCATGCGCTGGCAAATCACCGCGCGCAATGTTCCGGCGAGCTGGCGACGAACCTGTTCACGCTCGTCCGCCTTGAAAAAATCCAGAATGCGTGTGATAGATTGCGCCGCCGTGGTCGTGTGCAACGTGGACAACACCAGATGCCCCGTGTCCGCCGCGCTCATCGCCGCGCCGAAGCTGATGTCGTCGCGCATTTCGCCCAGCATGATGATGTCCGGATCCTGCCGCAAAACGTGTTTGAGCGCGTGATGAAATGAACTCGTGTCCAACCCGACTTCGCGCTGCTCGATGACTGATTGATTATCCTCAAAGACAAATTCAATCGGGTCTTCCAGCGTGATGATGTGTTTTTTAAAATTACCGTTGATGTGCTCAATCATCGCCGCGAGCGTCGTAGATTTGCCGGAACCGGTCGAACCCGCCACCAGCACAATGCCGCGATGTTCCTCCGCGATGCCCTTGATTTGCTCCAACAATCCAAGCTGCTCAAAGCTCGGCACGGTGGATTTGACATGGCGCATCGCCAAAGCCCATTGTCCACGCTGCTGAAAAACATTCGTGCGGAAGCGGCCGATTTCGGGAATGAAGTAGGAGAAATCCACTTCGCGGTCTTCTTCGAGTCGTTTCACCAGATGCGGCGGCGTCATGCCGGCCACGATTTTGTTCATCCAATCCACCGTCGGCTGCGGGCACTCGATGGCGACCAGTTCACGGTTGATGCGAAAAATCACCGGCGTGCCGGTCTTGATATGGATATCCGACGCGCCGCCGTCCACGGCAATCTTGAGAATTTTGTTGAAGAGTTCCATGCGCGCAGAATAATCCAACCGCCACCGAACGCCAGCCGAGAAACGATTATGCCCCACAAACTTTGTTCGTGTCTTTCGTCCCTCCCGCGGTTAAAAATCCCGCATGGCGAAACATAAAATCGGCATCATCGGCGGCACTGGCCTTTACGGCATCGAAGGCTTTACCAATCAAAAATGGGTGAAGGTCAAAACGCCTTTCGGCAAGACCTCGGACGATTTTCTCACCGGCAAACTCGCCGGGCGCGACGTGGTTTTTCTCCCGCGCCACGGACGCGGCCACCGCATTCTGCCGAGCGAGTTGAATCATCGCGCCAACATCTGGGCGATGAAGAAGCTCGGCGTGCAATGGATCATCAGCGTCAGCGCCGTCGGTTCGTTGCAGGAAAAATATCAGCCGTGCGACATCGTGGTCATTGACCAGTTTCTCGACCGCACCAAGCAATCCGCCAATCACACGTTCTTCGGACGCGGCATCGTGGCGCACGTCGCGTTTGCGGCGCCCATCAGCGAGGAATTGCGGCAAATACTTTTACGCACCGCCAGCGCCGCCAGCGCGAACGCCCATGACGGCGGCACTTACGTTTGCATGGAAGGTCCGGCGTTCAGCACGCGCGCCGAATCCCTCGCCAACCACGCCGCCAGCCACGACGTCATCGGCATGACGAATCTCGGCGAGGCCAAGTGCGCCCGCGAAGCCGAGATTGCCTACGCCACGCTCGCGATGGCCACGGACTACGATTGCTGGAAGGAAGACGAACACGTCACGCTCGAAATGATCATCGCCAATCTCCATCGCAATGCCGACACGGCGAAGAAAGTTGTCGCCGCCGCCGTCGCGCAGATTCCGGCGGAACCGAATTGGAAAGCCCATTCCGCGTTGAAGAACGCCTTTCTCACCGACAAGAAATTCTGGCCGAAGAAAACCGTGGCGGAATTGAAACCGATTCTGGCGAAGTATCTTTAACTTTCGATGGATTTGCCACAGAGTCACCGAGACACAGAGAAAAATGTTTTTCAGAAATTTCCGATTCTCTGCGCTTCTGTGCCTCTGTGGCAAAAATTGATTACATGAACAAGCGCGCCATCATCCAGAAGATTACCGCCAAGCTCGTCAGCGAATTGGAAGTCTATTTTCGCGCCGCGCAATTCTCCCGCGCCGAAGCCACGCACGAATCCAACAAGCCGGAAAATAAATACGACACCCGCGGCCTTGAAGCCTCCTACCTCGCGCGCGGCCAATCCAAGCAGGCGGCGGA
>JBAXIY010000203.1:0-4063 GCA_037138135.1 Verrucomicrobiia bacterium
TGCCGCGCAAATACACCGGCCTACCCGCGCCGTATCAACGCCGCATGACCGCCGCCATCAAGCGCGCGCGTCAGATGCTGTTGATGAAGTAATTCTCCCGCCGCCCCGTTTTGCTAACGTAAAACGGGGCGGTTTTTTATGCAAATCAGTTGCAAACGATTTGCAATTAAATCAAGCTGCTGCTGTCACCATGGAATACTTTGTTTTACTTTCGAGCATCGCACTCGGTGCGGTCACCGTATTCTGGTTGCGTCTGACCGACGCCAAACGGGTGAAGGTGCTCAACGCCTTCACCGGTTCGTATCTGCTCACGTTAGTCATGTTGCATCTGTTGCCCGATTTGTATGAACCGGAAGCTGGCGTTGCGCTCAAGCCGTTGGTCATCGGCGGATTCATTCTGTTTGGATTTTTTCTGCAAATCGCGATGGATTCCATTTCCATGGGCATCGAACACGGTCACGCCCATGAAATCCACGGACGGATGGCTTTTGGCATTCTTGCCGGCTTGTGCATTCATGCGTTTGTCGAGGCGCTCGCGCTTGGCAAAACTTCTGGCGTTCAAAGTCCTCACGACTTGGCCGCGCATCATTTTTTGCTCGTCAGCGTCGTGGTGCATAATTATCCCATCTCCATCGCGCTGCTGGGAATGTTGCTGCAAAGCGGCATGAAAAAATCCTCCGCACTTTTATGTCTCGGTCTGTTCGCCATCATGGCGCCGATTGGAATGTTCACCAGCAGTTACTCCGGCCTCGCAGTTTATTCGCGTTATTTGATGGCGATTGTCATCGGCATTTTCATGCACATCTCCACGACAATTTTATTTGAGAGTGAAGATCATCACCGCGTCCCGGTTGGGAAAATAGTAGCCATTGTTGTCGGCCTGATTTTAGGAATCGCCTGCGTCCTTTTTGAAGCGTGAAAAAAAACTGCGCGCATCATCACGAGAAAAAGCAGGAACTCGCCTCGCTCACCAGCCGATTGCGCCGTGAAGCGCGCAAAATCACCGGCCCACGCGCCGCAATCCTGGAAATTTTACGCCAGCATCCGCATCCGTTGACCAATAAAGAAATTTTTGCCGAATTACCGAAAGGGGAATGCGACCTTGCCACAATTTATCGCGCCATGCAGATGCTTGAGAAGTTGGGAATGGTGCAGCGTTTTGATTTTGGTGACGGCGCGGCACGCTATGAACTCGTTGGCGAAGGCGACGATGGGCACCATCATCATTTGATCTGCACCCGCTGCGCCAACGTGGTGGGAATTGATGAATGCTTTCCCGAGGAAATTGAGCGCCGGATTGCGAGGGCAAACGGATTTACCGGTGTGACTCACCGGCTGGAATTTTTCGGGCTCTGCCCCGGCTGCCAGAAATGAAAAAGGCGGCGATTACTCGCCGCCAACATCTCAAGCTGTTTCCTCGGCCATCCAATCGCCGATTTGTAAATACTCCCTGATTTTTCTGCGCTCGTGTCTGTTCTTGAGCGACTTTTTGGTGTGATGTTCCGTCTTACGGAACGGATGTTTCGGATTGCGAATCACTTCGCCGATTACTTCGATGCTTTTCATCATAGTATTTCCTTTCATTTACCAACATCGAACTGACAGCGTAAACAATGCCAACCGCCATCAGCCCGAAATCTGCCTTAAACCTTCAATTAATCAGACGCCACACCCTAAACATCTGTTCAAAAATTTTCAGACAAAACAAAAAGAGCCAGAACACCATTCATTCTCCACACGCTTGGCGACCAATTTTAATTTCAAACTGCCAAATGCGCGTTCCACTTCACTAAATTCCACCGTTAGAATTCCGGCCAGCACCAAAGTGCCGCTGGGCTTCAGCCGACTCACGATTCGACGTTTCTCGGCAATTAGCAAGTTGGAAATCAGATTCGCACAGACCAAATCATATTGCTGCGCTGGTTTTAAAGGTAGCTTCGTCACATCGCCGCGCGTTGGCTTGATTTTGGAATCCACATTGTTTTTACGCGCATTTTCTTTCGCCACGCGGACAGATTCTGGATCAAAATCAAACGCACGAACTGGCGCAAAACCAAGTTTGGTTGCCGCGATTGCCAAAATTCCCGAACCCGTGCCGATGTCCAAAAATGATTTTACCAGTCCGTTTTTACGGGCGCGCACAATTTCGTTCAGGCAAAATGAAGTCGTGGGATGCTGGCCGGTGCCGAAGCTCAAGCCGGGATCAAGAATGACCAACGCCTGATTTTTGCGCGGCTTTTGTTTGCTCCAACTCGGTTTGACCAGCAGCGATTCGCCAATTTCCATCGGATGAAAATGGCGTTTCCATGACTCCCTCCAGTCTTCGCGCTTCACTTTGGCGATTTCAATTTTGCCCGCGCCAATTTTCAATCCGCAACTAGCAACCCGCTTTAGCCTAGCGCCGATTTCGGTTTTTAACCTTTTTGTATTCGGTTTTTCATCACGAAAAATGCTGATGGTGCTGACGCCGGTCTCCAGATTGAAGTAGGCCGCCGCGGTCGCGCCGAAAAGTTCGCCCAACATTTCGGTCACGGCGTCCTCGGCTTCCAGCGAAGTAGTCACCGAAACGCGCCAAAGTGGTTTATTTGATTTCATATTTATCCGACCAAGTCGCGCCACGGCGTAAAATTCAGTAGTTCGATTTCCGCCATGTGCGGATGCAAGGCGACTTGCGTGATGCTGGCGTATTCCACCTCGAACGAATTCGTTTTCGGCAGCGGCAATTCCAGCAGAATCGCCAGCAACATCCGGATCACGCCGCCGTGACAAAAGATGGCGACATTTTCGCCCTTATGTTTATTGACGATTTCGCGCAGGCATGGCTCGATGCGTGCGCGGAAAGTTTTTCCGCTTTCTCCGTTTGGCGAGCCGGGATGTTCAATTTGTTCCAGCCATTGGTGGACCGCAAAATTAAATTTATCGCGCACCGCCGCCCAGTTCAGTCCGGTCCAGTCACCAAAATCAATCTCGCGCAGGTCATGGAAAATTGTTTGCTTGTGGCCATGCGCCTTGAGCGTGGGTGCGAGCGTCTGCTGCACGCGCTTCATCGGGCTGGCATAGACGGCGTCAATCGTTTTGACGCGCAGATATTCGGCCAGAATTTTTGCCTGTTGTTTACCTCGCGGCGAAAGATTCATGTCAATGCGCCCGCCGAAAACGCCGTGGTAGCGTGCTTCGACTTCACCGTGACGAATCAGCAATAGCCGTGTCGCGGGCGGCTGCGGAATTATTTTGCGCGGAGATTTCTTTGCTATTTTCTTTTTGGTAGCCATGGAAAATTAGCCTTGGGAAATGGCGGCTTGTTGCGCGGCGAGCAAATCTTTGATGCCGATTTTGCCAAGCGCGAGCAACTCTGCCAGTTGCGTGTCGGAGAAAGTCGCTTCTTCGCCGGAGCCTTGCAGCTCGATGAATTCGCCGTTCGAATTCATAACGAGATTCATGTCCACGCTCGCGGCCACGTCTTCGGTGTAACACAAATCTAATAGCGGTTTCCCGGCGACGATGCCAACGCTCACCGCTGCGACGCTTGCGAGAATCGGGCTGGCGGAAATCTTTTTCTCGGCAATCAGTTTGTTCACCGCGAGCGACAAAGCGACGAATGATCCCGTGATGGCTGCGGTGCGCGTGCCGCCGTCGGCCTGCAACACGTCGCAGTCCACGCAAATCGTGCGCGCACCGAGTTTCTCCAGGTCAATCGCTGCGCGGATGGAGCGGCCGATGAGCCGTTGGATTTCCGATGAGCGGCCGTCGAGTTTGCCCTTGGAAATGTCGCGCGGTTTGCGCGTCAAAGTGGAGTAGGGGAGCATTGAGTATTCGGCAGTGATCCAGCCGCCCTCGACTTTTTGTTCTTTCATCCAGCGCGGGACAGATTCCTCGATGGAGACGCCGCAAATGACGCGCGTGTTGCCCCATTCGATGAGCGTGGAGCCAGCGGCGTAAGGAGCGATGTGATTTTGAAAGCGGAGCGGGCGGATTTGATTGGCGTTGCGCCCGTCGGCACGGATGGAGTCAGACATGGCCGACATCTTAAACTTCAACTGCGGCGGCGGGCAACGAGGAAAAC
>JBAXIY010000204.1:0-3996 GCA_037138135.1 Verrucomicrobiia bacterium
CGCTCGCCAAAAAACTTTACGCCAAGGTGAACCTGATTCCGTATAACAAAGTCGAGGGTTTGCCGTGGGTGCGCCCCGCCGAAGAAGTCTGCGAACGTTTTCTCGCCGCGCTGGAAAAACTCGATGTGACCGCCACGCTCCGCCGCGAAAAAGGCGGCGACATCGACGCCGCGTGCGGGCAGTTACGCTTGAAGACCGAACGCGAGTTGGCGAAAGCGGAATGATGTCTCACTGCAAAATCTGTGTTTCATCTAGGTTTCATCTGTGGCTAAAATAAACGCGTGATTGCTCTCCTCGATTACGGCTCCGGCAATTTGCGCAGCGTCCACAAGTCGCTGCTCAAGGTCGGCGCGGATGTGCGGCTCGTGCAGCATCCCGAAGAAATCGGCGATGCGCGCGGCCTCGTGCTGCCCGGCGTCGGTGCGTTCGACGATTGCATCCACGCGCTCCGCAAACAGCATCTGCTCGAAGCCGCCAAGGATTTCATCAAGACCGGCAAACCGTTCCTCGGCATCTGCGTCGGTTATCAGGCGCTGTTTGAGAAGAGCGAAGAATTTAATTCCTGCGCCGCAGGTCTCGGTGTGTTTGCCGGCAAGGTGGTGCGCTTCACGGAAAAGCCCGGCCACAAGATTCCGCAGATCGGTTGGAACCAACTGGAGATTGTGCAACCCGATTGCCCGCTCTATCGCGGCATCGCGAAAGGCAGCTACGTTTATTTCGTGCACAGCTTTTATCCGCAACCGGTGGACGCCAGCATCGTCGCCACGCGCACGGATTACGGCGACAACTTCGCCTCGTCCGTCTGGCGCGACAATGTTTACGCCACGCAATTTCATCCGGAGAAAAGCCAGAAGGTCGGCCTACAACTGCTGAAAAATTTCGTCGAGCTGACGAAAGTCTAGGCTCAACAAACTCCCGCCCGCCCGCTTCAGCCGCAAGCCGTGCTGAAGAAATTCTCATTAAAAACGAAAAACCCTTGTTTCACAGTGGAAACAAGGGGGGATTTCTGTTTTTTTGGATGGTGGAGCCTAGGAGGCTCGAACTCCTGACCTTCTGAATGCCATTCAGACGCTCTACCAACTGAGCTAAGACCCCAACCAGAAAAAACGGAAGCGCAGTCTAGTTTTTTTGCGCCGCAAGTCAAAGCATTTTCCATGGTCAGCGGCATGCCGCCGTGACGGTAAAAATTACTTTTTCATCATCGCCGCCCACGACGGCGGGAGATTTTTTACCACTTCAATACCCTTAAAGGGTTTGGTTTTGCGCAGCTTCGCAGTTTTGGCCCATTCGGACATCCGGGCGAGGCCGTCATGCAGGGAAACATCCTCGATCAGATCACCGAAAAACTTCTGCGCCTTGTCGTGCGCGGAATAGGCGTTCACCACTTCGTTGCGCGCCTCCAGATGTCGCGCTTCCGGTTTCACACCCATGCACTGCGCCACTTCCCGCGCCAGTTCCAGCACGGAATGGGCGTGATCGGCGCCGACATTGAAAACCTGATTGTAGCACTTTGGACGATCCACGCTGCGCGCGATGATGGGCGCTACGTCGCTGATGTAGCTGAAGGCGCGCGTTTGCTTGCCGTCGCCAAAAATCGTCATCGGCTGGCCGTTGCGAATCTGTTTCATGAAAATGCCGATGACGTTGCGATACGGATCGCTCAAGTTCTGGCGTTCGCCATAGACATTGTGCGGGCGGAACACAATTGAGTTTAGCCCGAACATTTCGTGCGCTTCCTTCAAATCTAGTTCCACCGCGTATTTGGCGATGCCGTAGGGATCTTCCGGCTGCGGAACGAGGTCTTCGCGCATCGGCAACTGGTTGCGGCCATACACTGCGATAGATGACGTGAACACAAAGCATTTCACCGTGCCCGCGTTGACCGCTGCGTTGATGAGATTCACGCTGCCGATCAAATTATTCGTATAGTTGAAAGTCTTGATGAAATGGCTCAAGCCCTCGGCGGCGTAGGCGGCTAGGTGAAATACGTAATCAAACTTGTGCTGCTTGAACAGCTTGGCGATGAGCGTCTTATTCTCGACCTTGCCTTTGACGAACTTCGTGCGGGCAGGGACATTTTCTGGGAATCCGCCCGAAAGATCATCCAGCGCAACCACGGTATGTCCCATTTTCAAAAGTTCGTCGCAAACGTGCGAGCCAATGAATCCAGCGGCACCGGTGACCAATGATTTCGGCATAGGTGGATAGGAAAACATCCGCTTCCCACGGAGTCAAAATTTTATTTCAATTTGAAACGACTGCATCCGCGCGCTTGTGCCACCGCCGCGTATTTCTTAAATTGCCCCTTCAACTCGATGAATATCGGCATCCTTACGCACGAACCTTTTTATCCGCCCAGCGGCGGCGGCTCATCGCAGGCGATTTATCTCGTCGAGGAAATGGTTCGTCGCGGTCACTGCGTCCATGTTTTTGCGCCGCAATCCGACAACGTCGCGGAGCTGGAAGCAAAGTTTCAAATCAAGATTCATCCGTTCACGACGTGGCAGATGGGGCGCAACACCTCGCTGCGCAACTTGAAGTATCTCGCGTATCCGTTTTTTCTGAAACGGCTCGTCCAAAAGACGGCGCGTGATGTGAAGTTCGATGTGCTGCTCGCGCAACACGCGATTTCCTGCGCCGCCGCTGGCGGTCTGCGCCAGCCGCTCGATTGCGCCGTGGCGATGAATTTTCTCGATTACCTCACCGGCTACTTTGATAGCTGGCCGAAATACCTCGCGCCGCCTGTGATCGTAAATCAGTTGAAGAAGTTCGAGTTGTCGCTGCCCATCAAATATCACGCGGAAGGGATCTTCACCATTTCCGACGAACTCGCCGACCTGTTCCAGCAAGCCGGTTATCCTGAAAAAAAGACCCTGCCGATTTATTACGGTTACGACGGCGCACTGTTCCAGCCGACGTTTCAAACCTCACCGACGCCGCTGGTTGTGATGCACGGCTCGCTGGATCATCATCACATCAACGAGTTTGGCGCGTCGGCGCTGGCGCAGGTTTTTCAGAAGCGGCCGGATACGAAATTTCGTTTTGTGGGCAAGCGCACTGACGCGCTGCGCCGCACGCTGGAAATGCTCAAAGGCCGGATTCCCGATGCCGCGATTGAATGCACCGATTTTGTGCCTTACGCTGACGTCGCAAAAAAAATCCATGACGCGACCGTCGGCATTGTGCCCTATGCGACCTCGACTGGCGCACAGTGCACGATGGTGGCCAAGACCGTGGAATACGCGGCGATGGGCGTGCCGATGGTCTGCACGCCATTGCGCGGCACGATGCGCTACTGGGGCAGGAATCCCATCATCCGCTTTTCGGAAATGAACCCGGAGAGTTTCGCGGAAAAAGTTCTGACTTGGTTTGATGAATCCTCGGCGAACCGACGCGCTTGGGGCAGTGCCGCGAGCGAGAAAGTGCGGACGGAGCTGGACTGGCAGCCATTCTCCGCGCGTGTCGTGCAACGGCTGGAGGAAATTCACCGCGACCGGCGCGGCTGATCTTGCGGAAAGCTTTTGCCACCGAGTCACCGAGGCGCAGAGAAAACAATCAGAAGCTTTTAACTCGGTGCCTCGGTGACTCGGTGGCAAATCAGGCTTTCCCGCGCTGGCGGTTCACTTCGTAAAAAATCACCGCCGCCGCTGCGCTGACGTTCAGCGAATCCACTTCATTCAACATCGGAATTGTCACCGCCTCGTCGCACGCGGCGAGAACTTTTTCGGAAATGCCATGACCTTCGCTGCCAAAAACCACGCAGCAATCGCCGGTGAAATCAGCCTGCGACAAAGTCTTTCCATCTGGACGCGGATGCGCGGCGATGCACCTGATGCCATGCGCGCGCAATTCTACCAGCGTCTGCACGAGGTTTGTTGATTCCAGCACGGGCAATTTGAAGAGCGCGCCCATCGAGTTGCGGACGGTGCGGCGCAGGAACAGGCTGCTGCACGTCTCGCCCGCGATCAGCGCCGAGACGCCGAACGCCACGCAGTT
>JBAXIY010000205.1:0-3976 GCA_037138135.1 Verrucomicrobiia bacterium
GACGAACGGACGATGAGCAAGGCGGGCGAGCGGTTAGGAATGTTTGCAGCCTATCTCCGTATTAGGTGGCATCATCGTCTCTCAATCTAAAAAACAACAAAGCGATAACTACACCAGTCAAAAACCACTGTGCAAACACCAGCGGCCAATATGCCCAAATGCCGCCGACGTGAAACAAACTAAAAACCAACATTGTCGCCTCAAATGGCAAAATGTGAATGTAGCCAAGCACTCTGCCTGTCGCTGCTGATGGCTGACAACCATACATGAAAAATCCATAACAAAGCGTCACAATAGTCGCAAAGCAAAGTGCGAATATCAAATGTCGCTTGAACTTCTTCATAACGCTCAATGCCGCCTAACATCTAGGTCGGCCAAATTGTTTGGTTTGGTTTGGTTTGTGGCCTATCTAGGTTGTTCGGAAAAACTATTCCGAACGCAAGTGGATGTCGAATACCATTTTATCGGCAGATGATCCCCGAACGTGCGCCCTACCTTGGTTACCGGCTCTCGCTGACGCGGGTGCTGACGGCGTTGCGCCAATCGCTGGTCAAAGCGGCTTGAGCGCGGGGCGGCGTCCTTAATCCGCTCGTCAGCGTGCTTGATCCTCACGCCAGCGTCCTTTGTGCGCGGCCAAGCGTCCTTTATCCTCATGCCAGCGTCCTTAGTGCGCTGGGCAGCGTCCTTAATCCTCACGTCAGCGTCCTTAGTGCGCTCGCCAGCGTCCTTTATCCTCGGGGGTGAGGATTAAGGTCGCTATTCATCGTAAGGGCTTGGTTTTCAATGAAATCAGGGAATTGACGGGGTTTTGTGGGTTGTGGTAAAAAGGAGGTGCTGGCTTGAGGATTCGCCGGGCTGAACGGGGTCTTTGGGTTGGCGCCGGGGCTGACTGGGGTTGGCCCGGTTGTTCCAGAAAATAATCAGCAATCACAAATAGTTATGGCAAAAGATCAAAATAAACGGTTGAAGCCTGCCATTGTGCAGGAGGACAAAGACGTGGTGGCGGCGTTGGTAACGCTGGTGCCGGCTTACACGCCGTCGAATGGGCTGTATTCGCTGGCGAACTTGCAGTCGGCGCAGACGGCGATGACCACGGCGCAAGCGTTGGAGGTGCAGAAGAAGGCGGAGTATGACGCGGCGCGCGATGGGGCGAACGCGAAGGAATGGGCGTTTCATAACGCGGTGTTGGAGGCGAAGAAACAGGTGGCGGCGCAGTATGGTTCGGATTCGGATCAGGTGCAGTCCGTGGGCCTGAAAAAGAAGTCGGAATACAAGCGGCCGGTGCGCAAGGCCAAGCCGCCGACGAAATGAGTGGCAGGCGGAACCAGCAAGCTGGAGAATTTTCGGATTCTCCGGCTTGTTTCATTTTTGCGGCGGGATTATGTTCAGGCCATGAGCGAAAGCACTCCCTACATTCACGAAGATCCGTGGCGGATTTTCCGTATCATGGCCGAGTTCGTGGACTCGTTTCACACGATGTCGCAAGTCGGCCCCGCCGTGACCATCTTCGGTTCGGCGCGGACGAAGCCGAGCGATAAGTATTATCGCGCCGCGCAGGACATCGCCAAGGGTCTCGCCAAACACAATCTCGCCGTCGTCACCGGCGGTGGTCCGGGCATCATGGAGGCGGCCAACAAAGGCGCCTCGCACGCGGGCGGCAAATCGGTCGGCCTCAACATCGAACTGCCGTTCGAGCAGGCGGGTAATAAATTCGCCAACGTGCCGGTTCACTTTCATTACTTTTTTGCGCGCAAAGTCTGTTTCGTAAAATACAGCCTCGGCTTTGTTTATATGCCCGGCGGCTTCGGCACGCTGGATGAATTGTTTGAAGTGCTGACGCTCGTGCAGACGCAGCGCATCCCGCAATTCCCGATCATCCTGTTCGGCAAGGAACATTGGAAAGGCCTGTTCGCGTGGATGAAATTGCGGATTGAAAAGGAAAACCTCATCAGTCCCAGCGACCTCGACCTCGTCAAAATCACGGACGATGTGGATGAAGTCATCCAGATCATCCGCGACTACGAACGCCGCGTCGGCCCGCCGGGAGCGTTGCCGGTCGCGTTTGCGTGAACCGCGCCGGATTTCCACATGAAACTGACCAACGACAGCTATGTCATTTTGATGGGCACAAAAAATTTCACCGAACGCTATTACCGCGACCAAACCGGTTGGTTGAAAATTTCCGCGCGTGGCCGAACGTTTCGGATGACCGCTGAACAGGTTCTGAACCACGTCCTGCCCGCTCTCGCCGGCGTCAAACCAGGCTTGACCATCAAGGTCGAACATCAAGTTTAATGCGCCCGCTGATTCATGAAATCCCGACCGCGCACACGCCCGAGACACTCGTCGAGCAATTGCGGGACGCAGGTTCCGGCTCGCGGCTGGTATTGTTGCGCCCCACGCAGTTTGATTCGCCAGCCGCGCGTTACTCGTTTGTCGCGGCGAATCCGTTTCTCACTTTTCGCAGCTTCGGCTCGCGCTGCGAAATCAACATTTCCCATCTGGAATCTCCCATCTGCCAAACGCAATTCGGCAATCCGTGGCATCTGCTTGATGCGCTCATGGCGCGCTACGAATTGCTCGATGAAATTGATTCGCCCTTTCCGCTCGGCGGCGCGTTCGGCTGCTGGGGCTACGACCTGAAAAACTTTACCGAGCCGAAACTCCCGCGCCGCGCCGTCAACGATCTGGAATTGCCCGACTGCCACGTCGGTTTTTACGATAGTCTGGTTGTCTTCGATCATCGTCTGGGTAAGGTTTGCGTCGTTTCCACCGGTTTGAATGTGGATGGCTCGCGCACAGAATCACGCGCGAAAGAGCAATTGGACTTCTGGATCTCAAAAATTACCGGACAAGAATTGCCACAGAGGCACAGAGACACAGAGGAAATAAATAAATTCAATTCTCTGCGTCTCAGTGACTCTGTGGCGAAAATTGCTTCCAATTTAGAGCGCGCCAATTTCATCGCTGCCGTCGAATGCGCCCAGCAATACATCCGCGCCGGCGACATCTATCAGGTCAACCTTTCGCAGCGGCTGACGGCGCAAGGCAATTTCAATGGCTGGGAAATGTTTGAAAAACTAAGCGCCGTTTCCCCCGCGCCGTTCTCTGCGTTTCTCGACTGCGGTGAATTCCAACTCGCGTCGTCTTCGCCGGAACAATTTTTGCGTTTGAGCGGTTCGCACATCGTCACGCGCCCGATTAAAGGCACGCGCCCGCGCGCGGCCGATGCGACGCGTGACGCGCAGCTCGCCTACGAACTTCAGACCAGCGCCAAGGAACTCGCCGAACTGGTGATGATCACCGACCTGTTGCGAAACGATCTGGGCCGAGTCTGCGAATACGGCTCGGTGCAAGTGCCGGAGCTAGCCAAGCTGGAAAAATTTGCGCAAGTGCAGCATCTCGTTGCCACCGTCGAAGGCCGGTTGCGAAACGACGTCACGCATTTCGCCGCGTTTGCGTCATGCTTTCCCGGCGGTAGTATCACCGGTGCGCCGAAATATCGGGCGATGGAAATTATTGACGAACTTGAGCCGATTTCTCGTGGTCCATACTGCGGCGCCATCGGCTACCTCGGCTTCAATCGTGAAAGCCAGTTGAGCATCGCTATTCGCACAGCGGTGTGCGCGGATGGAAAAATACATTTCAATGTCGGTGCCGGCATCGTGGCCGACTCCGATCCAGTCGCGGAATACGAGGAAACCCTCGCAAAAGCGGCGGGTTTTCTGGCGGCGCTGAATTTAAACCGTTCAGCAATGCCAGTGGCGGCTGATTGAAACCATTAGGGAACTATTTTTCATGATTGTCTTTCTCAACGGAAAATATTTGCCAGAAGCAGATGCGGTCGTGCCTTTGAGCGACCGTGGCCTGCTGCTGGGCGATGGACTGTTCGAAACGGTGCGCGTGGCGAACGGCAAACCCTTCCGCTTGGCCCAACATCTGGATCGGTTCGGGCGCAGCGCGGAATTTTTGAAAA
>JBAXIY010000206.1:0-3889 GCA_037138135.1 Verrucomicrobiia bacterium
ATTAAAAAACGGTCGAACACTTTAAGAAATCAGCCGCCAAAGGCAAGGTTTATCACCGCGCCGTTTCCCTTGCCTCGACCGCGCAAACATCCCGTCCCAAAGTTTTGACACGGATTCCACGGATGCTCACGGATTGGAAATGGCGGCTGGCGCAATTGGACTTCTATCCGTGCCCATCCGTGAAATCCGTGTCTCAATTCACCCTCACGGCGAGCGGAGGCGGTAGAAGCGACCGGGATAATTCGTCCACTGCGGATCTCTGAAATAGGAAGTGCCACCCGTGAGCGTGTTGGTGGACACCGGCGACCAGACGGGGTTGGTCAAGTTCGTGGCAGCTTCCACCACGATGACCAGATTGCTGCTGCCGGTGAGGTTGAAGCAAAATTGATTCGACTGCACCCCGAAGCTGCCATTGCCCGTTTGCGCCTGCGGGTTCCAAAGCACGACAGGTATGCCATCAAAGGTTGCGCCCCAGCCGGTGGCTCCCGCCAAACAATAGGCGATGGCGTTGGTGTCAAATACGGTTAAAATACCGCTCTTCCCGAAGACGGACATATCGTTGGCAGGAGTGGGCGAATTACCTTGGAAATAAACACCGGTCAAGGCTTGGCATCTATTGAATGCGTAACTTCCGATGCTAGTGACGCCGTTGCCGAGGGTCACGCCCGTGAGGTTGGTGCAGCCGGAAAAAGCCCATTGCCCGATGCTGGCCACGCGGTTGGGAATGGTCACTTTCGTCAGGCCGCAACCCTCAAACGCACTATCTGGGATGTTGGTGACGCCGTTGCCGATTGTCACATTCGTCAGGCCGCTGCAAAGGGTAAACGTATCTACCCCGAGGCTGGTGACGCTGTTGGGGATAGTCACGCTCGTCAGGCTGGTGAAGGAAAACGCCTCACTCCCGATATGGGTGACGTTGTTGCCGAGGGTCACACTCGTCAGTTTGTAGCAATCGTAAAACGCCTCATCCCCGAGGCTGGTGACGCTGTTGGGAATGATTATGCCCGTCAGGCTGAAGCAGAAAAGAAATGCCTGAAACCCGATATTGGTGACGCTGTTGGGAATGGTCACGTTCGTAATGGTGGAGTATTCAAACGCATCATTCCCGATGCTGGTGACGGGGTAGCCGTTGGTGGTGGCGGGAATGACCACGTTAAGACCGCCATTGGTATTGTATCCGGTGATGGTGATAGCTCCGCTATTGGTCGTGAAGGAGAGTTGCGCCTGCGCCACGGCGGGCAGCAATATCATCGCCATCAGCAGCCAAATCCAAATTAAGTTGCGCCCAGTTTTCATATTCTGATGCTCCATTGGCTCATTTTTTCCATTCCCGGTCAAACCACAATTTGTCCCTTGCCCGTCCGCAAGTATCTTTCGTCCCTAACGGGACTGATTTGGTTTGTTGGCCACTTTACCCAGCCATCAATGGCTGGGCTATTTTCAAAGCATCGTCGCCGGTGTCAGACCATCTCGCTCTTGTAATCATACCCATGTTTTTTCAAAAAAACTTCCAACTCCTCGCGGAAACTTTTCTTCCGGTGATGTTCCTCCTGCGTCTGGATGTAATGAATCGTATCTTCCACGCCCGACACGCCGATGCTGAATGCACCAAATCCTTCCTGCCATGCAAAACCTTGTGGCCGGAGTTCGGGAAATGTCTCGCGCAACCATTTCGACGAATTGCCTTTCAACAATTGCATCGCCTTGGAAACGGACAACGTGGCCGGTAGGCTCAAAAGCAAATGCACATGATCCGCCACGCCGCCAATGGCGAGCGCCTTCATGTCATTCTCCCGCGCGATGCCGCCGAGATACGGCCAGAGCCGTTCGCGGATGGCCGGCGTGAGCCACGGACGCCGCTCCGAGGTGGAAAACACGCAATGCATCAGGCAGGAGTTAAATGAGTGCATGGTCGTTTCAAAATAATGACACGGGCTTCTAAATCAATGTTCGGTTGATGTCCTCGAAAATAGCCCAGCCATTTTATTTGGACGCGTGAATGATTTCATGAAAATAGCCCAGCCATTTATGGCTGGGAACAACGCAATTCAAATTACAAAGTCCCGCTAGGGACGGCAGAACATTTCTTTCGTCCCTGACGGGACTGATTTGGTTTGTTGGCCACTTTACCCAACCATAAATGGCTGGGCTATTTTCAAAGACGTTCGTTTCGCAATCATCGCCGAACCGGAGTTGGTTCACGCGGAGGATTTATCAAATCCAACGTCCGGCGACGAGAAAAGATTTGGGCGATGAGGACATTAACACTGTCGCCCGCAGCGTTTGGAAAGAGGATGAGGCGCTTCAACCGTTTTGCCGCCACGCCTCATCCAGACTTACGATGTCCTCTCCATTTCCTTTGGTTATGACTGGCGGCAAAAATTATTTCCCGGCTCAATCCTTCAACGGCTGGTTGGCGGGCAACAGGAAGGTTTTGCGAATCGTCGCCACGCCGGCTTTGCGCCACGGCCACGCCTGGTCAGCGGCGAGTTGCACGTCGCGGCGCAGTCCGGCCAGCACGGCCACGTCCGCCCAAATCGCTTCGAGGGTGCCGCTGGATTTCTTTTGCTGGTCGCCCTGTTCGGCATTGTCGTCCGTGTATTCGGCAATGGCATCGGCCAAATCTTTGATGGCGCCGTTGGCCTTGATGCCGGGCAACACGTCTTGGGGCGGCGCGTTATTTTCGCCGGGCGTGAGGCGGGCAATGACGTTGCCGGCGGCAATCAACACATCGTCCAGACTTTGCGCGCTTAAATTGGCACCAATATAATAGGCTTCGCGCTGGGTGGCGTCGGGGCCCTTGAACTTGCGCCGGGCGGCGACCTGAATGGGTTGCAACACGGCAATGAGGGCGTCGCGCGCGGCGGTTTCCTGCGCGGTAGCCATCTTCCTGGCCACACGCGCGGTCTTCAATTTGGCAAGGTCGCCGGTGATTTTCGCGGCGAGGGCGATGATTTGGGACGGCAACGTGGCATCCAATTCCACCTCGGCGAGGCTGGGGGCATTGGCGGGATCCACGGCGGCGGCGGCCACGGCTTTGGCATTGGCCAGTTCGTCCACGATTTCCTGATTGGTATCGCGACGCTGGACTTTGGTTTTGGGCGCAGGTGCGGGAGTCGGAGTTGGGGTCGGTGTGGTGTCAGCCATATAATTTTAGGAGTTAGATGTTAAGTGTTAGGAGTTAGCAGATAGGAAATGGGAGTTAGGCTAAAATGGTGCGGGTTAGCCTGAAATGGTGTCGGCTTGGCTAAAATCGTGCTGGTTGCGGCAAAAGTGGTTGCGGTTAAGAAATTAATTGTGCGGGTTACGCTTGAAATGGTGCCGGTCAAACTGAAAGTGGTGCCGGTTTCAGAAAAATTTGTGCCGGTCAGGACGGAATTGGTGGCGGCTACGGTGGCAATGGTGCCGGTTTCGCTGCCGGTGGTGCGGGTCTGAATTCCGATGGAGAAAATCTGCGGGAAAGTGGTCGCGGTCAGGACGGCTGGATGAGACGCCAAGTCACCTTGGGAGCCAGTTCGCACAACTAATTCACCGGTTCCACCCGTAACCACCCAACTTTTAACCGCCGTTCCCATGACCGATTTGTTTATGACAAGGTTTTAAATGGCGGTCAAATAATTTTTTGAAAAAAAGTTAATGGCAAACGGACAAAACAAAAAAGCCGCCCGAAATTTTCGGACGGCTTTGAGATTGAGATGACTAAAGGATTATTCCGCCTTGGCCTTCTTGTCGGTTTTAGACTTTTTCTCAGCCTTCGCCTTCAGCTCGGCTTCGGTCGGGGCGATGATGTCGCCGCGATGACCGCGCTTCTCGGTGCGGGGCTTTTCTTCGGCCACCGGCGCGGCAACCGCGACGATGGGCGTGGTGCTTTCAACGCGCACTTTCAGCG
>JBAXIY010000207.1:0-3868 GCA_037138135.1 Verrucomicrobiia bacterium
GCCGCCTCGGCAGCCCTAAACGTCTTCACCGGCTGGAGCGAGCCGCGCAGCAGCGCCTTCTTCGCGTTGCGTGTCCCGATGACCCAGGCGGCAATCCGATTGATCGAGGCGTCAAAGAAATCCAGCCCTACATGGATGCGTTCGCGCTGCGCCACGCAAACGGCTTCTTCCAGGATGGCGCTCGTCACATCATCCAGCGTCACCACATGATCACTGTCCCAACGCACGCCGCGGCTGACATGCAGCAAGAGATGCGGCACGAACAACAGCGCTGAGGAAATCTTGTCGGCAACGGATTCGGTCGGATGAAAATGGCCGGCGTCTAGGCAAAGTCCGACTTTGCGTGAGGCGGCATAACCGAGATAAAATTCATGCGAACCCGCCGTGTAACTTTCCACGCCGATGCCAAACAGCTTGGCCTCGACCGTGTCAATGTTCCAGTCACGCGACACTTTCGCGGCGAAAATGGCATCCAGCGATTCCATGAGCCGCTCGCGCGGGGCGAGGCGATCCGCCGGCGTGTCCTTGTAGCCATCGGGAATCCAGAGGTTGGTGACGACCGGGTTCTGAAGCTTTTTGCCGATGGCCGCACCGATGCGCCGGCAGGCAATGCAATGGGCGATCCAGAAATTCCTCACCGCCGGGTCGGGATGCGCGAGTGTGAAACCGTCCGCCGCGAGAGGATGGCTGAAGCAAGTCGGGTTGAAATCAATGCCCCACTTTTTTCTGGCGGCCCAATCCACCCACGACGAAAAATTGTCCACCGTCAGCGCGTCGCGGTCCGGCATGGGATTGCCGTCGGTGGCGTAACTGGCGTGCAGATTCAGCCGCAATGGACCGGGAATGAGCGAAGAGGCTATTTCCAAATCCGCGCGCAGCTGTTCCGGCGTGCGGGCCTTGCCGGGATAATTGCCGGTGGCCAGACAGCCGTTGCCCGCGCCAGCTTCGGCGCGCTTTTCAAAGCCACCCACATCATCGCCCTGCCAGCAGTGCAGCGAGACGGGAATCTGATCCAACTGACGCAAAGCGGCTTCGGCATTCACGCCACAGGCGGCGAAGCGTTCGCGGGCGATTTGATAGGATTGCTCGGCGGTCGTTTTTGTCTTCATGTCCAGGTCTAAAAATCCAAACAGCCTTCAAGGTTTCTAATTCTTCCTTGCCGCTGCATTGTTTTATGATTCGTATAATATCTTGGGCGTTTTTAACCCTAACGCGTCGCGGTCCGGCGACGCTCGGTTTTACGGATTAAATCTCTACCTCCACTTGGTGCGTGCCGCTGGTGAAGAGCGGCAGTGTGTTTCCTGCGATCAACTTTCCATCCACGAGGATGCGGCGAGTGCCGACGCAGCGCCCGGCGGTGTTGTCGAGCGTGATGTCAAATGTCGCGCCGCGAAACTGGCGGCGCAGCTTCGCGTGCGGCACGGTTTTGCTCAGGCACGGTGAGATGATCAGCCCGTCATAACCACGGCGCGCGCCGAGGATGTATTCCAGCAGCGCCACCGTGAACCACGCCGCCGTGCCGGTGCGCCACGGATAGCCGCCTTTCCCAAAGCCCGACGGCACGCGCGAGTAATGATTGATGAATGAAAACGGTTCAGCGCCGGAAACGCTGACGGGCAAGTGCGGGCCATCCGGAGCGACCTTGATAAAAGTTTCCCAGGCCTCCTCCGCGCGCCCGAGCAGGCAGTCGGCGACGCATTTGAAGCCGGCGGCGTGATTGTAGCAGCCGCCGTTTACGGTGTCCTGCGGCATCACCGTCGTGAAGCGTCCGATGCGTTCGTCAAAGGTGGAACAGGCAGGATCGCAGATGGGATAACCTTCGGGCTTGGTCAGAAATTCGTCCACTGACGCCATGCACCGGCGTAGGCGTGACTCGTCGGCCACGCGACCCAGCACCGCCCAGCTCTGGGTGTTGATGAAAATCTTCGCCTCGGCATTCTTGCCCGAACCCAGCGCGTAACCGTCTTCGCAAATCGTCCGCGTGAACCATGCACCATCCCACGCCGCGCGGTTGATGCGTTCGGCCATTTCGCGATGGAGACGCAGACATTCATCGGCGCTGGCAGTGTCATTACGTCGTTCGGCCAGCGCGGCAGTTTCGAGCAAGCCGGCGCAGAGTTGCTGGCTGACCATCACGCTCTCCCGCTCGCCGGTTTTTTCCGAAGGCTCAAGGCCGTCGTTCCAATCCGCGAAATGTTGACGGCACAGGCCGCGCTTGCCGAGGTCGGCGCTCAACCAACGATAGGCACGTTGCAGATGATCCCACACCGTGCCGGTCTCGGCGGATTCAAAGAACGGCACAGGCTCGTCGAGAATGGTGAAATCGCCGGTCTCCTGCACATACCAAGGAATCGTCTGGAGCATCCATGCCGGCTTGTCGGAATATTGATGGCGGTTGAGCGGCCACCAACTGTGCAGACTGCTGCCGTCGGGCTTCTGCACGGTGAGACATTTCAGGATGTTCGCCCGCGCCATCTGTGGCTCGAACAAAACCAGCGCATTGGCGTTCTGCAGATTGTCGCGCACACCGCCCTTGTCCATCGCGTAGGAATAAATCTGCTTCTTGACGAACAGGTTCATCAGCGCGTCGCGCTGACGGTTCGCCTCGCCGGTATCAACGGTGAAAGCTTCGACACGACGGCGCTCGATGGCCATCTGCTCGGCGGCAAGTTCGTCTAGCTTTGCTGGGGAAAGACGGGCGCGCAACGCTTTCACTTCTTCTGCGCCGATGCACGGACCGGCGAGGAAATCCACGCGCTCCGTTCCGTTCGCTGGAATAGTGAGTGTGCATTGCACGATGGCGGCGGTGTCCCAGACATAACCGGCGTTGTTGTCGCAGTTCCAGCCCCACAGAATTTTCGGCGCGGCCAGACTGTAATCGGCCCGGGTGAAATCATCGCGACAGCCGTTGCCGGCGCGGAAATGATTCAGCGCGACGAGAAAACCGTTTTTCTTCGCCAACGGCATTTTGTGGGCGCGATTGATGATGAGAACGCCACCGAGATTCTTGTGCACTTCCGAATACTTGTCCGGCCAAAAGCCGCGTCCCTCGTGGTCATTGCCCGTGAGCGCAAAGGAGGCGTAGGCAAAAACGGAAATGCGGCGCGGCCGGTCAGTCTCGTTTTCAATCTTCAGCGTCCACGCTTCCAGACATTCGGTGCGCGGCACGAAAATGCGCTGGGTTACGCGCAGGCCGGCGCAGCTTGAGGCGATTTCGGTTTGCGATGGATAAATGCGGATGACGCGGTCGGCGACATCCGTGGCGACGGGCATGCCGGCGGGATTGAAAACTGTGTTCGTCTCGTCGTCGCGGAGGTAGAGATACTTGGCGTCGTAGCCGATGACATTCACCGTGTTGCCGCGCGCGTCCCGGTAACGCGATGCACCGTCCCCAATGTGCGTGGCCTCGGCGTAGTATTCTTCGCCACCCCACTGATTGTAGTGGATGTTGCGCCACTTGCGCGGCGGTTCGGCGGTGATTTCGAAACAGCCTTCGCTGGTCAGGAATTTTCCGTATTTTTCAATCGTGCTCATCGAGAGGCGTTGGTTGGCAAACGGTTTTTGAGCCAGCGCATGCAATCGTCCACCCACGGGACGCCATCCAACATGCCCAAGCCATGTTGGCCGTCCTGATAGACATGAAATTCAAAGGGCACGCCCGCGCGATGCAGCGCGTTGACGAACAGCAGCGGATTCGCCACCGGCACGACAGGGTCGGCGTGCGTGTGCCAGATAAAACACGGCGGCGTGTTCGCGGTGACATGACCCTCGGTGGAAAGTTCAGCGATCAATTGCGGCGACGGATTTTGTCCAAGCAAATTATCGCGCGTCCAGCCGTTGGTCGCCTCGCCCATCGTGATGACGGGAT
>JBAXIY010000208.1:0-3865 GCA_037138135.1 Verrucomicrobiia bacterium
CCCAGATGGACACGCCGCGTTCCTGGAGCCAGCGGACGTTCGTCTCGCCGCGCAGAAACCAGAGCAGTTCGTAGATGATGGACTTGAGGTGGAGTTTCTTGGTGGTGAGGACAGGGAAATTCTGTCGCAAATTAAACCGCGCCTGCGCGCCGAAGACGGAATAGGTGCCGGTGCCGGTGCGGTCGGCCTTGAACTTGCCGTGGTCAAGGACGTGCCGAAGTAAATTCTGATACTCAATCATGTGCGAAAAAATTAGACACGAATTTCACGAATTGTCACGAATTCAATCCGTGAAAATTAGTGTAATTCGTGTCAAAAGTTTGCCACATTGTCGCCGCCATGAGAATTCTCGCCCTTGACCACGGAACCAAGCGCATCGGCGTTGCCGTCAGCGATGAAACCAAGACCATCGCGCTGCCGCTGGAATACATTCTCGCCGAGCCATTCGCGGCGTTTCTGGAACGGCTCAAGAAGCTTCTCGTCGAGAAGGAGGTCGATCTCATCCTTATTGGCAATCCGCGCAACATGGACGGCAGCTACGGCCCGGCGGCGGAAAAAGTGCAGACCTTTGTGGGCGTTCTGAAAACGGCCATCACCGTGCCCATCAAGTTGTGGGACGAACGCCTAACGAGTTCGCAGGCGAATAAGATTTTGATCCAAGGCGGCGTGCGGCGGGATCAACGCAAGGAGAAGGTGGACAAGATGGCGGCGGCAATTTTACTGCAAAGCTATCTGGACGGCATTTAAGTTTCAACCGCCACTCATCGTCCCTAAAAATTAGTTTTATCATCGTCCATGTGTGCTAATGTGCGGTCGGTATTTTTGAATGAGCAACGTGAAAAACATTGATTGGTCAAAGCTGCGCGCGGATTTTCCGATTCTGAACCAGAACGTCCACGGTAAGCCACTGGTTTATTTCGACAATGCCGCCACGTCGCAGAAGCCGCGCATGGTGATTGACGCACTCGTGCATTATTACGAACACGACAACGCCAATGTCCATCGCGGCATCCATGAGTTGAGCAACCGCGCCACGAATGCGCTTGAAGCCGCACGCACGCGCACCGCGAAATTTATCAACGCCAAGTCCGCCGATGAAATCATCTGGACGCGCGGCACGACGGAAAGCATAAATCTGGTCGCCGCCACTTGGGGTGTGAAGCATCTCAAAGCTGGCGATGTGATTTTGCTCACCGAACTGGAGCATCACAGCAATCTTGTTCCCTGGCAGATGCTCGCGCAGAAGACCGGCGCGAAGATCGCCTACATTCCCGTCACCGGCGACGATGGTGTTTTGGATTTGTCGAAATTGGATTTGTTGCTCACCTCGTCGGTGAAACTGCTTTCGATGGTTCACATCTCGAACTCCATGGGCACGGTGAATCCCGTGGAAGAACTGTGCGCCCGCGCGCGCAAACTGGGCATTGTCACGCTCGTGGATGGCGCGCAGAGCGCCGGTCATCTACCCGTGGACGTGCAAGCTATCGGCTGCGATTTCTTCGCGTTCAGCGGCCACAAGATTTGCGGGCCGACCGGCATCGGCGCACTTTACGGGCGCACGGAAATTCTGGAAACGATGCCGCCGTATCAGGGTGGCGGCGAAATGATTTTGAGCGTCGGCTACCAGAAAACAGAATTTAAGCACGCGCCGCACCGGTTCGAGGCGGGCACGCCGGACATTTCCGGCCCCATCGGATTGCACGCCGCGATGGATTATCTTGACGCCATCGGCCGCGAAAACATCTGGCAGCATGATCAGGAACTTGCCAACTACGCGGCGGAAAAACTTTCCGCACTGAACAAAATTCGCATCTTCGGCCCAAAACAAAATCGCGCCGGGCTGGTGAGCTTTTTACTCAAGGATGTGCATGCGCATGACGTGGTGACGCTGGCAGATCAAGGCGGCGTGGCTTTGCGCGGCGGCCATCATTGCACGCAACCGTTGATGCACAAGCTCGGCGTGGAATCCACCGCGCGCGCGAGTTTTTATTTCTACAACACCAAGTCCGAGGTGGATGTCTTCATCGAAGTCATCAAGGAGATCCAGAAGTTTTTTGCGCAATGATTCTACGATAGTAACGAAAAGGCCACAGAGTCTTGCTCTGTGGCCTTTTTAGTTTACAACAAATCACACGTTAAACTTGAACAGCAACACATCGCCATCTTTGACGACGTATTCTTTGCCTTCCATGCGGTAGAGACCTTTTTCACGCGCGGCGGCGACGGAACCGCAGTTCACCAAATCGGCGTAGGCAACGGTTTCGGCCTTGATGAAGCCGCGTTCAAAATCAGAATGAATCACCCCGGCCGCCTTGGGCGCGGTGTCGCCAACGTGAATCGTCCACGCGCGCACTTCTTTTTCACCCGCCGTAAAATACGTTCGCAAGCCGAGCAAGTGATACGTCGCACGAATGAGCGCGCCGACGCCGGATTCACTGACACCAAGTTCCTTCAGAAATTCTTTCGCTTCAGCCTCGGACAAATCAATCAAATCGCTTTCAATCTGCGCGCTGATGACGACGGCTTCGCAGGCAAAATGGTTCTTGGTGTATTCGCGAACTTTGAGGACAAACGGATTTTGGTCAGCAGTCGCCAAATCGCTTTCCTTCACATTGCAGGCGAAAATGGTTGGCTTGTCGGTCATCAACCAGAACAAACGGGAAATAGCTTTTTCTTCGGGCGTGAGTTCGAGCGTGAGTGCAGGTTTGCCGGCGTTGAGATGCGGTTCGATTTTCTTCAGCACATTTTCCTGCGCAAGCGCTTCCTTGTCACCACGCTTGGCATCCTTGGCAACGCTGGTCAGGCGTTTCTGCACAGCTTCCAAATCGGAAAGCACGAGTTCAGTGGTGATGACTTCGATGTCGCGCACGGGATCCACACTGCCCGCGACATGATGAATGTCGGCGTCCTCGAAGCAGCGAACCACTTGAACGATGGCATCGACTTCGCGGATGTGCGTGAGAAATTTATTGCCGAGACCCTCGCCTTGTGACGCGCCTTTGACGAGGCCGGCGATGTCCACGAATTCAATCGCAGCGGGAATCACTACGCCGGTCTTGGCGATGTTTTGCAGCACTTGCAACCTTGCGTCCGGCACGGTGACGATGCCGACGTTGGGGTCGATGGTGCAGAACGGATAGTTCGCGGCTTCAGCTTTGCGCGTGCGCGTGACGGCGTTGAACAATGTTGATTTGCCCACGTTGGGGAGTCCGACGATTCCAGCTTTAAGCATAAATTAAATTTTGTGTTTGGCCAGTTGCCACACGATGCGCGTGCCATCAATGAGTCCAAAAATAATGAGGCAGATGCCGGAAAAATGTTGCAGGCGCAACAGGGTTTTCTCACCCAGCCGCCCGTGACTGCGCGACACACCAAAGCTCAAGGCGGCGAACCATGTGTTCGTGCCGAGCGCCACGCCGCCGACGCACGCGGCCTTGGCGGGAAAAGAATCGGCGTCCACCCAGTCGTGTCCCATGAGGTTCGCGGCGAGCACGATCCAGAAGAGCAGCACGCCGAGATTGCCGAGCACACGCGTGAAGCCGGTCATAAAGGCCGAATGCGGATGAAATTTCTGCTC
This sequence comes from Verrucomicrobiia bacterium, assembly GCA_037138135.1. Lineage (GTDB taxonomy): Bacteria > Verrucomicrobiota > Verrucomicrobiia > Limisphaerales > UBA11358 > UBA11358. The sequence continues at coordinate 3,578 of JBAXIY010000208.1, forward strand.
GATGCGCGTCTCGATTTTTTCTGAGGCGGCATCCAGTTTAGTCGGCACAGTGATGCTCGTGGCCAGTAAAAACTTGAACCCGAGGTAGAGAATAAACACAAATCCGCCCACCTGCATACAAGCCTTGACGATGCCGTGGTCGAGCAGCGTGGAAAAACCGGTGAACGAAAACGCGCAATAAATTGTTTCCATCGCCGACGCGCCGAGGCCGATGAGCAGCGCCCAGAGAAAGCCGCGTTGCGCGCCTTCGTTGAGAATGGTGAGGTTGACCGGGCCGACGGGGATGGA
>JBAXIY010000209.1:0-3801 GCA_037138135.1 Verrucomicrobiia bacterium
TCTGCCTCTTCATCGTGCACCATCACGGCGGGACGATTGAAGTGGCCAGCGCCGCGGACAGCGGCAACGTCTTCACCCTCCGCCTGCCCTTGCAGCCGCAAAAAGACGCGGTTCAATAAACGACTGGCGAACCAAGGCAACGGCCCGTTGCGCCCGGAGATTTTGACGGTGCCGCAGCCGATAACCCCTCGGTGCTGCGGGGAAAATCCGCGAGCAACTGGGTGAGGGCGGGGCGGGTATTAGGTAACGATGCCTCACGCACCATCTGACCAGCGGCATCGAGGACGCAGACGTGATGTGCCCGATCACCAAGATCAAGGCCGAGGGTGAACCCGCTGACGGCAGCAGGCGTGGAGGTGGTAACGACGGACGGAGTAGGACTGGTTTTATTAGTGGTGGTTTTCATAGGCAGACTTTAGCACCAACGCACCCTGGCGTCAGTGGTCTGCCTTCTCATCTAATCTGGTTAGGCCACAAAAACGTCATAACTCAAAAAATGTGGAACGCTCGCAACAAACCAACGGCGCAAATCAAGCTACCAGCACCAAGTAAAACAAAAACTCCAATGCGCTTGCTTCCGCGTGACTCTTTCAAAAAGCCGACGCCTGCAACAGCCAAACCCCAAGTCGGCAAGTCTGGTGGGCTGGCAAACACAAAAGCTTCGATGCCTACTACGACAACTAAAAATCCAGAGAGAATGCTCATGGTAACTTGTGGCCTAACGACCCAAGCTCAGCCACGCCGGGTCAGTGGCGGTGAACCGCGCAGCGGAACTCAAGCCGCTCCCCGGCGTTGGCTGCAGCGCTTGGTTAGGCCACGTCATTTGTGTCCATGCTCCTTCCAATACGCCTCGTAGGCGCGCGTGCAATCCGAGCAAACGAAATCGCGGACACGGCGCGCAAACGGCTGACGGAAATGTCGCTCACCACTTAGGACGACTCCTCCGTGATTGGGAAACTGCTGCTTTAGCGCATCTGAATATCCGGAACCGATCAAGTAAACCATCTCGCCTGACGAAATCTCAATCCACTCTGACTGCATCTGTGTGTCATGAACTTCACACTTCGGTGGCGGACCAGGACGCTGCGATGCGACATCAACAGAGCGGCAACCTGCCGCGAAAACTGCGAGAGCGATAATGGCGATAAATCTGTGCATGGCGAAGTGGCCTAACGAAAAAAGCTGAGAAGTTCTCTGTGTTGTAAACTTCATAATTCAGTTTTTTGTTAACCGGATTAGTTAAGTGGTTTTCGGGTTGAGTTGCAACACCCAGGAACCGTGGCGTTGTTGGTTGCGGGCGTGATATTCTGGATCATACGGCGTGTGCGTCTGCCACATCTTCCACAGGATTTTTAACCAGCGCTGCGCCACCGCCGACTCGCGGCGGGAACCGCGCCAACGGCAGTTGGCTACAACGCGAGTTAGGCATCGTGGTTATCCTTCTATTTAAGAACATTTGCGTGCTGGACAGTCATCAAGTTTGTAATAACTTGCGGAAACATATAGCTTTCGCCTTCGTGAAGAAAATCAGCGAGCTCTCGCCCAAATTTGTTTGATGCAGGAACGTAGAGTAAAAAACGGTCGCCAGTGCCGTGCTGCAGCAATATAATGGTTACATCGGGTGGAAAAAGAGGCTTAAAACCAGGAACCTCCTGAACATCAATTGCCTCAACAGTGGCAACGAACGACTTCATCTTAAGGACTTCCTCAACCGACACCTTACCTTTATTACAAAAATAGAAACCGCGGCACGCAGCTGCAAACAAACAAAAAGCGATCAAGGCCAGATTTGTGAACTTTAATAGTCGCATAATGTCCTTGCGCGATGCCGCCTAAAAAAGTTGAGCCGCTGCCGACTCGCGACGAGAACTGCGCCAACGGCGGTTGGCTTCGGCGTCTGTTTGTCCATGGCTTATCATCTGAAATCGTTCGTAGGTATCACCTGATAAACCACCTCAACCGGTGGCTGTGTGTGTTCAACAATCTCTCGAACTCGGTCAACATCCTTCTGTGTCGCCACCTCACCACTAACCAGCAACGAACCTCCGGCGGCGGTAAACTCATGCACGCGAATCTGGCGAAACTCTCCATCAAGTTTGGCGCGAATCACTGGCACAAACTCTCTGGCACGATCCATATTCCGTGTCTGATGGTAAAGCGTATCTCCGGTCAAACCTTGCCAGACTCCCAAGGCCACAATAACCAGTAGTCCGAGAATGCAAATCCATGTGCGTGTTTTCATGGGCAGAGTGGGCCTAACGCAGAAAACTTAGATGCCGCCGACTCGTGGCGTGAACCGCGACAGCGATCGTTTCATGTTGGGTCACAAACTCGTGGTAGCGTCGGGGACGCCAACTGCTAGCGCCAACGACGATTGGCGCCGGTGACTGATTAGCCGACTGGTGATTCATTGTCGCAAAAATTGGTCGGCTCTCACGCCAAAGTCAACCCGCTCGTTCAGCTTGAGAATCGTCATCGGTGTCGAAAGATGAGATAGCTCGCTAAATGCTCCATACAGCCAAACTGCCTGCCGCTGGTCTTTTGCCTTATGATTTGGAATGAAGAGTCCTCCGCGCAAATCAAAAGCGGAAGGCGCAGACTGCACCATCGCGCCGGGTGCGAGATAATAAAATCCGTCTGCATCTTGGAAATGCGCCGAGTATGTGCCTGCGGGCAAAGTAATCACTCGGTCTCCTGAAGTGACTGTTTGCTGTGACGGAACAAGAATCGGCGGCAAGGTCTCCGAGCCAACTCGCGTGTAGCTCGCGCACCCGCACAAAGCGACTGCCACGAATGCCGTAATGAAGAATGTTCGATAATTCATAGCGTGTGCTGCCGCCTAACTAAAAAGGTTGAGCCGCCGCCGGTGGCTCCAGCGCGAGGCTGTGTGAATGGATAGACCGCATCATTTTGTTATTGGGATCAATAATATGTCCCCTAAATTTGTCGTTGTCTGCCAACTCCAAACTGACCTCACAACCGACTCGTAGCCGTCGCAACGAATCGCTAATGCCCCACAAGGTGGACGCGGATGGCCCATGAAGCCAATCACAAACAAGCGCCAGTGAATCTGAGGCGGAACAGTGAACCGGCCATTGCTATCAGTCGCCACGACCAACGCGTGTCTATTCGTGACCACCTCATCTGTCGAAGGGGCTGACTGATATATCGGAGCAACAACTGCCTGCGCACCGACCACTGGCGTATAAGTCTGCGCATTCAAGACCGTGCCCGACATACCAGGAGCCGTCTGCCAACGAACTGGAACGCAACCAGAGCACAGCAAGCTGGCCGCGCCAACAATAAAAAAATATTTGTAAAACTTCACGTGACGCAATGCGGTCTAACGACGAGCTATGCAACCGGGCGTCAACCGCCCATAACCAACAAAAAACACAATGAACACAGAACAACCAACACCCGTAGAAGCCGCAGTGGATAAGCCCGGTTGCGCATCAGCGACTGGTTCGGTGGCGTCAATCTCATCAATAATATCCTCGTGAATGCCAAGTGTGGGTCGTGGAATCATAGGTGCAATGATTCATGCCCGGACCAGTATATGAGAATGTCAGCGAGAAACTATCTCCATCTCTGTGATAACCAAACCGGCGAGTGGGCAACTGCTTCAAATAAACTGGAACCAAATCGCTCAAATCATCTGGATAATGCTTCTGATCTCCGTGAAAGCGCTCCAGAGCCAAAATAACTGGTGCCGAGTCACGATACCCGGCTCTAGCTTTCCAACCCTCACCCGGCGGCGTGGAAAAGCATCCAGTCAGGCACAAGGCAAAACATAATCCT
>JBAXIY010000210.1:0-3754 GCA_037138135.1 Verrucomicrobiia bacterium
TTGCCATCGTAATGCCGCCACGTTTCGCGCGCCTGACAAAATTTGTGATGATACATCCACGCGAGATCGCGGAACTGGCGATCCCAGTGCGTGCGATGGATTTCTTTTTCAGCGAGGTCAATCAGACCGTCGAGGTGCTTTGCGTAACGATTGCACAGCAGCGGATCAAGCAGCATCGAGCAAAGCGTGGGCGAAAGCGAGAGTGTGAATCGCGCTGGCAAATCGTCGCGTCGCCAGCCCTGGATAACTTGAATCAACGGCAGGTAGGTTTCAGTGACGGCTTCAAACAGCCAGCTTTCCTCCAGAAATTTTTCGTGCTCAGGATGCCGCACAAACGGCAGATGGGCGTGGAGAATGATGGAAAGATAGCCGGGCATACCCCAAAAATTACAGGTCGAGTTTGTCCGAAATCCATTCCGCCAGTGACCGTGCTTTGACGAGCACTATCACGCCGGCAAGGAACGGTAAGGATTTTGTGAGGCACGGAATAATATCCACCGGTTCGGCCTTGTGGTGGCAGATAGCGAGATACAACGCGACTTCCGCCAGCGCCCAACCCATGAGGGCGGCGGCGATGAACCGGACGAGCATCAAGGCTCCGCGTTCGGGCGAGTCCATGGCAATCAAAGGTTGTCGGCCAGCGGCGGTTTGAGCGACGGGTCTTGCGGCGTCGCACCCACGTCGCCGAGGTATTGCGTTTCGCGGACAAATTTCAATTCCGCTGCGCGGCCATCCGTGCCATCGGCGGAAATTGCGACGGCAGGCAAATCGTATTTTCCGTCCGGCAAGGCAAAGCGGAAACTGAACGTGCCGTCGGAACGCAATTTTATTTCGTGGCCGCCGAGCGTGACTTTCGCATCCGGTTCCGTCGCGCCGTAAATGATGAGCTCGGCATTGACGTTGAACCAAAAACCTTTTGTCTTCTCCGCACTCGCGCCGCCGAACGGACTGGCGGGGCTGGAGGCGAGGCCGGGGCTGGAAATACCGAAGGCCATGACTGGCGAAGTCGCATTGTCTGCGTGGGCGAGGCGGCGGCGGATCAATTCAGTGATTTCGAGTGAGCCCATCCACACGCGGCGCGTCTCGTCGATGCTGATAATTTTGGCGAGCGCCTTTTCCTGCTCGGGCGTCCAGTGCCGCGCTGGGCCGGGCGAAATCACGGGCGAATGAATCGAGTGCGCATAGCGCGGCAAATCAGGGTGACCGGCGCGGCGCAATTCCTCAATGGCCTGGGCGAGCGGGATGTTGTCGCGCACCGCATCCTCGATAATTTGCATCAGGCGCGCAAAGGGAAATTCATAAGGTATGGTGGCGAATTCCGCAGCATCTTCTTTCGCCGCCGCATCGGGCGGCGTGACCGTGCCACTGGAGGTGGCTACGCGCATCCACTTGCCCAGTGCTGAATAGTAGCCGAGTTCGGCAGCGTAGGAATTGCCGGCCCGCTCGACGTGCGCAAACCAATGGCGCGATTCCGGATGGACGTGGATTTCGTAAGCGGGATGGCCTTCAATTTTACCGGCGAATATGCGGAGGATGAGATGGCCGTCGGTGGATTCAGTGTTTAACGCGGCTTGCTGCTCGCGTGTCAAATCCCAGTGCGCATAAAGCCAGTGCGGGTCGCGGGCGGTAAGAAATAATTTTTTGGTGCCGTAGCTTTCCGGCAGTTCGCCGCCGGAAAAACTTTGCGCGGGCGGCGTGGCACCAAGCGAATATTTTTCCCCGGGGCCGCTGGCGGAGGCCAGCGCCGGCTCATCACCTTCCAGCAAAATTGGCGGCACTTCGAGGACTTCCTCTTTCTTGCCTCGAGTGTAGCTACGCCGCACCACGGTGGGCGCTTCTACTTCGACTTTAGGCTCGGTGACAGATTTTTTGGCAACACCTTTGGCCTTGAGCATTTTTTTTACCGAGTCAACGGCAGCATCAAGCAGCGGCTTACGCGGGGCGCGCTTGGGTTTGTCAGTAGCCGAACTTTTGGCAGACGCGGTCGTCGACTTACCATCAGCTTTACTGGTGCGATTGGCTTTGGCGGCGGATTTTTTCGGGATTTCCGGCACGGATGCTGGATTTTTTTTCATGACAGCAGTTCCTTGTTTTGGCGTTGGGATAGTCGCCGGAACGAGAGAGTAGGCGGGTCGGCTGCACGACGCAACGATTTTTTCTTTTGTTCATGCGCGAATCTTGGTGCTTGCTGGTGGCGACAAAGAGGTGATAACTTGTGGGGTAGGTTTTTGTTGCCATGTCTTTCTTTCGAAACAAAGCGACGCCAACTCCCACGGTGTTTGTGGTGGATGACGAAGTGCTTTTGCTTGAACTGGCCGAAACCATTCTCACCCCGCTCGGCTGCAAAGTGCTGACCTTCACCGATCCGGAACAGGCGCTGAAGGAATTTCCCATCGCTACGCCCGCCGTGGTGCTAACTGATTATGCGATGGGCCGCATGAGCGGAATGGACTTGATCCGCGAATGCAGACGGCTTAACCCGAAACAAAAAACCATCCTCATCAGCGGCACGGTGGACGGCGAAGTCTTCGCCAACGCCCCGGTGAAGCCGGATTTGTTCGTCGCCAAGCCTTACGACGTGAATAAGCTCGTGGAAACAGTCCGGTTCATGATCAACGGTTGAGTGGTGCGGAAATTTTCTTTCCAATCTTCGGTGGCGCTGGCAACTTTCTCCGCATTATGAAAAAGAAAATTCTTATCGGCACCGGCATCGGGCTGGTTGTAGTCATCGTCGCTGTAGTCATCATTGTCGGTTTTTTCCTCGGCGACGTCATCAAGGCGGGCATGGAAACGATTGGCCCCAAAGTCACGCAAACCACGCTCACGGTCAGCTCCGTGCACGTCGGCATTCTCACCGGCTCCGGCGGGGTGAACGATCTGGTGCTGGGCAATCCAGATGCATACAAAGCCAAAGCGCCGAACGCCATTAGCGTGGGCAAGGCCTACGTCAGCGTTGCGCCTATGTCCGTTTTGTCCGATAAAATCGTCATTAAATCCGTTGAGGTGCGTTCCCCGGAAATCACCTTTGAAGGCAATCCGTTTGGCGCAAATAACCTGACGAAAATCATGGATAACGTGAATGCTTTCATTGGCGGTTCCACGCCAAAGCCGGCGGATACGAACGCGCCCGCGCAAACTGGCGAGAAAAAGCCTGCAAAAAAATTGGAAGTGGACGACTTCCTCATCACCGGCGCGAAAGTTCATTTCAACGGCGCCACCCTGCCCTTGCCCGACATTCACTTTACAGATCTCGGCAAAGGGCCGGACGGCATCACGGCGGGCGACCTCATCAAAAAAGTCATGGGCGAAATCACCACCGCCACCGTCAAAGCTGTCATCGCCTCCGCCGCTGACGCCGGCAAAGCCATCGGGGGCGCGGTCGGCGACACGGGCAAAGCTCTTGGGGGCGAAGCCAGCAAACTCGGCAAGAGCATCGGCAGTTTGTTCAAGAAATAGACTGCAACCGACCATCTAAAACCAGAACGCCCGCCAAATTGGCGGGCGTTTTTTATTAGAGCAGATGCCCCAGCTTCTCACGCTTAGTTTTAAGATACCGCTCGTTGTGCGGATTCGGTTTTATCTTTATCGGCAACTGCTGCGTAATCTTCAAACCATAGCCTTCCAGCCCGACCACTTTGCGCGGATTGTTCGTCAGCAGTCGGATGGTTTTTAAGCCGAGATCGCAAAGTATTAGCGCGCCCAAACCGTATTCGCGCAAATCCATTTTAAAGCCGAGTTTTTCATTCGCCTCCAC
>JBAXIY010000211.1:0-3732 GCA_037138135.1 Verrucomicrobiia bacterium
CGCCCGGAATACGCGGCGGCGGCGCAAGCGCTCGGCGCGTTGCTGGCGCGCGAAAAGATTGAACTCGTCTATGGCGGCGGCAGCGTGGGTTTGATGGGCATCGTGGCGGATGCCGCGCTTGCGCACGGCGGCCACGTCATCGGCGTGATTCCCCAGAAGCTGCACATCCGCGAGATCATCCATCACGGTCTGCCGGATTTGCGTGTGGTGAACACCATGCATGAACGCAAGGCGTTGATGGCGGAGCTGGCGGATGGCTTCATCGCGCTGCCGGGCGGCTACGGGACGTTCGAGGAATTGTTCGAGGTGCTGGCGTGGAGTCAACTCGGCTGGCACCAGAAACCGTTTGGACTGCTGAACATTGGCGGCTTTTATGATCCGTTGCTGAAATTTCTGGAGCATACGCGGGACGAGGGATTCATCCGGCCACAGCATCACGCGCTGGTTTTGGTGGCGGATGGTGCGGAAAAAATGTTGCAGGAGTTGAAAGGTTTTCGTCCGCCGAGCGAAGTGAAGTGGGTAAAGTGAATTTCTAAAGAGCCAAAAATTGTGGTGTAAAAAACAATAATGGGCTTTCCACATTGGGCAGGGCTGGTAGCTTGCCAGAAGTTTTCCAATCATGAAAATTTCAGTTCCACGCGAAACGTATCCGGGCGAAAACCGCGCGCCCCTCACGCCGGACAGCGTCGCCAAACTCGTCAAACTCGGCGCGCAGGTCGAAGTTGAGGCTGGCGTCGGTGCCGCCGCCGGTTTCCCCGACGACGCTTATCTCAAGGCCGGCGCGATCCTCACAGCCGACCGCAAGCAACTGGTCGCGTCCGGCGACATCGTGCTGCGCTTGCGCAAACCGCCGCTGGAAGAAATCGCCTGGCTTAAGCAAGGGGCGATTCACGCGAGCCTCCTTGATCCGTTCAACGAAAAGGAATTGGTCAATAAATTTGCCGAGTGTGGCGTGAGCGCCATCAGCATGGAATTTGTGCCCCGCACAACTCGCGCGCAGAAGATGGACGTGCTTTCCTCGCAGGCGAACCTAGGCGGCTACGAAGCGGTCATTCTCGCGGCGCGTTATTCCAATAAAATTTTCCCCATGATGACTACGGCGGCGGGAACAATTCTGCCGTCCAAAGTTTTCATCATCGGCGTGGGTGTCGCTGGCCTCCAAGCCATCGCCACCGCGAAGCGGCTCGGCGCTAAAGTCACGGCTTATGACACGCGGCCCGTGGTCGAAGAGCAGGTGAAATCGCTCGGCGCACAATTTCTCAAGATAGATATCGGCGAAACTGGCCAGACGAAGGACGGTTACGCGAAGGCGCTGACCGAAGAACAGATTCAAAAGCAGCGCGACGCGATGAAGAAAACCTGCGGCGATTCCGACGTGGTGATCTCTGCCGCGCAGGTGTTTGGTCGCAAAGCGCCGATTCTTGTCACCACCGAAATGCTCGATGCCATGAAGCCCGGCAGCGTGGTTGTGGATCTCGCAGTTGAAACCGGCGGCAATGTGGAGGGCGTCAAATATAACGAAGTCATCGATCGCAACGGCGTGAAGATTGTCGGCATCGCCAATCTGCCCGGACGCGTGCCGCTACACGCCAGTCAGGTTTACGCGGCGAACCTCGTGAATCTCGTCGAAGAATTCTGGGACAAGAAAGAAAAAACCTTCGTGCTCAAGCTCGACGACGAAATCATCAAAGGCTGCCTCGTCACGCACGGTGGCAAGATTGTGAACGAAAAACTCATCGCCAAACCCAACTAATTTTTAACCGAGATATTATGGATACAAATGTCATTTTTATTTTCATCCTCGCCATCTTCGTCGGCATCGAGGTGATCTCCAAAGTGCCTTCGATGTTGCACACGCCCCTGATGTCAGGCACGAACGCTATTCACGGCATCATTTTGTTCGGCGGCATTCTCGTGCTGGCGGATGCGGAAACCACGCTGGCGATGGCGCTGGGGTTTGTCGCGGTTGTTTTCGGATCAGCCAACGTGTTTGGCGGCTTCATGGTCACAGACCGCATGCTGCAAATGTTCAAGAAAAAGAAATAACATGAGTTCTACCATCGCTTACATCATCATCGGAGTTTCGGTTCTCTTCATTCTTGGCATCAAGTTTTTGAGTTCGCCGAAAACGGCCCGGCTCGGCAATCTCGTCGCTGCCGCGGGCATGTTCACGGCGCTGTGCGTGCTGCTGAAAACGGACGGCACTTCTGTTTGGTCGCACGGCTGGAGTTTTAATTACACGCTCATCGTCATCGGCACGGTCATCGGTCTCATCATCGGCGCGATCGGCGCGTATTCAGTTAAGATGACCTCGATGCCGCAGATGGTCGCGCTCTTCAACGGTCTCGGCGGCGGCGCGGCGGCGCTGGTGGCGAGCCTGGAATTTATTAAAGACGCGAAAGCGCCGGTCATCGCGGGTATCGAGCTTCCGGTTGCGCACCAATCTGTGGCCTTCATCGCCGGCTCCATGTTGTTCGCCACACTGATTGGCTCGCTTTCCTTCTCCGGCAGCATCATCGCGTATCTCAAACTCGAAGGAAAATTTGAAAAGCCGATGACCTTCCCTGGTCAGAACATTCTCAACGGTCTGATTCTGCTGGTGATTCTCGGCCTGTGCGGGTTCCTCACATTTAACACCACCAACGGCAACGCCACCACGGCTTTCATCGTGATGTTCTGCCTCGCCTTGTTTTTCGGCGTGGCGATGGTGATGCCCATCGGCGGTGCGGACATGCCGGTCGTCATTTCGCTTTTGAATTCCTTCACCGGCCTCGCGGTGGCGGCGGATGGTTTTGCCATCAACAACCTCGCGATGGTCGTTGCCGGAACGTTGGTCGGTTCCTCTGGCACGCTGCTCACGCTGCTCATGTGCAAAGCGATGAATCGTCCCGTCTCCAATGTTTTGTTTGGTGCTTTCGGTTCCAGCGGAAGTGCGGCGGCTGCCGCTGGCGGTCCGGCTGGCACGGTGAAGCCGATTCAAGCCGACGAAGTCGCGATGCTGCTGGCTTACGCGCAACGCGTCGTGGTCGTGCCCGGTTACGGCATGGCAGTGGCGCAAGCGCAACATTCCGTCCGTGAACTCACCGAAGAACTCGGCAAGCGCGGCGTCGAAGTGCAATTTGCGATTCATCCGGTGGCCGGTCGTATGCCCGGTCACATGAACGTGCTGCTGGCCGAAGCGAATGTTCCTTACGACCAACTGATCGAAATGGAACAGATCAATCCTTCCATGGATCGAGTGGACGTCTGCCTCGTCATCGGTGCCAACGACGTCGTGAATCCCGCTGCGCACGAAGACAAGTCGAGTCCGATCTACGGCATGCCGATCATTGATGCCGACCATTGCAAGACCTGCATCGTGATGAAACGTTCGATGGCCGCCGGTTTCGCCGGCATCGAAAACGCCCTCTTCTACAAAGACAATACCCGCATGTTGTTCGGCGACGCCAAGGCTTCGCTCAACGCGCTCGTCGCCGCCGTCAAGGCGAGCTAAGTTTGCGCGCTTGAGAAATCCTTAAATTCGTTTAATCTACTAATGGTTTTGGCAGGGCGGAGAATCGCTCCGGGCGCAAGTCCGGGGAGGAAAGTCCGAACTCCACAGGGCGCGATGCTGCGTAACCCAAGTCTGTTTGATTGGGATACACGCAGGCGGCCAGTTGGAAGACTGGCCGACGGACAGTGCCACAGAAAATTAGACCGCCAGCGGCGCAAGCCGTTGGTAAGGGTGAAAAG
>JBAXIY010000212.1:0-3720 GCA_037138135.1 Verrucomicrobiia bacterium
GCAAAGTGCCCAATGCCGACAACCACGCTCTAGTGAACCGGCCGTTCTTGGTAGTGGTGGGGGGAAACTGAAGCGGTCACCCAGATGGCGGGTTTGTTTTTCTTAACCTTGCAGGCTTCAGTACAGCGGCAGCGACTGCGGTCAAAGCCGGCTTACTAGGAGTCCAATTTCACAATCTTGAGGACCGGACAACCGACGGTCATGGACTTCTGTAGCGTGCCCCTAACGGTTGTCGGTGACCAAGTGGAGCAGCTGTTCGAGGCGACGGTCTAGGAAGTTAAACCAGTAACACATTGCGGTATGGTATGTCCCGCCGGCTAATGTTGTGCTGCGCCGATTGGTTATCGTTTTAGTTGTTTACGCAAAGATGGCATGCCAAACGGGGTCGAGACGATCGCCAGGAACCAAATGACAGGGCCACCAACCGTCCCTGCATTCAGCTCAATGACACCTGAGGTGACCATGGCAAAGAGAAAGGTAAGGTCGGCAATGCCGATGATGAATACTCCAATGAAATAGGCAGCCCAGGAAGCGCGAATCAGAATGAGCCATGCCACGGCCAATCCCAAAAAGCCATATCCGCCCACGTCAATGCAGAAGTTCAGCAGCAACTGGCCTTGCGCAAACGCCGTGATCGCATCGGTAGCGTGCATATAAGCTGTGCGCGGAGCATGGATGCCGCCCACTACCGTATTCCAAAGGCCTGGCGTGCCGCCCGTAAGGTATTGGTGTATGCCTTCGTAGCCGACCCAGACGTGCAGAATGCCCCACAGAACGAAGAGCCAAGCGCCCACCTTCGCGGCAGAGCCTAAGGTTGGCTTAGATGCAGGCGTGGAATTGGGGCCAGATGCGAGAAGTGTCATTGCAGATTCCTTGTTGAAAGTTTGTGCCGTGGTACCGGGCGACGTATTTGATGTTCACGCCAATGCCCTTCCGGGCGTTCAGCCAGCTGGGTATAGAGATCGCTTGAGGGCGACGAGGCTGTCGCGGCGGGCGTTCACCGCGACGTGAGCGTCGGGTGCGATGTTGAATACATGGTAGGCGCCGGGGTAGACATGCATTTCCACCGCGACCCCATGTCGCATCAGCCGCCGTGCATATTCCATGTTTTCCTCCAGAAACAGGTCAAGTCCGCCGGTCGCGATGTAGGCCGGCGGCAGACCAGCGAGGTTGTCCGCGCGGGCGGCTGCGGCATATGGAGAAACCCCAGGTGAGCCAGGTGGAACGCCGAGAAGCGACGACCAGCCGAATGCGTTGCTCTGCGGTGTCCAGATGAAATGACCGACAAAAGGGTGCGGATCGACCGTAACGCAGGTTCGGTCATCTAGCATCGGGTAGATCAGATGCTGGAAGGCGAGCGTGTACTCGCCACGGTCGCGAACGAGCAGCGTGAGTGCTGCAGCGAGCCCTCCTCCTGCGCTTTCGCCCATGACTCCGAGCCGGCTCGCATCGACGCCGAGCTCATCCACGTTTTCGACCAACCAGCCGAGCGCCGCGTAGCAGTCCTCGATAGCACCCGGAAACCGAGTTTCCGGTGCCAACCGATAGTCTACGGACACAATAACGCAGTTCGCTTGGAGCGCAAGTCTGCGATGCACGGGACTAAGTTCCGCAGCGGAGCCCCTTACGTAGCCACCTCCATGAATGTGGAATATGCAAGGTAGGCGCCCGGTGCCGCTGCGCGGTGTGTAGATCGCAACACCGACGTCCGGGGCGCCGTCTGGTCCCGGTACCAGTCGCTCCGAAAGCGTCACCGCTTCGACTGCCAGGGGATCCGAGGGAAATGGAATTCCGGCAGCGCGGATAGCGGGAAGCATTTCCGGCGTCAGCTCGACCGTTGGAATTAGCTCTAGCAAAGCCCTGAGTTCCGGGTCTACGAGATGCTTGCCCATTGGTGTCTACCTTTCTCGGCCGAGATGACCGCGCAATTAATAATGAGTTGTTCCCGATAGAACATTTGCTTCGTGAGCAGATTTGGTGGCGAACCTTTTGACAAACCCGATACTCACCTGGGCCAAGGCATATCGTTTCGACGACCCGCGCTCTGCGCCTTGCCAATCCTGAGCGAATGCTCGATCCAAGCCGTCCTTGGCGCCGATGTCGATTGCGATAACCCTTCAAAGCGAATCGACATGAAGACCCTTATCGCTGCTCGCTATTTTCGGCTCATGCGATTCCTGTTGCCGGACCGCCGGCAGTAGTCCTTCGAATAAGGGTCGAACATAGAAGTCCACTGCCTCCGCCGGAGAAATGCCTCGTGCAAAGTGCGGCAATTCATCGGCGCTGTTGATCAGTGCCATCACCATGTGCGCACCAACGTTCGCGTCGATACTGCGCACTGAGCCATCCGCTATGCCATCGCTTATGACTGAAGCAATACGGGTCGCCACTTGATCTATGCCGGCCACAATTGCCACTTGATTGGACTCGATCATGGTGTCGACAGCTGATACACGCAGCAATGGTGCATCGCCAATTATCTGGTGCGCGACCAGCGTCGTGGCGATCGTAGCAAGGGTCTGTAATCCATTTCCGCCGGTAGCTTCAGCGGCGATGATCGTCCGCCGCATGATGTCGAAGGTGCGCTTGAAGCAAGCCAGGACCATCTCGTCCTTGGTTTTGATGTGGTGGTAGAACGCGCCCTTTGTTAGATTTATACGAGCGGCGATATTGTCCACGGACGTTCCGCGGTATCCCTGTTCATTGATCTGGGCAGTCGCAGACCGCAGGAAGACCTCGAAACTGGCACCTTCCGATGACTCCAGTTCCGGGAGTTCCACTGGGATACGCGCTAGCGTGAATTCAGAGCCCGGAGCAGCAATACCGTCAGCTAGGATATTGAAAAGACGTTTGCCGAAGCGCTCGAAATCTTCCGGGTACACCTTACTGAACCACACAGGCGTCCAGTGCAGCTCGGCCAGAAGAAGGTGTGCCGCCGAATTAAGGGCAGGTCCCCGCAGGGGCGAGGCGCCGGCACTGCTTATAAGCCCACGCAGCTGACGATACATGTCGCTGTAAGCCCCGTTCACAGCAACAAGGTTTAAACCACGAGCATCACTGAAGGAAGGAAACTCCTCAACTTCGTCACGGGTGGCGCGGGACCTGAACTCGAAGTATGCCGACCAGAACAACTTGAGCCGGGTGCGAACGGTGTTCCCTGATTCAGCCTCGGACAGAAAACTACTCAGACGTGTCAGTCCTTGCAAAAGGCAGGCGGCCGCAAGGTCCTCTTTCTTCTTGAAGTAGTACTGGATGGTGGGCGCCGATATACCAAGGCGGACCGCAACTGCAGCCAGCGTCATCCGGGTGACTCCCTGGCGGTTTAGAACAGCAATAGCCGCAGCGACGATGGCTGACTTGCTTTCAGCGTAATGCTTGTTGGTTCGACCTGTTTTTGCCATGTTTAGAGCTGCTCCAAGCGTTTTCTCCACAAGCGCCGGTCCAGGCGCTCCCCACGGAGAAATCGTCCCCATAGCTGCTGCTTTCGATTCGCCTTGAACGGTTTCGCCATGAACATAAACGCTGCTCCTTCATACACTATTTCGTTCTTAGACGTCATCGCCGCACGGGCGTCCCGAAGTTCAAGCCTTGCAGCATTATCGCAATATCTATCATACAGTACTATTAATAATATGTACGGTATGTAGGACGGAAAGGTGTGGTGCCTTTGCGCTTACGTACGTCGGCAACGCGGATTCCGCGCTCTGACTGCGTCGAGCA
>JBAXIY010000213.1:0-3708 GCA_037138135.1 Verrucomicrobiia bacterium
GAAGATGCTTGAGCCGGAACAGCGCTACGCACTTCGGGTCAAACAACAATTAGTCTCAACGGCAGTGCCTGTTATCGCCCTCGAAAACGCCACAGCCATCCTGCAGACTCTCGATAACACTGGTATTCAGGCGTTTCGTGACCGCATTGCAGCAATGGCGGGACGTTTTGAAAAAGTTGCCTTCGGAGCAGCCAGACTGATGGAGCCAAAAGTGCAAGAAATCGAGTTGCCGTGTCGGACAATGAAAACGGAAGCAGATGTCGATGCATGGCTTACAGAAGCAAGAGTTATTCTGTTGCAAAAAATCAAGATCGGGCCCATTATCGTATGAGAACTGAATATCCAAACAACGAATTGGCCCATTTCCTGGCCCAGCCTCTTTTTATGGGCCAATCGTTTGTCTCTTAAAGGATAACGCTGTATGAATAACACTTTGGATAAAACACTCCGCGCAAAACTTGAGCGAACCATCAAGGCGGCCCGTGATGTTGCTGAGAGTGCGGCCCGTGCCGCCCTCGAACAGCTCGGAGTGGGTGAGCCGAACGCCTTTGCCCATTTGAGCGATCACGAACGGCAACTGCGTCGTGAACTCCGCATCCATGGCCGTCAACTGGGCGATTCCCTCAACGGTGGGAAAACACAGAGTATGGATCGCCTTGTTGAAGAGGTCGCCTACGAGCATTGGCACCGGATGCTCTTTGCCCGCTTCCTTGCCGAGAACAACCTGCTTATGTATCCTGACCCGGACGCACCGGTTGCGGTTACACTCGAAGAGTGTGAAGACCTTGCCGCTGATGAAGGTGCGGCAAATGGCTGGGAACTTGCGTCCCGCTATGCCTCCCGTATGCTTCCCCAGATTTTTCGTCTCGACTCTCCGGTCTTTCAGCTCACCCAGCCGCCTGAACATCAGCACCGGCTGGAGCGACTGTTGGCGGACTTGCCTCTCGAAGTGTTCACCGCCTCCGACTCGCTCGGCTGGGTCTACCAGTTCTGGCAGGCCAAAAAGAAGGAGGAGGTCAATGCATCCGAAGTCAAGATCGGCGCACGCGAACTGCCATCCGTTACGCAGCTTTTCACTGAGCCATACATGGTATCGTTTTTGCTCGATAACTCCCTCGGAGCGTGGTGGGCAGCCCGTCGGTTGAGCGAGCGTGATTTTCAGACGGCTACAAGTGAAGAGGAGCTTCGCCGTAAAGCCGCCATTCGCGAAGTTTCGCTTGCTTCCCTCAGATTTGTGCAACAGGATGAAGGCTCATGGGCTCCCGCCGCTGGCACATTCGAAAGCTGGCCAGCTCATTTGAGTGAGCTGAAAACACTCGATCCCTGCTGCGGTTCCGGCCATTTTCTTGTTGCCGCACTGCTGATGCTGGTACCCATGCGTATGGAGCTTGAAGGGCTTTCTGCCCGTGAAGCGGTCGATGCTGTCCTGCGCCAAAACATTCATGGCTTGGAGCTCGATCAGCGATGCGTGGAACTGGCGGCATTTGCTCTTGCGCTCACAGCATGGAAATACCCCGAGGCCGGTGGATACCGTGTTTTGCCGGAATTGCAGGTCGCCTGTTCAGGGTTGTCCATCAGCGTCAAAAGGGAGGAGTGGCTGGCACTTGCTGGAAAGGATACTACCCTCCGCCAGGCACTGGGGGAACTCTACACGCATTTCAGCGAAGCTCCGGTGCTTGGCAGCCTTATCAATCCTGAGTCAAGCCTGCGAAAAAACGATCTCTTTGAACTCAAAGGGGACGATGTTCGGCCGCTGCTGGCAATGGCACTTGAGGGTGACAAGGATGATGAAAAAACAGAGATGGGTGTTATCGCTCAGGGTCTTGCAAAAGCAGCAACCCTCCTGGGCGACAAATACCACTGGGTTATAACCAATGTGCCCTATCTCGCCAGAGGCAAACAGTGTGATTCACTCCGCCTCTTTTGCGAACAGCACTACCCGGAAGCAAAGAATGACCTTGCAACAGTCTTTCTTGACAGGTGCTTGGAGTTTTGTGTGGAAGGTGGCACAACCAGCATCGTGCTGCCACAGAACTGGCTTTTTCTTAGCACATACCAAAAATTCCGCAAGAAGTTGCTCAAAAACGATACATGGCATTTGATAGCAAGACTGGGGCCACAGGCATTTCAAACACCGATGTGGGATTTTAATGTCCAACTTATCACCTTGAGCAAGGGAAATAGGAATCAAGCATCCCTGCTTGGACGATCAAACTCTTTAAGTGGCCTTGATGTTTCAGAGCCAAGAACTGCCACTGAAAAAGCGCTCGGGTTGCTGACGGCTGAAATCAAGAGCGTGGAACAGGCAAAGCAGTTGGCGAATCCGGATGCAAGGATTGCTTTGGAGGATGCGGATGACATTGAATTATTGTCTCAATACGGAAGTGATTGCTCCGGGTGCTTAACCGGTGATGGGGAGAGATTTTATAGATTATACTGGGAACTGAATATTACTGATGACTGGGCATTTTTACAGTCAACAGTCTCTGATACTATATCTCATCATGGCAGAAATCAAGTTATTTTGTGGGAGAAAGGGCGTGGTGCTCTGTACCTGTTAGCGGATGAGATGAAAGGCTCAAACCATGCCGTACAGAATTGGAGAAGAGGACAAGACGTCTGGGGGAAAAAAGGTGTTGCAATTAGTAGTATGCGACAACTACCTTCCACTTTTTATGATGGGTTTCATTTTGACAACAATACAGCAGTTATTGTCCCTAAAAACCAATCCCATCTCAACGCCATTTGGTGCTTCTGCTCTTCGCCGGAATACAACGAAGCCGTGAGGCGGATTGACCAGAAGCTCAATGTCACCAACGCCACGCTGGTGAAGGTTCCTTTCGATCTTGACCGCTGGACAAAAGTTTCTGAAGAGCGCTATCCCAATGGACTGCCAAAGCCCTTCTCCGACGACCCGACCCAATGGATTTTTCACGGCCATCCCTGCGGTTCAGTGGTCTGGGACGAAGCCTCAAAATGGACAACGAGTGGATCGCTCCGCAGTGATAGCATCGTTCTGCACATCGCTGTAGCCCGATTGCTCGGTTACCGCTGGCCTGCTGAGCTTGATCCAGCGATGGAACTGGCAAACGAACAGCGCGAGTGGGTAAACCGCTGCGAAGCATTGCTGCCTTATGCTGATGGTGACGGCATTGTCTGCATCCCCCCAGTTCGGGGTGAAGCCTCCGCTGCCGACCGCCTGCTGAACCTGCTTGCAGCCGCCTACGGCGATGTTTGGTCAACCGACATGCAGGCACAGTTGCTCAACAGTGCCGACCATGCTGGCAAAACCCTCGAAACCTGGCTGCGCGAAAAGTTCTTTACCCAGCACTGCAAACTCTTTCAGCATCGCCCGTTTATCTGGCATATCTGGGACGGCCTCCGCGACGGCTTTGCCGCCCTCGTCAACTACCACAAGCTCGATTACAAGAACCTCGAAACCCTCATCTACACCTACCTCGGTGACTGGATCAGCCGCCAGAAACAGGATATCACCGCCGGTGTTGATGGCGCCGAAGAGCGCCTTGCCGCCGCCGAAGCCCTCAAGAAAAAGCTTGAACTCATCCTCGAAGGCGAAAATCCTTACGACATCTTTGTCCGCTGGAAACCGCTCGACCAGCAACCCATCGGCTGGAACCCCGACCTCAACGACGGCGTCCGCCTCAACATCCGCCCCTTCCTCACCGTCCCCGACGTCGGCAAAAAAGG
>JBAXIY010000214.1:0-3658 GCA_037138135.1 Verrucomicrobiia bacterium
GTGCGACAAAGACTCTTCGCCGGGTCTTTCCCCGTGTACGCGTACATGTACTCCGTGCGTCCGTTCATGCGCATGAACGGACGCACGGAGGAGGTGGAGCAGTTTGTGTTGGCGGTGAGCGGCCAGGGCTTGAGTGTGCGCGACATTGAGCTGTTGGCCCGCGGGTTCTTCCGCGGTCCGGAATCTTTCCGGCAGGAGATCCTCCAGGGTAAATTTGCCTTGCCGCTGGCCCGGATGCGAGAGGTGCCCGCCGGTCCCGCGGGGTGCGACGAATTTGAAGGCACGATGCTGCGGGACTTGGAGGTGACGCAAAAGTACATGCTGCGGGTGATGGGAAAAAGCGCGGATGCGCGACTGGCGAGCGGACCGTTCCATGCCCAGTCGCAGCTCCTGACGGCGGGGATTTTAAACCGGGGGCCAGGGTTCCTGGACTCGGTCCGGAGGCTCCATGATCGCGGCGGACAAACGTAAGGCAATTTTCCTCCTCCACCAGGAGGGGATGCCGGTGCGCGAGATCGCCCGGCGGCTGAAGCTGAGCCGCAACACGGTGCGCACCATTGTCGCGCAAGCCGGCGCGATGCCGGCGGGGCAGCGCGCCGGCAAGCAGCAACTCGACGTGGAGTTGTTGCGGCGACTCTACCAAGAATGCGACGGATGGGTCGTACGGATGCACGAGAAACTGGTGGAGGAGGCCGGCCTCAAGCTCACGTATCCCACCTTGACGCGGATGCTGCGCGAGCTCGGCATCAGTCACCCCCGCGAGGAACGCTGCGAGCGGGTGCCGGACAAACCTGGCGCAGAAATGCAGCACGATACCAGTCCGTATGAGATCGAGTTGCTGGGGCGGCGCACCAAGGTCGTCGCGAGTCTGCTTTATCTGCGGTACTCGAAGCGGCGCTATCTGAAATTTTACCGTACCTTCCAGCGCTTCCGGATGAAGTGTTTCTTCCACGAGGCGCTGACCCACTGGGGCTACGCCGCCCGGCGCTGTATTATCGACAACACGAATCTGGCGCGCCTGCGGGGGACGGGCCAGGCGGCGATGATGGTCCCGGAAATGGCGGCCTTCGGCGCCCACTACGGCTTCGAGTTTGTCTGCCATGAGTTGCAGCACTCCGATCGCAAAGCGGGCGAGGAGCGGAGTTTTTGGACCACCGAAACCAACTTCCTGCCCGGTCGCAGCTTCCAGAGTTTGGCGGATCTCAACGCGCAGGCCCTGGAATGGTCCACGGTGCGGATGGAGCACCGGGCCCAGACCAAGGCGCGAATCGTGCCCGCGAAAGCCTTCGAATTTGAAATCGGCTATCTCACGGCGTTGCCCGCGCACCTGCCCGCTCCGTACCGGGCGCACGAGCGCGATACCGACCAGTACGGCTACATCGCTTTTGACGGTAATTATTACTGGGTGCCCGGCACGCAACGCGACCAGGTCAAGGTCCTGGAGTATGGGGATCGGCTGAAACTCTACCGGGCCCGGGAATGCGTCGCCGAGTATCCCCTCGCATTGGACGGGATTAAAAACGCGCAGTTCCGGCCGGAGGGGCTGCCGCCGCCCCGCCACCACGCGCACAACCGCCGCGATCGGACGCAGGCGGAGGAAAAGCATTTGCGCAGCGTGAGCGCAACGGTCGGGGCCTACCTGGACTTTGTCCTGCCGCAGAAGGGCATCCAGCGCCATCAGTTGGTCCGCAAACTCCTGGGGTTGAGTCGCCGGATGACCCCCGAACTCTTCGGGCGCAGTATCGAGCGGGCGCACAAGTACCAGATCACCGATGTCGCGACCGTCGAGCGGATCGCCGTCTTATTCCTCCATCAGGGGCTGGGCGAGCTGCCGCGGCCTGAAGTCGACGAAGCGTTCCGGGAGCGGGCAGCGTACCAGGAGGGATCGCTGACCGACCCGCCAGACTGGTCCCTTTACCAAGACCATGAATGAAGCCCGGAGCGAATCGCTAAAATATCTGCGACTTGGTGGGCTGCTCGCCCACTGGGATTCGTACCTGAAACTGGCCGCGGAAAAACGCTTCTCCCACGACCATTTGCTCAATCACGTCGTCACGGAGGAATGCCGGATTAAGCGGGAGAATGCCCGCCAGCGCCGGCTCCGCGGCGCACATATCCCGGAGGAACTGGTGATTGAGACCTTCCCCTTCGCGCGCCAACCCAAGCTCAATAAAAAGAAGATCATGGAGTTGTATGACACTCTGGGTTACATGCAGCACAGCCAAAACATCATCTGGCTCGGTGCCACCGGCTGTGGCAAGACCGGCCTGGCCACCAGCTTTCTCATCCACGCCATCAACCAGGGCTACACCGGCCGCTACGTCCGGTTTTCCGACTTGGTCGGCGAACTCTACCGGGCGGTCGCCGATCACTCCGAAGCGAAGGTGCTCAAAACCTACGGTGCGATTGAATGTTTGCAGATCGACGAGATCGGCTACGTGGAGGTCGAGCCGATCCAGGTCGGGCTCTTTTTCACGCTCATGCAGCAGCGGCACAAAAAGAAGCCGACCCTCATCACCTCAAACCTGGGGTTCGGCGAATGGCGCTCGTTCCTCAAGAACGATCACCTGACGGCCGCCCTGATCGACCGGCTGACCGAGAACAGCCACGTCATCAACATGAAGGAGTGCGTCAGCATCAGGCCCAAATTGAAGCCGGAGCCGTGACCTTCCACGAACGCCGAGCGCAGGCTGACCGCCTGCGGACCATCCCCCTCGCTGCGGTGCTTCCGCTGTGCGGCGCCGAGCCCGACCACCACGATCCGTCCAAGTGGCATACTCCAGTGGGAGTTGTTTCCGTCGCCGGCGCCAAATTTATCAACTGGAATCGGGGCCGCGGTGGCGGTGGCGCCATCGATCTGGTGATCCATCTGCACGACCTCGGCTTCAAAGAAGCCGTCGACTGGCTCGGTCAACATTTTGGCGACCAGCTCCCGCCGGCCTGGCCGGCGCCGTCGCCACTGCCGCGATTATCACTGCCGCCGCGCGAGCCCGCCATGCTCTGGCGCGTCCAACGCTATCTGGTCGTCCAGCGCGGGATTGCTGCCGGCCTCGTCGACTTGCTCATCCGCTCCGGCACCCTTTACGCCGACGCCAGGGCGAACGCCGTTTTTCTTCTCGCGGGAAAGGACGGTGTTCCGGTCGGCGCCGAACTTCGCGGCACCACCGAGCAATCATGGCGCGGCTTGGCTCCCGGCTCGCGCAAGGACCTGGGCTTCTTTTCCCTCCCCGCCGATCCTCTCCCTGGCTCTGCCGTGGTCCTCTGCGAATCGGCCATCGACGCCATCAGTTGCTTCGCCCTCGCTCCCGGGCGGCGCTGCATCTCAACGGCCGGCGCCAGACCCAACCCGGCTTGGCTCGGCGAACTCGTCGCCCAGACTCCCGCAATCTTTTGCGGCTTCGATGCCGACGCCACCGGCGATCACCTGGCATCCGCCATGATCACTTTGCATCCCTCGGTTAAACGCCTCCGACCCACTCACCACGACTGGAACGACGTGCTCAGATCGCCGCCATAACTCTGGCGAGACTCCGCTTCGCTCCGTCACTACTCGGAACACGGAAAGCCACTACTCGGAAAGAAGAAGTTCCCCCAAGGCCTCAGAATGGGTGGATCAGTTTAACTGAGCAGAACTGCTCAAATTAACTGAGCGCTGTCG
>JBAXIY010000215.1:0-3589 GCA_037138135.1 Verrucomicrobiia bacterium
GGCGTCTTGGTGTCCCAATATTTTCCGGTGAAGGCGCGCTCGGTGCCGGCTTCGCGCAGGACGTGGTATTGTTCCGGTGTTAAGATTTTGCGCCATTCGGCTTCGGTGCGTTGCAGGGGAAATTTCATGGTGGAGTTGGTTGGATTGTTATTGGCTGCCGGACTGTTTGTTGGGGCGGCGTTGCAACCCGCGGCAAAGAGGTTGGCCACCAGCGCAATCAGAATTAAAGTCGGTTTCATTTTCTATTTCTGCGCCCAACCTATCTCACCGATATGACCGGACGTCAAACGCAGAGAACAGTTGCGGCAAAATTTATTTATTCCGGTTTGGAGATGCGTTAGTTTGCTTACGTTCAATTTGAATCACATGAAGATTTCCATCCAAGAACTTATGGTCAAGAGCGGCGTGGCGTTCGGCACCAGCGGCGCGCGCGGACTGGCGACGGCCATGACCGATTCCGTCTGTTACGCCTACGCCAAAGGCTTCCTCCAATACCTTGAATCCATTGGCGAAATCAAACGCGCGGGCGAAGGCGTCGCGGTCGGCGGCGATTTTCGTCCCAGCACGAGTCGCGTGATGGAAGCGGTCTGCCGCGCGGCGGACGATCTCGGTTATCGCGCGGTGAATTGCGGTAAAATTCCGTCGCCCGCCGTCGCGCTGTTCGGGTTTGAAAACATAATTCCGTCGATCATGGTCACGGGCAGTCATATTCCCGATGACCGCAACGGCATCAAATTCAACAAGTGCGGTGGCGAAGTTTTGAAGTCCGACGAGAAAGGCATGGGCAGCCAGATTGTGGAACTCGACGACGCGCTCTTTGGTGCGGATGGAAATTTTGCGCAAACAAAATCGCCGCATGAAGTTTCGCCCGAGGCCGGCGAGAATTACGCGATGCGCTACCTCAATTTCTTCAGCCACGACGCACTGAAAGGTTTGCGCGTCGGCGTCTATCAACATTCCGCTGTCGGGCGCGATGTGCTGGTGAAAATTCTTTCGCATCTCGGCGCGGAAGTCACGCCGCTTGGTCGCTCGGACAAATTCATTCCCGTGGACACGGAAGCCATCCGCCCGGAAGACGTCGTGCTGGCTCGCGAATGGGCCGCGACCGGAAA
The DNA here is from genome assembly GCA_037138135.1 of Verrucomicrobiia bacterium. GTDB lineage: Bacteria > Verrucomicrobiota > Verrucomicrobiia > Limisphaerales > UBA11358 > UBA11358. The sequence continues at coordinate 1,113 of JBAXIY010000215.1, forward strand.
ATTTGACGCGCTCGTTTCCGCCGATGGCGATAGCGACCGTCCGCTCGTCAGTGATGAACATGGAAACTGGCTGCGCGGCGATGTCGCTGGAGTTTTGTGCGCGAAATATTTGCAGGCTGATTCCGTCAGCACGCCGGTCAGTTGCAATACCGCCGTGGAAAAATGCGACTGGTTTCCCGCCATCCATCGCACGCGCATCGGCTCGCCGTTCGTCGTCGCCTCGATGATGGAAGCCACGGCTGGCGGGGCGAAACGCGTGGTCGGCTATGAGGCCAATGGCGGCTTTTTGCTCAATTCAGACATCGCCACCGGCGGCAAATTTTTGCGCGCGCTGCCGACGCGTGATGCGGTCATTGTGATGCTCGGCATTTTGCTACTGGCCAAGGCGCAGGGCCAAACCGTTTCCCAGCTTGCGGCCAGCTTACCCGCACGGTTCACGGCCAGCGACCGCTTGAAAGATTTTGCCACGGAAAAAAGTCAGGCGATTTTGGCGCGCTTCAGTTCCGGTTCCGAAGCCGATGACAAAGCGGCCATTGAAAAAATGTTCGGCGGAATTTGCGGCACCGTCACCAGCCTGAACCGCACCGACGGCTTGCGCATCACCTTCGCCAACGCGGAAATCATCCACCTGCGTCCGTCCGGCAACGCGCCGGAATTTCGTTGTTATGCGGAAGCGGCGACCGACGAACGCGCCCGCGAAATCAACGCATTGGCGCTCCAAGCCGTGCGCGCTGACATCAGTGTTTGAGCGGCAACGGCTCGGCCATGATGGCCGTTTCCCCGGTGTGTTGTTTGGCGATCAAAACATAGATCGCCGGAATCACCAGCAGCGTGAACAGGGTGCCGATCGCCATACCGGAAACGATGACGAGGCCGATGGAATTGCGCGCGGCGGCTCCGGCGCCGGTGACCATCGTGAGCGGAAAATGGCCGGCAACGGTCGCCACGCTGGTCATCAGCACGGGCCGCAACCGCAGCAGCGAGGCTTCGCGGATGGCGGTTATTTTATCCCGACCCGAACGCTGTAGTTCGTTGGCGAACTGCACGATGAGAATACCGTTTTTCGTCACGAGGCCGACAAGCGTCACGAGACCGACCTGCGAATAAATGTTCAGCGTCGTGGTCCAGCCATTGGTCCAGAACGAAAGGTTCGGGTTGGGCATTTTCAGGAAACAGAAAATCAGCGCGCCAAACATCGCGAGTGGCACGGAGCCGAGCAGGATGATCCACGGATCGCGGAAGCTGTTGAACTGCGCAGCCAGCACGAGGAAAATCAGGATGATGGACAAAGTCATCGCGGGCAGAAACTTGTTTCCCTCCGTGCGCAACTGGCGTGATTCGCCGGTGTAATCCAAACGGTAGTTGGCGGGCAAGATTTTTGCGCTTTCGGTCTCGAGAAATTTCAGCGCGCTGTCCAGCGGCGCGGTAGCGACGCCGCTGAGCTTCACGGAGTTCAGTTGTTGAAAGCGGTTGAGCGAGCGCGGCGTGGTTTTTTTCGAGAAGTGCGCGAAGGCATTGACCGGGATGAGTTGATTGCCGGGGCCTTTGACGTAGGTGGTTTCAAGCTGCTCGGTGTTCAACCGCGCGCCGCGTTTCATTTGCGGAATGACTTTGTAGCTGCGGCCGGCGAGATTGAAACGATTCACGTAATTGCCGCCGACGAGCACGGCGAGATCGGAGCCGACGGATTGCAAATCCAGCCCGAGCGCGGCAACCTTGTCGCGATCAATGACGAGTTCCACTTCGGGCTGATCAATTTTTGTATCAATGATGGGTGGAAAGGCGAACATGCCGTTCGTGGCGGCCATCTGTTGCAACTGTTGCGCGAACTGTAAAATCTGTTCCGGCTCGGCGGTCGAGGACAAAACAAATTCCACCGGAAACTGGCCGCCGCCGGGCAGCGCGGGCGGCGTGACCATGAACAAACGGATGCCGGGAATGGTGTTCACCATCGCCTGAATGCCGGGCTGGATCGCAAACACGGTGCGCTTCCGTTCGCCCCATGACTTGAGCACCATGCCGCTAAAACCGCTGTCGGGAAAGGTGAGTTGAAAGGTGTGCGCCGTTTCAGGAACTTTTTCAAACAGGTCGTTCACCTTCTCCGCGTAGAATGAAGTCTGCTCGATGGTCGCGTTGGCCGGACCTTCGACGATGCCGAAGACGACGCCTTGATCTTCGGCGGGCGCAAGTTCGCTGGCCGACATCAGATACATGGGAATCGCCAATAGACTCAAGCCAATCCAGACGAGATAAACCGTCGGGCGGTTCGCCAAAGTTTGGTCGAGCACGCGTCCGTAAAAAGTTTTCAGCCGTTCAAAATCGCGATTGATGCGGCCGGGCAAGCCCTTGTCTTCGCGGTCGTGACTCAACAGCCGCGACGACATCACGGGCGACAACGTCAGCGCCACGATGCCGGAAATGGTCACGGCGCCGGCAAGCGTCAGGGCAAATTCACGGAACAGCGAGCCGGTTAAACC
>JBAXIY010000216.1:0-3577 GCA_037138135.1 Verrucomicrobiia bacterium
GTGGCGAGGACGCGAGGACGCGAGGACGCGAGGACGCGAGGACGCGAGGACGCGATGCCACCGCGTCCTCGCGTCCTCGCCAAACTCTAAAGCTGTTCTAAACCATGTCATTCTCCACGTCTCCGTGATCTTATGGTGTCGTATACGCGGAGTATGATCATCATGCCCTACGTATTTTGTTGTCTTGATACGCTATTTTTTTTTGACATGAGTTGCTCGTTCACGTATCATAGGGTCGCATCAAGAAAATGTTTAAAGGAGCATCGCTATGCATGTGTATGCCCTTAGCCTGGAGAAAGGTGGGTGCGGAAAAACGGCGCTGGCAATCAATATTGCTGCAGCATTTCAGCAGATTGGCCTCCGTGTCCTTTTGATAGATCTCGACGCACAGGCGAGCGCCACCCATTGGCTTGGCGTAGACTCCGAGGCTCTCCAGGCAGATGAGAGCGTGCTAGGGGTGCTGAATGACGCGATGAAGAACCGCGTCTCGGCACAATCGGTGCGCAGCCGTGTGCGGGAAACAGATGAGGGCGTACACCTTCTGGCAGCCCACGGCATGATGGCTTCATTGCCAGCACAGCTAAGCTCCGCTCCGCTCGGCGGGCTGTTTCTGCTCAAGCAGGTATTCACCGACCTTGCCCAGGCGACGGATACCTACGACGTTGTTGTCTTGGATCTTCCCCCCGCCCGTGGCCCTGTCCTTGCCATGGCACTGGCCGCATCGACTCGCTGTCTGGCCCCCGTTCAGCCCGAAGACCTGGTGGTGCGCGCACTTAAGGCACTCATCACCTCCGTGCAGCAAGTCCAAGCCAATGGGGTCAACCCCGATCTTCAGTTGAGCATTATCCGAAATAAGTACGCACCGCGCAGCAATGGTGATCGTATATTTGATCAACTCCTCCGCGACCACTACGCCAGCCAGATGGTGCAGGCGGTGTTCCCGATCCGTGCGGTCCTCCGCGACTCGGCGGCCATGCAGCAGACGGTGTTTCGCTACACGGGAACCGACGCCACAGAGGTACGTGCGCTGTTCCTTCATCTCATCGAGGAGCTTATGGTTTTGGACGGGAGAGGTTGATGCCACCAAAGTCGAATGATAAGATGCGGGAGCTTCGCGAACGCGCTGCCGCGATGATCAACCGCCCGCCGACCACGCTTGTACCTGACGCAACCCGCCCTGACGATCCTCCCCCCGTCCCAGAATTAGGATCAGCCGCTCCGACTCTGGGGCTGAGTACACACTTCGGGATGACGGCACTCGACCAGGTTGTGGACGGGCGCACCGTCCAGCGCATACCGCTCACCGCTATTGCGCCTGAGGTGCGTGAGGAGGGTCGGCAGCCCCGGTTCTTGCCACTGCCTGATGAGTTGCTTATCCAGGGTCGTCCTAATCCAGACTACGCCGATCTTATTGCTACCTTATATGATCTTGGGCGGTCGATCAAAGAGCGACAGATCCAGCCGATAGTCGTCTACCCAGGGGTAAGCGAGGTCGCGCCCACTGTGCGCTACCTCATTCTCGTTGGGCACCGGCGTTGGACAGCCGCGCACCTCGTCGGCATAACGGAGATTGACGCGGTCATTGTTGACCCGCCGAGTCCATCTGACCGGGTGCGCGTGCAGTATGCGGAGAACGAAGATCGGGCGGATTTCAGTGATATGGAGCGCGTGTGGGCGCTCCAGCAGATGAAACAAGCCTTGGACGATGCCCCATGGGAAGCGGTTGAGACGCGATTTCAGCTCAGCCGTGGACGACGGCAGGAGTTACTCCGGTTAGCGTCGTTCACCGCAGAGCAGCAGACACAGATAGCGCGCCTCCGGCTACGTGAGACGCAGCTGCGCCCGCTCCATGCGGCGGTGCGCGCCGGCGAACTCCCGCCCGCCCATGTGGACGCCGTACTCTCGCAGCTTGGTCGGCTAAGTACCCCTACGAAAGGCGCGACAGGGGAGACCCGGCCGCTGCTTGATGGGCCAACTATCGCGCGCGTGGTGGCACAAGCAAAGCGCAACGCACATACGCCGCCGCAGCGCCCGACTCCACAGTGGGTCACGGCCATCCAACAGCAGCTAGATCGAACGGACAGACAGGTGACGCGCACCCGAGCGCGCTTGAGCGAGCTGAGTGAGACGGACGCGGCCAAGCTACGCGCCCATCTGGAGTCGACGGCCCGCAGGATTCAGGAGATTGTCCAGCAGCTCGCGCGCGAACCCGCTGATTAGGACCGCTGACGTGCTGCGTGAAATCGACGGACTCACGCGGGCGGAAGCCACAATGCTCCGTTACGGCGCAAGCCCGAAAGTTGCCGCCGAATTTCGCGACGTGCTGGCCGACGCCGTCGAACATTTTATCGAAAAGCGGCTCGGGGGCTATCCTCGTGATGATTGGTCACGTCACATGGGGTCAGTGGTCGTCGCGATGCGTAAGCTCGGTAAGCGCCGGCTGCTCGACGACTATCAATACTCGAAGAATCCGTGGGCACAGGATCAGAATCCGTAACCAGGGGTGGAGAATCAAGTAGTGTCACGTCGCTGTTGCGATGAATGCACATAATACCGGCTCAGGAGTGAGCGCATGTTCGTCGTCTCCCGTAGTCTTCCGTAGTTTCTGCATAGTTCTTCCCGTAGATGATTCTCATCTTATCTCCGGAGAGACAGCCACCACCCTAGTGCCTATACTGAGGGCACGAAACATCAATGAGTGATGTGCCGGAACAACAAAACAGAACCTCCCACAACGGGAGCAACGAACCCACCGTACACACTCAGTTCACTAACCAATGACATCCACCTACACATCCAGAAGGATCACGATCATGTTTTCCGAGAACACCCAACTCCAGCAGAGCCAGGTTAATGGGAATACCTACGCTTCTGTGGATAGCTACGACACTATCGCTCGTCGGCAAACTGAGATCCAGAACATCCACGCGCATGTGCATGAGTACGGTGTCATCACTCTCAAGAATAGCATCGAGGCCGACAAGAATGTTCAGGTTCACGTTCGCTGGGGTATGTATAGCGATCTGAACCCCTCCATCACGGGTACGTGGACCGTCAGTGCTTTCCTGGAGTCGCTGCACCCCGGCAATACCGAGCGGATCGCGATCACCCCGGACACGACGATTTCCCTGACCCCTCGGCATGGTTCAGTTGACTACGAGGCGTGGGTAAAAATCCCTGCCAACACCGTCGTCTTCACCGAGCATGAGCGCGCCAAACCGTACAAGCTGGTTGTCGTCGTGACCTACAACGTGCCCACGTTTCCGGCGGTTGCGCTGACCAACGGTAGTGAGGCTCTCACATCTCAGCCGCGCTTCGTCCTCGTCACCCCGCTGACCTATCGTGAGCCGACGGGTCTTCCCGGCCTACTGACGGACACCGTGAACGGCCAGGATCTCCAGTTCTACATTGTTGTGTGAGCCAGGGGTTCGATCCGTACCATCGTTTCCACCAACAGACCCCTCCCCCTCCTCCATGCGGAGCGGGGGAGGGGTTTCGGCTGTGTCAGGGAAGCATCTCCAACCTTAGGCATGTTTCAATCCAGATTGACAATTCAGCGACGAAACGATGACGCGGT
>JBAXIY010000217.1:0-3564 GCA_037138135.1 Verrucomicrobiia bacterium
TCTTGCCCGCGTCGGGATGCGAAATGATGGCGAACGTGCGCCGCCGCTGGATTTCCTGTGTGATGGTCACAAACGAGTCGCGAAGGATAGCAGAGAAAACCGCGCCGACAAGCCGGATGCGTGGCGAAACGATAAACCGCCAAGACGCCAAGGACGCCAAGATTAAAGAATGTAAATTTTCACTTGGCGCTCTTGGCGTCTTGGCGGTTCAATTTTGAAAACGCAAACACAAGCGACTTGAGGCGGCAATCGTGCTTGCCGCGCCGCGCAAAGCCCGCATAATGTCGGCCGGTCAAAACTGCGCGCGTAGCTCAATTGGATAGAGCGTCGGTCTCCGAAGCCGAAGGTTGTGGGTTCAACCCCCGCCGCGCGCACCATTGTCCAGAGCGGTTAGGGTTGGCCTCAGATTAATTTGAACGCCCAGTCAGTTTTTCCCCTCCATTTACCTGCCGCCCACGGATTAACCGTTGGCAATTGGGCGCGCGGTTCGCTAGTCTAGTAGAACGTTCATGCGTCAATTTAGAAACATCGCGGTCAACGCGTTCATGGAACTTATCCGGCAGCCGATTTTTCTGCTGCTAATGACGGGCTCCGTGCTGTTCGAAATTTTTCTCGCGGTGCCGTATTACTTCGCGTTCGGCGACGAAATGAAACTCGTCAAAACCAGCGCGCTCGCCGTGATGCTTTTGAGCGGCTTGTTCGGCGCGGTGTTGAGCGCGTCCGCCTCGCTCGCGCGGGAAATCCGCAGCGGCACAGCGCTCGCCGTTTTGTCCAAGCCCGTTGGCCGCGCGCAATTTCTGCTGGCTAAATTCGCCGGACTCGCGGTCGCGCTCGCACTGCTCGCTTATGTCAACATGGTGGGCGTGATGCTCGCCAGTTGGATGGCGTTCGATGCCTACGGCTCAACCAATCTTCAAGCCATCGGAATTTTTGGCGGCGGCATCGTGCTGGCCTACGCGCTGGCGGGTTTCAGCAATTTCTTCCTGCGCCGCCCGTTCGTGAGCGACGCGGTCATCGCGCTGGTCGTGATGGCCACGCTGGCGACCTTCGTCATTTTTCAATTCACCAAGCAGATGCAAAGTCTCGGCACGCCGGCGGTGGTGGACTGGCATCTGGTTCCCGCCGGCATTTTGATTTTATTCGCGCTGTGGATTCTCGCGGCGGTGGCGCTCGCTTGCTCCACGCGACTGGACATGATTGCGACCCTCGCCGTTTGCTCGGCGGTTTTTTTGGTCGGCCTGATGTCGGATTATTTCTTTGGATTGCCCGCGGCCAAAGGCAGTTGGTGGGCTTCAACGCTTTACAGTATCGTCCCGAACTGGCAGCTTTTCTGGCTCGCCGACGCGCTCGAAACGGGCAAAAACACGTTTCAATGGGCTTACGTCGGCAAGGCGCTCGGCTATGCGATTTGCTATGCCGGCGCAGCGCTGGCCGTGGGCGTGGCGCTGTTTGATGACCGTGAATTGAGTTGAACTAAAATGGAACGCAACATCCAAAAAAACGGGTTGGTGAACCTCGCGGTCGCGGTGCTGATTTTTCTCGCCGGCTTTGGCGTGACGGTTTTCGCCGGTTCGCTGGCGGGACAAGTGACTTCCATATTCCTCGGCCTCGGCGTCATCGTCGCGGGCATCAGCTGGTTCCAGATGCGGCTCGAAGAAAACGAACGCTCGGAAAAACTCGAACTCGACGAACTCGCGCGCAGCCGCGGGCAATCGCTCTTTGAATCCAAAGACGGCGGCAGTTTTCCGGCACAGAACGCGCGGTTGCAATTCGAGAAATATTTTGTCCCCGGCTTTGCTGTTTTGATTTTGCTGCTCGAAGCCGGCGGCGCGTGGCTGCTTTGGAATTGGAGCGGCAAAAACACCGCCGGACTCAATAATGCCAACGCCACGGCAGCTTTGTCATTGTTCGCAATTTTCGCGCTGCTGCTGTTTTTGATTGGCCGGTTTTCCGTGACGATTGCGCGGCTGGAAAATCACCGCTTGCTGCGACCCGGCGCGAGTTTTCTGCTGGCGGGCGCTTACGTTTGCGCGCTCACCGCGCTCGCCATCGCGGGCGTCGAGGCGAAATTTCCGCGTGCCGATTTCTGGGTCGCGCGCGGTCTGTGCGTGCTGCTCGCTTTGATGGCGTTGGAAAATCTGCTGACGTTGCTGCTGGAAATCTACCGTCCGCGCGTCAAAGGCAAAATCGCCCGTCCGCTTTACGAAAGCCGCGTGGTCGGCATTCTCGCGCAGCCGGAAAGTTTGTTCACCACGGCGGCGCAAACTTTGGATTATCAATTTGGGTTCAAGGTTTCCGAAACATGGTTTTTTCAGGCGGCGCAAAAAAATCTCGCCGCGCTGCTGCTCATTCAATTTGCCGCGCTGATTTTGTCCACGACGATTGTGTTCGTGGATGTCGGCGAACAGGCCGTGCTGGAACATTTCGGCAAGCCGGTGGCGACGCTCAACCCCGGCGCGCATTTCAAATTGCCGTGGCCGATGGACAAGATTTACCGCTTCCGCACGGAGCAGATTCAGTCGTTCGCCGTCGGCTACACGCCCGACCCGCAAAGCGAAGCGGTGAACACGATTCTCTGGACGGTCAGCCACAACAAAGAAGAAAATTTTCTCGTCGCCAACCGCGCCACCGTCACCTCGGCGACGGTGAGCAGCGGCACGAATGATTCGACCAAGGCGCAGGCGGTCGGCCTCATCACCGTGAGCATTCCAGTGCAATTCCAGATCACGAACGTCACTGATTGGGCCTACAAAAACAATGCGCCGGACGCGCTGCTGAAAGATCTGGCGACGCAGGAAGTCATCAAATATTTCGCGGGCATTGATTTGAACGACGTGCTGTCGCAAGGTCGTTTGCAAGCGGCAGACGCGTTGCGCGACCGCATTCAAGCCTCGGCCAACGCGCGTTCGCTCGGTGCGAAAATCATTTTCGTCGGCTTGCAGGATATTCACCCGCCGACAGCCAGCGACGTCGCGGCGACCTACGAAAAAGTCGTCGGCGCGCAGCAGACCAAGCTCGCGAAAATTCTCGATGCGCAAGCGGGCGCGATTCGTTTGAGCGCTGTTTCCAGCGCGGCGGCTTTCACCATCACGAATGTCGCCGATGCCAAACGCGTCCAGTTGGTTTCCTCGAAATTTGCCGAAGCGGGATTGTTCACGAATCAGATTCCCGCTTTTGAAGCCGCGCCGGATGTTTATCGCCAGCGCCTGTATCTGCAGAGTTTTGCCGACGCCACCAAGGGCGCGCGCAAATATGTTTTGCTTGTCACGAACACCCAGGACGTCGTCATCTTCAATCTCGAAGACAAAATCCGCGACGACCTGTTGAACCTTTCCATCACGAATACGCCATGAAAAAAAATCTGATCACAATCGTCATCGCCGCCGTGCTGGTGGTGATTTTTGCGCTGTTGCTCTTCACCTTCCAGGTGCGCCAGTCGGAAGTCGCCGTGCTGACGACGTTCGGCAAGCCCGCCGCGAACAACATCGACCAGCCGAATCTCTACTTCAAATGGCCGTGGCCGATCCAGCAGGTCTATCGCTTCGACCAGCGCGTGCAGAATTT
>JBAXIY010000218.1:0-3556 GCA_037138135.1 Verrucomicrobiia bacterium
CATTACGAATGAGCTGCTCTACCACTGAGCTAAACTGGCATCCGCCCAACTCTGCCAGTTCGCGCGGAGTCCGTCAAGTTTGTGGGAGTCGCGTTCGGATTTTGACTCGCGGCCGACGCGGATGTGCGCGGCCAATTCCTTGCCGAAATTTCTTCGTGTTCATTCGCGCGGTTCTTGCTAGATTCCCGCGCCCATGAACGAGTGGAACATTCAGTCCCGCGCGCACGTCTGCGAGGCGTGCGCCCAGCCGTTTGCCGACCAGCAGCCGTATCACACGTTGCTGCGGGAACTCGCACCGGAGTTGCGCCGCTCGGACATTTGCGAGCCATGCTGGCAAAAACAATTCGCTGGTGATGCCAGCAGCCGCAACGGTTTCATCTCGCAATGGCAAGGGATTTACGAATCCCCGCCCGCAGAACCGGTGGATGTCATTCAAAAGGAAACCGCCGAAACCGTCCTGCGCAAACTCATCGAGCAAAACGATCCGCGTTACGCACCGGCGGCTTACATCCTCGCCGTGATGCTAGAACGCAAACGACTGCTCAAGGTCAAGGAGCAGATTACCCGCGACGGCCAGCGCATCTTCATTTACGAGCAGCCCAAGACCGGCGACATCTTTGCCATTGCCGATCCCGATTTACATCTCAACCAATTAGAACAGGTGCAACAAGACGTGGCGCAATTGCTGGAACACGGCGTGAATCCGCCAGCGAATGAAATTCCCGTCGCCCCGGAAACCATTGCGACCATTGGCGAAGCACCGCCTGCCAAAGAAACGGCTCCGACCAATTGATTTCCCCGTGTCCGACCTCGCCGAACTCCAAACTCGCCTCGGCCATTCGTTCCGCGACGAAAATCTTTTGCTTCTCGCCCTCACGCATCCGTCCGTCGCGCACGAAGCCAACAGCGCGCTGACGCACAATCAGAGGCTGGAATTTCTTGGTGACGCGGTGCTAAGCCTTGCCTTATCGCACGCGCTGTATGAAAAATTTCCCACCGCCGACGAAGGCGCGCTCACCAAGTCACGCGCCAAGCTGGTGAACGCCGGTTCGCTCGCGGCGCATGGACGCGTGCTCGGTCTGGGCGCACATCTGATTTTGAGTCGTGGCGAGGAAAACACTGGCGGACGCGAACGCGCGTCAGCTCTGGCGGATGCATTTGAAGCGTTGCTCGGTGCAATTTTCCTCGATGGCGGATTCACGGTGGCGGGCGAATTTATCCTGCGCGAGTTTGCCGCCGATTTTAGCGCACTGACGGAAGCGGCGGACATCGAAAATCCCAAAGGCGAGTTGCAGGAGCGATTACAGGCGCAATCGCCGCTTGGCCCGGAATACGAATTTATTGCCGCCACCGGCCCGGACCACAACCGCGTGTTTGAATGCGCCGTGCGTCACGCCGGCGCGGAACTCGCGCGCGGCACCGGCAAAAGTAAAAAAGCCGCCGAGAGCGCAGCGGCACTGGCGGCGTTGGAAAAATTGCGCGCGGAAAAGCCGGCGGCCGACTAGCCCAACTGATTGTGGCTGCCGTCGCAGAACGCGCCGGTCTTGGAATGTTTGCAGCCGCACCAGGCGACCGTCTTGGCCTCGGCAATCTCCACCTTCAGCGGCGCGAAATTAGAACCTTTGTGCGAGCCGTCGCAGAACGGCTGGCCTTTGGACTTGCCGCACGTGCACCAATAGAAGTTGCCGGGTTTCATCTCAAGCACGTAGGGGAATTTTTGGGCAATAATAGGTTCGCTCATGTGCCCGTTGTAGCTGCCGAGTGGATTAAAGCAACCTATTACTTCTCCCGCTTCAGCAGAAATTCCGCCAGCGCTTCGAGCGCGACGGCTTTGCCTTTGAAAATTTTCAGCGCGCCAAATGCTTTGTCCGTCAGTTGCACGGCAATCTTTTTGGATTTTTCCAAACCGACGATGGACGGATAGGTCGCTTTTTGCACGGCCACATCTTTGCCCGCCGTTTTGCCGAGCTGCTCACTGGTCTGCGTCACGTCGAGAATGTCGTCAATCACCTGAAACGCGAGGCCGACGTGATAGCCGAAGTCGGTGAGCGCGGCGAGTTGCGCGGGCGTGCAATTAGCGCTCATGCCGCCGAGCCGCACGGAACAGCAGAGCAGCGCGGAGGTTTTGCGCTCGTGAATGAATTTCAGTTCGGCGATGGAAAGCTTTTTGTTCTCGCCCTCCAAATCCGCCACCTGTCCGCCGACGAGTTGCAGCGAGCCGGAGGCTTTGGCGATTTCCAAAATGATTTTATCGTGCGGATAGCGCGGGAATTTTTTGCATTGCGCGGCAATCACGAACGCCTGCGTGAGCAACGCATCGCCCGCGAGCACGGCGATGCCTTCGCCAAAAACTTTGTGGTTGGTCAATTTGCCGCGGCGATAATCGTCATTGTCCATCGCGGGCAAATCGTCGTGGATGAGCGAGTAGGTGTGGATGCACTCGACGGCACACGCGAGCGGCATGGCGTCCGCATCGTTGCCACCGCACGCTTCGGCCGCCGCGAGGAGCACAGCCGGACGCATCCGCTTGCCGCCGGCGAAAAGCGAGTAGCGCATGGCTTTGTGGATTGTGGCGGGCTTGATTTTTTCGGACGGCAGAAATTTGTCGAGCGCGGCATTGACGGTTTCGGTGCGCGTGGCGAGAAAGTGGTTCAGGTCGAACGATGATTGTTTGGCAGCCATAAAATTATCTGGAGAAAATGCCGGAAACGCAGGCAACTTAGAAGGGAATTTTTAAGATTGCTTTGAAGCGGTTCGCTGGTATTCTGACCCGCTCTTTATCGAATGAACGCTGAACTTTGCAAAAAGGCCTTGGAAAAAGTTGGTAGCCCCAACGTGCTGATCAACATCGTGTCGCGCCGCGTGCGCCAATTGAACGCCGGTGGCGGCGGTCTTGGCCGTCCACTCGTAGATGTGCCGGCCAGCATGGGTCTCGCCGACATCGCCCTCACGGAAATCATCGAGGAAAAGATGGGCTGGGAAGTTCCCGAAGAAAAAGCCGCCGTCCGTCCGGTCGCCAAGAAGCGCAAGAAGCACTAAAAGCAAAGGCAGAAGGCAGAATGTAGAATGCAGAAATAAATTAATTTCCACGCCTTAAAAATTTCATGCTTCGTTCATTCGCTTGAACGAAGCATTTTTGTTTCTACATTCTACCTTCTACCTTCTACCTTGTCTCGAAAATGGCCGACATCGTGACCAACCATAAAGCTCGCCGCGATTACCACATCCTCGATACGTTTGAGGCGGGCATCGTGCTGCATGGCACCGAGGTGAAGTCGCTGCGCGCGGGCAAGGGCCAGATTGCCGATGCCTTCGCGCGCGTGGAGAAAGACGAGGTCTGGCTCTACAACGCGCACATTGACGAATACTCGCACGGCAACGTCCACAACCACGCGCTCAAGGCACCGCGGAAATTGCTGCTGCATAAATCGGAGATCCGCAAACTTCAGGAACTGTCGGCGGTGAAAGGTAATGCGCTGTTCCCGCTGTCGTTCTATTGGAAGAATGGAAAAGTGAAAGTGGCCATCGGCGTGGGCAAAGGCAAACAGTCCTTCGA
>JBAXIY010000219.1:0-3527 GCA_037138135.1 Verrucomicrobiia bacterium
GAGGGAGCCTGTTCGATTTTTTTTGTGATGTAGTTTTCATAGTCTTTTTTTTATGGACTGCTCGCCCCTCATCCGTCGGTCGCCTTGTTCGCGAAAAAGCCGAGCCCCCAGCCCTCCTGCGTGGAAGTAGTCTTCAGAAGGAGCCGCGCAATGGCGGGCTGGTGTGTTAGGCGAGGCCGTGACAAGGCGACCGCACGAGAGAGGGGTTTTAGTGAGCAGTGAAAAAAGGACTTGAAAACGAAGCGGCCTTCACAAAAAAACCAACCCATTTATTTTCCGAGCAACGCGAGCAAACTGTCCACGACCGTAGGGAGCCAACGAAGATCAACGGGCGTGCCCGCCTGAATCCATGCCTGTCTCGGCAATTTGCGACCGTCGAAATGAGCGGGAGCATCCGCGTAATCTGTGTAGCGGAATGCGGCAGCGAATGGAGCGGGCGGAAAATGACGAGTCAGGCAGCGGGCACTGGCGGAACCGTGCCGATACTTGATGCGCAGCATAAGTGTCGGCTCGGTGAAGCCTGGGACATAATGCTGGACCTGGCCGGACGAAGTCTCGCGGCCTTCGGTCACGCTGCCGGAAGTGTGACCGACCAACCCACGACGAGGAGCGTTAGCGACGAGGAGTTCAACGCCGGACAGCGCGCTGAATCATCCGCCAACCTGAAAGCGTGAAGAAGACCTGAAAATATCCGACAACCTGCGATGTCCATATCGCGCGCGCTGTCAGCGAAAGGCCAGCCGTGAGAAACCATTCGTAAACCTGTGAAGGCTGGCCGGTGCTGGCGTCGCGGTGGCGTTAGCCGCCGCCGCCAGCATGAGCGCCGGCGTCCGCGCGCGGGAAATGATCATCGTAAATGGAGACCGTGAATTTGCCGCGCGATTCGTCATTGTTGAGCAACGCGAACAAATTTCCTGTTGAGCAACGCGAACCAACTTTGTGTTTGCACGTTATTGCGTGGTGGAAATTGTCGTGGTGTGAAAAATAAAAAAAACCGTCAAGCGCGAATAAAAAATTTATTTTGCGGGCGGATTCGGGGCAAGTGGTTTCACTGGTGGCGGGATGCGGCGAGCGTGAAGTGGTGTGTCATTCAGTTGAAAAAACCAATGCTAAAGTTCGCTCGTGCCGGCGAACTACACACATCCACTGCCTGATCGTCACGCTGGTGTAGGTGGTGCCGTGCGTGTCTTCACTGAAGACGTCGAGCTCATGGGCATGTTCTTATTGATAGCAGACTGGATGGAAAGCCTGTCTGCAGCCGATTCGTAATTCGTGCATTGGCGGAATGTTGGTGGGCACGGGAGGCTAAGGCGAAGCCCCCGCGATTCGGCGATCGTTTGAGCCTATTGGCCAGATGGCCAATAGGCATGTCTAAGACGTCGTGGTAGGGTTGGCTTCAAACCCAGCAATCCAAATCAAGTCCAACACTGCAAAAACATGAATACCAGCCTGTTTGCCCCATGCGCCAGCTTTAGGTCACGAGTGAATTTACAATTACCAAGTGCGTTGCCCAAGTCGGTTGACAGGAAATATTTTCTCATTCTGGCGATGGTCGTCGCCGTTGGATTGAGTATGGCCAACCCGGCAATGGCTGGGAATTACGATTGGAGTGGAGCCACCGGCACGGCTTGGGCCACTGCGGGAAATTGGACCCCGAACGGGCCGCCGACTTCAGCGGACTCAACACAAATTGGCGTCAATAGTGGGGTTACGATTGGGAATGCGACTTTGGATTTGGGCGCGTCTTCCGTGTCGCTCACTTCAACCACTAATGCTGCAGGCAACACTGGCACATGGGCGTTGTATTTTGGCACCAAAGCCAGCTCCTACACGTTGCAGAATGGCACGATTACTCCGAGTGGAGAGGATTACATCAAGTTGGCGGGCGGCATCACGTTGAATCTGAACGCTTCGGTAGGTGGCACGGCGGCCAAATTTTATACCCTTGCCAACGGCGCAATTCTGAGTATTGGTTCAGGTGTTTCGCAAACTTCCAGCAGCAGCAAACTCGTTCTCTACGGCGGCACTGGCACCACGGCCACCATGAACATCAACGCGGCGGACTACGCCAGCGGTGCCGGCTGGCTGATTGGCAGTTCAGCCAGCGGCACAGGAACCGCTACCACGAGTGCCCAGGACCTGACGGTCAACGTCAATGCGAACCAGACCTTGGCGGCAAGTTCTTTTCTAATAGTTGGCTGGACCGCATCGGGCAACGAAAACAAAGTGGTCATTCGCAACGGTGCCACGATGACCTTAGGGACTTTGGCATCTCCCGGAATTGTTCGCCTTGGGCTTAATGGCAGCGCCGGCGTTGGCACCGCTATCGGCAGTGGTCGCTTGGTGGTTGGTGATGCCACCACCACCGGCACAGTGAATCTTCAAGGATCTAGTGGAGTCTTGCGTTTGGGCGGCGGCGGCGGCTATGGCACCGTGGATATTGTCAACGGCTCATTGACACTTTCTGGAGGCACTCCCAGCACGGTAGCTCTTGCTTACGCGGGTGCTGGTGGTCAAGGAGTGATCAATCTTAGCGGCGGCACGCTTTCCACCGTGGCCAACTTCACGCTTGCAACCGGGGCCACTGCTGGCAGTGGCATCCTCAATTTCAACGGCGGCACGCTTAAAGTGGGAAGTGGAAGCACCGCTGCATTGCGGGGTAATTTGGTTGACGCGGCGGTGGTGGTCAACGTGCTGGATGGCGGAGCCACGTTTGACATGAACGGCTCCACTGACACAGCGATCAATGCGGCCTTGCTCAATGGCGGCAATGGCGTGGGGGCTGTCAACCTCATTAACAGCACCGGCACGGGCAAGATTGCTTTCAATGGCGTCAACACCTATCACGGTGCCACCGTCATCAATGCTGGCACACTGGCTCTGGGGGCCAGCGGCTCTCTAAATGCCAATTCCAGCGTCAGCATCGCGGCGGGCGCGACTTTTGACGTGGCGGCGCTGACGGCTGCCTCCGCTACCTATACTTGGAACACCACACGATTGAGTGCCAGCGGCACGGGAACCGCTGCGGCGACGGCGGCCAAGGTCACCGGGACTGCTGGCGGAAACATCAGCATGGGAACCACACCCATCACTTTGACTTGGGCGGGCGGGTCTTCGGGCACAGACAGCACGCATCCACCGCTGACGGTTTCCACGGCCAACCTGTCGCTGGGCGGAAATCAGTTCACGGTGGTGGTGCCGGGCACGGCTTTAACCAGCGGAGTTTACACTCTGGTTTCCGCCACGGCCATCAGCGGCGGCAGCAGCGTCAATGCCACGCCGATTTACACCGGCGGCAATGGCGTAGCCAGCGGTTATACGGGCGTCGTTTCCATCAGCGGCAACACTGTGATTCTCACGGTCAATCCTAGCACCTATACCGTGACATTCGATGCGCAGGGCGGATCGGTTTCGCCCCCGACTGCCACCGTAACTTACAACTCGACTTATGGCACATTGCCGACACCGACGAGGACGGGCTATACCTTCAATGGCTGGTTCACGGCCACCGGCGGCGGTGGCAGTCA
>JBAXIY010000220.1:0-3522 GCA_037138135.1 Verrucomicrobiia bacterium
ATGAAAACTTACAACATCGCAGCGCTCGCCGGCGACGGCATCGGTAACGAAGTCATGCGCGAAGCCATCAAGGTTTTGCGCGCCACGGAAAAAAAGTTCGGCTTCCAACTCAACATCACCGAGGCTCCCGTCGGCTGGGCGGGCATTGACGCCGCCGGCAAGGCGCTGCCCGACGCGACGCTTGCGTTGTGCAAAAAATCCGATTCCATTTTGTTCGGCTCCGTCGGCCTGCCCGACCGCGACCCGACGATTCCCAAGGAAGAGCGTCCCGAACGCGCCGCGCTGCTGCGCCTGCGCAAGGAATTCAGCCTGTTCGCCAATCTGCGTCCGGTCAATTTGCCGAAAGCCCTCGCGCACGCGTGCCCGCTGGCCAAGGAACGGCAGGGCAATGGCATTGACATCCTGGTCGTGCGCGAATTGACGGGCGGCATGTATTTCGGCCAGCCGAAAAAGACGGAGGATCTGGGCGGCGGCAATTTCCGCGCGACGGACACGATGGTTTACACGACGCCGGAGATCGAACGCATCGCGCACGTCGGCTTCAAGGCCGCGCAATTGCGCCGGAAGAAATTGACGAGCATTGACAAGGCGAACGTGCTGGAGAACGGCATTTTGTGGCGCGAAGTTGTCACGCGCGTCGGCAAAAATTATCCCGACGTGGCGCTCGACCACATGTTCGTGGACAACGGCGCGATGCAGCTCATGCTCAAGCCCACGCAGTTCGACGTGCTGCTTTGCGAAAACATGTTCGGCGATATCTTGAGCGATGAGGCGGCGGCGCTGGGCGGTTCGCTGGGAATGTTGCCGAGCGCGAGCCTCGGCGCGACGAACGGCGGCAATACTTTTGGTTTCTACGAGCCAGCGGGCGGCACCGCGCCGGACATCGCCGGGAAAAATCTGGCGAATCCCATCGCACAAATTCTGTCCAGCGCGATGATGCTGCGCCAGAGCTTCGGCCTGAACGATGCGGCGGCAGCCATCGAAAACGCTGTAACCACGGCCATCAACGCCGGCAACCGCACCGGCGACATTTTCAGTGCGCAGGAAGTCGGCGCCAACCGCGTCGGCACCTCGCAAATGGGCGACGCGATTGCGGCAGCGGTTTAAAATTGTTGCCTGAGAATCATGGGAACCAAATTAAATCCGGGTTGTTGGTGATTCCAGAACCAGTTCCATTGTAGTATTCAGATTTTTTAAAGTGCTTCACATGGCCGTCAGCGAAGGTAAAGTTGGCTCCGTTGTGCATATTGGTTATAGAGCCGCCGTCACCGATGGCAGGTTTTTGCTCGTTATCAAACAAATAGATGGTTGCCGAAGGTTTGAGCAATGATGAGATTTTGACCTGATTACCGCTTCCCGTGCCGTTCATATACTGGTTCATGCAATAATGAAAAAGATTGTGATAACCCGCACTGGGCACACTTGCACGTTTGGGATTTGAAGGGCAAATCCAAATTGATTGATCCAGCGCTATAGCGGGATCCATTCGCCAAGGCACGTCAACGTAGCGTTGCACATTGATTATTGCTGGTAATTCGACATACCAGCCATGGGTTTTGGGATCGAGCAATTGACTATCACTGGGGGTTCCAACGCCATCGGTGGTCAAAAAATCATTGTTATCGCCCGCGTAAATCTGGCCGGCCAAGCTCCATTGTTTGAGATTGCTGATACATCTGGTTCCCTGCGCCGTTGCCTTGGCTTTGCTCAAAGCGGGCAACAGCATCGCCGCCAGAATCGCGATGATGGCGATGACGACGAGCAGTTCGATGAGGGTGAAGGCAGCCGCGCCGCGCGCCCAAGTTTGGCGGCGGCACCGGAACGCAAAAAGATTAGCAGCAAAAATATTCATCGGCTGAATGCTCCCTTAATGGCCGTCGCCAGCATTCCACAGCGGCGGGCGGGCGGCAAGCGTTTCAATTGCCAGATTGTAGCGGCGCTCTGTGAGCGCCGTTTGCGACGGTCATAAACCGCCGTTACATCCGCAAAAAATTTCCGTGGCGTGTGAACGCGGAGTCGCTAACCTGCGTCCAACTGAACCATGACTGCTATGAATAAAATCGCTGCTCTATTCCTGTTCGCCGCCGCGCTCTCGCTCCGCGCCGCTGATACCAACGCGCCCGCCGCCGCGCCGGAAAAATCTCCGGCGGATAAAACCACGTTCGGCAAAATCCCCGATGCCTCGCATGCGCCAGTGCGCGTGACGAACACCTTCAGCATTGCGGGCGAACGCGTCACTTACATCGCCGAGACCGGCATGTTGCCGTTGCTCAAAGCGGATGGCACCTCGCGCGCATCGGTTTTTTACGTCGCTTACACGCGCACGGATGACAAGGCCCACGCGAAACGGCCGGTGACATTTTCTTTCAACGGCGGGCCTGGTTCCGCGTCGCTCTGGCTGCACCTCGGCGCGCTTGGACCACGTCGCGTGAAGATGAATGAAGACGGTTCGTTGCCCGCGCCGCCGTTCGCGCTGACGGACAATGAATTTTCCATCCTTAACTCGAGCGACTTGGTTTTCATTGATCCCGTCGCCACCGGTTTCAGCCGCGCCGCGAAAGACGAAAAGCCTGACCAGTTTTTCGGCGACGAAGCGGATTTGGATTCCGTCGGTGAATTCATCCGGCTCTGGACGACGCGCCACGACCGCTGGCTCTCGCCGAAATTTGTCTGCGGCGAAAGCTACGGCGTCTTCCGCGCCGCCGGTCTCGCGGAACATCTCCGCAGCCGCTACGGACTTTATCTGAACGGCCTCATCCTCGTGAGCGGCGTGCTGGACTTCGGCACCATCAGCGGCGGCACGGGCAACGATTTGCCGTATCCGCTGATTTTGCCGGCCTACACGGCGGCGGCGCATTTTCACCACAAACTTCCGGCGGACTTGCAATCCGATTTGACGAACGCCCTCGCCGAATCGCGCGCATTTGCCAAAGGTGAATTCACCTCCGCGCTGCTGCAAGGCGCGTCGCTCGCCGCCGACGAGAAGAAAAAAATTGTTGCCGAACTCGTGCGGCTCACCGGCCTGAAAGCGTCCGTCATCGAAGATAATAATTTGCGCGTGGATGGCAGCGTGTTCCGCAAACAACTGTTGCACGACGACGGTTTGATTCTCGGCGCGTATGATGCACGGTTGACCGGACGCGATGGCGATCCGGCGGCACCATGGGCGGGGTTTGATCCGTCGAGCGCGGCGGTGATGGGGCCGTTTTCGGCGGCGATGAACTCGTATGTCCGCAGCGAATTGAAGTTTGAAGACGACCTGCCTTACGAGCTGATTGCCGGCGTGCAACCGTGGAATTACGGCGCGCGCAATAATTTCGCCAACGCCAGCGACCGGCTCGCGTCCGTGATGAACCAGGAGCCGTATCTGAAAATTCTCGTGCTCGGTGGCCGCTGCGATCTGGTCTGCCCGATTGACACGATGCGGCACAGCGTGGATCACATGGCGCTGGCGGACGCCTACCGCCGCAATGTGACCTTCGCCGAGTTCGACGCCGGCCACATGATGTATATCAATCTGCC
>JBAXIY010000221.1:0-3499 GCA_037138135.1 Verrucomicrobiia bacterium
AGGCCGAGGCTTCGTGCGATTTCAGTCCGCGCTTTGGGTCTCGCTGCCTCGACTACAATTCGGTTGATCTGAACGGACTGCTCTACGAATACGAAACCTGGCTCGCCGGGGTCTCCGTCCAACTCGGCTGGGACGACACCGCTCTCTGGCAGGCCCGCGCCGCCCGCCGCCGCGAGCTCGTCCAGCGCTATCTCTGGAACGAAGAGCGCGGCTTTTTTCTCGATTACGACTTTGTGAATCAGCGGCCAAGCCCGGTCGCCTCGCTCACCGGATTTGTTCCGCTCTTCACCGGCCTCGCCTCGCCCGCGCAAGCCGCGCGGATGCGGGAGAACCTCCCGCTCTTCGAACGCGAGTTCGGCGTTGCCGTCACCGAGGATCGCCCGTTGGATCGGACTTATCAATGGGCTTTCCCCAATGTCTGGCCGCCACTGGTTTATGTGACCGTTGAAGGGCTGCGGCGTTACGGGTTCGCGGCGGACGCCCGACGCATCGCGGAGAAATATCTCGCCACTGCCAACCGGCTGTTCGCAAAGACGGGCCTGCTCTGGGAAAAAACCGATGCCCTCACGGGCGAAGTGGCCGGAGGCGAATACAAGGCCGCGCCCATGCTCGGCTGGACAGCCGGAGTCTATGTGGCCCTGGCGGAATCAATTAACACTTAACCACGAACATGAAAATCAATCTGGCCTATGGCGAGGGACATCTCACAGTGGAGTTTCCGGAAGACCGGACAGTCGTCATCGAGCCGACCGCCATCGCCGGTTTGCCGGACGAACGCGCGGCTTTGATGTCCGCGCTGGATCAGCCCCTTGGCGCGCCAGCCTTGCGGCAACTGGTTCGCAGGGATTCCCGCGTCACCATTGTTTTCACCGACATCACGCGGGCCACGCCCAATCATCGGCTCATTCCATGGCTGCTCGATTACCTGTCCAGCCTTGTCCCGCGCGAGAACATCACGCTGCTGAATGGCCTCGGCACGCATCGCCCGAACACGCGCGCTGAACTTGAGAAACTGCTCACGCCCGCCGTGGTGGAAAACTATCGCGTGCTGAACCACGAACCGGAAAATCTCGCCGCCCATGTCCATTTGGGCGTCACGCGCGACGGCACACCGGCGCTGCTCAACCGCCATCTCGTCGTAGCCGATGTGCGGATCATCACCGGCTTTATCGAGCCGCATTTCTTCGCCGGCTTCAGCGGCGGGCCGAAAGGCATCATGCCCGGCGTGGCGCATCTTCGGACGGTGATGAGCAACCACGGCGCACGCAACATCGGCGATGCCAGCGCGGTGTTCGGCGTCACGGAGGGCAACCCCATCTGGGAGGAGATGCGCGACATCGCGCTGCGCGCCGGGCCGAGTTTCCTGTTGAATGTGGCGCTCAATGACGAGCGGCAGATCACCGGGATTTTTGCCGGCGACCTCATGGCGGCGCACAAAGTGGGCATTGAATTTGTCCGGCGTTCGGCGATGCAACCGGTTGGTGAACTGTTTGATGTTGTTGTGACGACGAACAGCGGTTATCCGCTCGACATGAATTTGTATCAGGGCGTCAAGGGGATGAGCGCCGGTGCGCGGATTCTCAAGCCGGGCGGAACGCTGATTCTCGCCGCGGAATGTCGCGAAGGCATGCCCGCGCACAGCCCGATGGACAAAATGCTGCGCAGCGTTCCCGGCCCGGAAGCCGTGCTGGCGTCGCTCGCCGCGTCAGGCGAGGCGCGTCCGGAGCAATGGCAGGCGCAAATTCTGGCGCTGATCCAGCGTCGCGCAAACATTCTGGTTTACAGTTCCCTGCCGGATGAAGTTATCCGGGCTGCGCACTTAAAACCCTGTCGTGACATCGCCGCCACGGTGACGGAAACTTTGAAAAAACTTGGAAATCAGGCGCGCGTCGCGGTTCTGCCGCAAGGGCCGTTGACGATTCCCTACCTGAAATCAAACGCTAACTAGTCTGACCATTTATGCCGCTCAAAGTCTTGATTGTTCCGGACAAGTTCAAGGGCACGCTCACGGCGGGCGCGGCGGCCCAAGCCATTGCGACCGGTTGGCGCAAAGCGCGCGGTGGCGATTCCCTGAAACTGCTGCCCATGAGCGATGGTGGCGACGGTTTTGGCGAAATCATCGGCGGCTTGATTGGCGGCAAAGTGCAATTCACCAAAACGGTGGACGCCGCGCATCGTCCGCATCGCGCCCGCTGGTGGTGGCACGCGCCGTCGAAGACGGCCATCATCGAATCGGCCACGGTCATCGGGCTGGCGATGCTGCCGCCGGGCCGGTTTCATCCGTTTGAGCTGGATACTTTCGGACTCGCGGCGTTGATGCGCGCGGCAACCGCGAAAGGCGCTCGCCGCTGCGTCATTGGCATTGGCGGCAGTGCGACAAACGACGGCGGCTTCGGTTTGGCGCGCGGCTTTGGCTGGGAATTTGTTAACGCTTCCGGAAAAAATTTGGACCGATGGACTGATTTGTCGCGGCTGGCACACATCCGCCGACCTCGGCGCTTTCGGTGGTTTGACGAAACGTTGGTGGCGGTAGATGTAGGCAATCTGCTGCTCGGTCAGCGCGGCGCAACGCGCGTCTATGGGCCGCAGAAGGGCATCCGGCCTGAAGATGTCAAACCCGCCGAAGCCTGCCTTCGCCGGTTGGCGCGGGTAATGAAGAAGGAATTCGGCTGCGATTTCTCGCGTCAGCCCGGCGCGGGCGCGGCGGGTGGTTTGGGATTTGGCCTGATGACCTTTTTGGGCGCTCGCCCGACACCGGGATTCGATTTATTCGCGCGTTACGCGGCGCTCGACCAAAAGCTGAAGTCCATTGATCTGGTTTTGACTGGCGAAGGCGCAATTGATGATTCCACATTGATGGGCAAGGGCGTGGGTCAACTCGCGACACGCTGCCGCGAACTCAAAGTGCCCTGCGTCGGTTTGGCGGGAATGTTGAGCCAGAGCGCCAAAGTAAAATGCGCGTTTGTCCGGGCCTACGGCCTGACGGATTTAACTTCGGTCGAGCAAGCAAAAGCTCGTCCGGAATTTTGGTTAAAAAAACTGGCGGCGCATGCCGCATCGGAAACGACTGATCCCCTGCCGCTCCCGTAGCGAACAACCATGCTTCTCCAACCTCACAACGAAACTTGCGTTTACCCGATATTTACGGCTTCCGAATTTTCGTGGGCGAAAGATCTGCCGCCGGGGCGCAATCAGTTCGTGAGCTTTGAGCGGCGCTTCGTTTGCAGCGCCACCACGCCGGCCACGCTCCATCTTTTTGCCGACACCCGTTACCGGCTGTATGTCAACGGCGAGTTCGTCGCGTATGGTCCGGGCTGTTTCGTCACGGCGCATCCCGAATACGACACGAACGACCTCACTCCGCTTTTGCGCGCCGGCGAAAATCTCCTTCGGGTGGAGGTGAATTACTACGGCTGCTCCTCGTTTCAAACCATGCCCGATGGCATGCCCGGCTTCATCGCCGCCGGTGGCACGGCGGATGGCCGCGTGGACTTCGCCA
>JBAXIY010000222.1:0-3492 GCA_037138135.1 Verrucomicrobiia bacterium
AAATAAATTTCCCGCATGACCGGAGTGCTGGCAGCCAGCCTGAACCTGTTGTATCCGCCCGTCTGCCAGCTTTGCCAAAGCCAGCGGGCGGAAGCGCGCGATGGTTTCGTGTGCGGCAAATGCTGGACTCACATCCGCTTCATCCGCGCACCGTTTTGCGAACGCTGTGGATTGCCCTTCGAGGGCAACCTCACCACAAACTTTGTCTGCACCAACTGCAATGAGTTGGAACTGTATTTCACTTCCGCGCGCTCGGCGGTTGTCGCCAAAAGCATCGTGCTGGAGGTGATTCATCGCTTCAAATATTCGCACGCTATTTGGTTCCAGGCTTTTCTCGCCGGCCTGCTAATCCGCGAGGCCGCGCCAGTTTTGGCCAACGGAAAATGGGATTACCTCATTCCCGTGCCACTGCATCCGCTCAAATTGCGCGAACGGGAATTCAATCAGGCAGCGCTCCTCGCCCAACCGTTGTCTCGCGCCACAAAGATTCCTATGAATGAAAAAATTCTCCAACGCGTGAATCCCACAGCCACCCAGACGTTGCTGACACGCGATGAACGCGCGGCGAACATGAAGAATGCCTTTGTCGTTCGCCCCGGTATCCAGCTGGATGGCAAAAGAATTATTGTCGTGGACGATGTTTTCACCACCGGCGCCACGACCAACGCCTGTGCGCGAGCATTGCGGGCGGCGGGGGCAGCGGAGGTCGGTGTCTGGACAGTTGCGCGCGGGCTTTAATTTTCATAGAATCCGGCGTTCATGGATACCACTTCGTTCACGAAGAAAACAATCGGTGGAGTCGCGCAGGTAGAACCGGCGTTGACGCCGCCGCCCATCAGCTCCGAGCAGACGAGCTTTGCCAAAAAAGCCAAAGTTGGCGGCAGCAAGTCTCGCAAACGCGAGATTCCCGAAGGGTTGTGGATTAAATGCCCGGCCTGCGAAGCGCTCGTCTTTGACAAGGAACTGGATGAAAATCTTCAGGTCTGCCCTAAGTGCCAACAACATCTCCCCATCGCTTCGCGTGAACGCATTCATTCACTCGTCGAAACCTGCACGTTTCAGGAGATGGACGCGGAGATGGTGAGTGTGGACATCCTGAAATTCACCAGCTACAAAAGTAAGTTGGAGCGCGACCGCAAGGCCACGATGCTAAAAGACGCCGTAGTCACCGGCATCGGCAAAATTGGCGCGCACACCGTGGCGCTGGGCGTGATGGATTTTCGTTTCATGGGCGGCTCAATGGGCGCTGTCGTCGGCGAAAAGCTGACGCGCCTGATTGAACGCGGCACCGAAGGCGGCTGGCCGGTCGTGGTTATTTCCACCAGCGGCGGCGCGCGCATGCAGGAAGGCGCATTCAGTTTGATGCAGATGGCCAAGACTTCCGCCGCACTCGCCTATCACGCCAAACATCGCCTGCCCTATTTGAGCGTGTTGACGAATAACAGTTACGGTGGTGTGATGGCCAGTTACGCTGCGTTGGGCGATTTGAACCTCGCCGAGCCGGGCGCAATGATCGGGTTCGCCGGTCCACGCGTCATCAAGGATACGACCCACGCCGATTTGCCGCCCGGTTTCCAGACTGCCGAGTTCTTGCTCGATCACGGCCTCATTGATGCCATTGTGCCGCGCAAGGAGATGAAGGAACAGTTGGTGAAATACTTCGACTACTTCGCCGCCGGAAAAAAAGCCGGCAACTGAACCTTACAGAGCAGAAATCTGGTCGCGTATAGGACGGTTGCCATTGACATGGCGGCGGTATTTTTCGAGATTCTGTGTCCGAATTACCAACCACATGAGCCACCAAGCCATCTCCACAGATTCACTCCAACAAGCCGGCCGCACGTTTCCGCCGTCGCCCGAAGTTGTAAAGCACGCGCTGATCAATTCCGCGCAATACGACGCCATGTATGCGCGCTCCGTCAATGATTCGGAAAAATTCTGGATGGAACAATCCGCCACGCTCGCTTGGTTCAAGCAACCGACGCACGCACGCAAGTTTGAATGGAACACCGACAAGCGCGTTATCAAGCACACTTGGTTCGAGGACGGCGAACTCAACGTCACGGTGAACTGCCTTGATCGCCATCTCAAAACCATCGGCAGCAAGACCGCCATCATCTGGCAAGGCGAGCCCGAGGAAGATGTGAAGCACATCTCTTACGCCGAGTTGCACAATGATGTCTGCAAGTTCGCCAACGTCCTCAAGTCGCTCGGCGTCACCAAGGGCGACCGCGTCGCGATTTACATGCCGATGATTCCCGAGGCTGCCGTCGCGATGCTCGCGTGCGCGCGCATCGGGGCGATTCACTCGATCGTGTTTGGTGGATTCAGCTCGGATTCCCTTGCGGGTCGCATCAACGATTCCGAATGCAAACTGCTCATCACCGCGAACGTCTCGCTCCGCGCCGGAAAATCCCTCGCGCTCAAGCAACTCGCTGACGCCGCGCTCACGCACACGCCGAGCATCCAGAAGGTCGTCGTCGTGAAACGCAACGACGAGCCGTGCAACATCGTCGCCGGTCGGGACGTGTGGTATCACGATTTGATGGCGAAAGCCTCCGCTGAATGCGCGCCGGAAAAGATGAAGGCCGAAGATTATCTCTTCATCCTCTACACCTCCGGTTCGACTGGTAAACCCAAGGGCGTCGTCCACAGCACCGCCGGCTATTTGCTGTGGAGCGCGCTCACGCACAAATACGTTTTCGACATCCACGAAGGCGACGTCTATTTCTGCACCGCCGACATTGGCTGGGTCACCGGCCACAGCTATGTGGTTTACGGTCCGCTCTGCAACGGCGGCACGACGCTGATGTTCGAAGGCGTGCCGACATTCCCCGACGCTGGACGTCTCTGGAAGATTGTCGAGAAGTTCAAAGTGAATTCCTTCTACACCGCGCCCACCGCCATCCGCGCTTTGATTCGCCTCGGCGATGAATTTCCCGCGAAATACAACATGTCTTCGCTCCGCGTGCTCGGTTCCGTCGGCGAACCGATCAATCCCGAAGCGTGGATGTGGTATTACAAACACGTCGGCCACGAGCGTTGCCCCATCGTGGATACTTGGTGGCAGACCGAGACCGGCGGCCACCTCATCACTCCCCTACCCGGTGCGCACACGCTCAAACCCGGCAGCGCCGGACGCGCGTTCTTCGGCGTGGAACCTGTGGTGCTCCGCGACGACGGCTCCGAATGCAAACCGAACGAAGGCGGCAAACTCTGCATCAAGAAACCGTGGCCCGGCATCATGCGCACGACGTGGGGCGATCACGACCGTTTCATCAACACCTATTTCGCCACGTTCAAGGACATGTATTTCACCGGCGATGGCTGCCGCGTGGATGCCGATGGCGACTACTGGTTGCTCGGCCGCGTGGATGATGTCGTCAACGTCTCCGGCCATCGCATCGGCACCGCCGAAGTGGAGAGCGCGCTCGTGAGCCATCCCAAAGTGGCCGAAGCCGCCGTCGCGCCCATGCCGCACGACATCAAAGG
>JBAXIY010000223.1:0-3470 GCA_037138135.1 Verrucomicrobiia bacterium
TTTCGATTCCCGGTAGGGTCGCCAATTCTAACAACCTTCCCGTTTTCTAATTCGCCCAGAGCGCTCCCGCCGAACTGACCGGCATGAACTGATTGTTGCCGATGTATTGCAGTTCCACCGCCGTCCCTTGGCTGCCAGAGAGAACTCCATTAGTGGAGGTGGTGCTCTGTGTCGAGGCGCTGGAATAATATAGTCCGGTGCCGGTGCCACTCGCACCAGCGGCGAGTTTGCTGGCGTCCGCCGAGACAGTTAACGCGCTCCAGACAGAATTGCTCACGCCGCCGACCGCCGTCCAGTTCGCGCCAAAATTTCCCGATGCGTAGATAACGCCGTTACTGACGCCGGCGAAGAGCTGATTGCAATTGGCGCTGGCGGCCAGACTATTCCAATTGGTCCACGGCGCGGCGGAGTTCGTCCAAGATACGCCACCGTTAGTAGAGGTGTAGATTCCGCCAGGATTAAAACACGCGGCAAGCTTGGTGCCGTCCGTGGAGATGACTAGGCCGGTGACCGCTCGGCTGTTGGTGACTGTCACGCTCCCACCGGCAAGCGTATAAACATTGCCAAGCGTATTGCCCGCAGCGAAATTATTGCCACTACCAGCATAAGCTACAACATTCCATTTACCGCCGCTCACGCCGATGCTGGCCCAGATTGCCGTAGGGCTGTTGGTGTAAACCCTGTCGCCGTTATTTGAAGCAATGGCCTTGGAAGCATCAGCCGAACACGCGACGGCCACGGCGTTGGAGGCGAGGCCGCTGCCAATCTTCCCCCAAGTGCTACCAGCGTTGGTGGAAATTTGTATGGCCTTCGACGGAACTGCCGCCAACACCGTGAGGCCATCGGCGGAGGTGGCTACGGAATTCCACGAACCCGCCAAGGCCGAAATCGCCCCGCCCCAATTATGACCGGCATCCGTGGACGCCTCCACCCCTAGACTACCCGCTGCATACATGCGCGTGCCGTCTGCCGAGGCGGCGAGCGAATACCATTGGCCGCCGCCGACCGAGGTGGCAACCCATAGGGAATTACGATAGCTAGAGAAATTGCCCAGGAAACTTTGGTTAGTATTCGCCTGCACGCGCCAGCCGCCCGTGCTCGCGCCGGAGATTCGCATGATATCGCCCACCAACACATTTCCCGTAGCCGGCAAGGTTACCGTCGTGAATTGCGGGTTGGTCAACAGATAGCCGTGATTCGCCGTCGCCGAAACCGCCGTGTTGGAAACGACTATCCAGCCGATGTTGCCGTTGCCGAAAAAGCTGCCGGTGAAATTGTTCGCGCGGTTGGTAAAGTTATTGGCTCCGTTGAAGGCATTGTCGCCAGTAAAAGTATTCGCGCCGGAATAAGTTTGGCTGTGGTCGAGCAACGCCACATTGGTCGTCAGGCGCGCGTCACCAACGGTGCCGATGGTCAACTGCGATGCGTTTAAATTAATCAACGCCGAGCCGTTGCCGCTGATCGTGCCGGTGAACGCACCTGAAAAATTATTCCCGCCATTGGTAAAATTTACCGGATTCGAATACGTTCCTGACACTTGGCTGGACGGCACGGTGCCGGTTAATTGCGCCGCCGATAATGTTCCCGCCAAATTGCTCGCCGTGGTGGAAAACATCGCATACGGCACGGGTAAAACCGGCTGGCGCGGCGAAAGTGAAGTAAAGTTCGTGACGCCCACGGCGCGCACGCCGAGATCTAGCCAGGCATTATTTCCAGCAAAAACACCCGCACCAAAATCAAGATTGACGCTGAAAAGTCCGTTGCTGACGGCCACAGCTGAATTGGTCAGCAGCGCGCTGATGCGTGATCCGTTGGTGACCGCATCGTAAAGGGTAAAGCGCAAATCATAGCTGCCATTGGCCTGCGTGCCGCCGTCATTCAAGCGGCCTTGATAATTGAAAGTGGTGCCTTGCGCGCCGGACTTCAAGGCAACGCTGACGAGCAGGATCAGGATGAAAAGAATGCGGCGGTTCACTTCAGTATTTTGGTGGGTAGCCCAACGTATTTCAATGTCGAATACCAATCACTTTGCGGAAAGCGCGGCGCGGATTTCCGGCGGCGGCTGGAGTTGGTCGAGTATGTTGGTTTCATTGGCCCCGGCATCAATCCACCATTTTAGCACGGCAATTTCCCCAGCTGTCAAAGGCGATTTGCCGTCGGGCGGCATATGATCGTCATCGCTCACCGGCAGCAGCACACGCTGGATCAGCAAACTTTGCATGGCCATGCCGGGCGCGATCACTACCCCATCTTTACCACCTTTTTGAACCGCCGCAAACGTATCGAGCCGCAAATCACCCTTGGCCTTCTGCGGCCCGTGACAGGCCACACACTTTTTTGAAAGAATAGGTTCGATGACGCCAATGAAGACCGGCCATTGCCCCTGCGCCGGTGTTGAATTCGTTGCCATGCCTGTTTCCGTAACGGTTAGCCCTAATAATTTTTTAACCAAACTCGGCGCATACCACGTCAGGTAATCGCTGCCGTGCGTGAGCGAACCGCCGAGATGCCCCGCCGCCATCAGCAAGCCAACCGTGAGAGATAAACTGACGCGATAGGCGACGGTTTTTCTGCATTGAAAAAAAATCGTCGTTACCACTGCCGCCACCGCCGTGCTGGTGCCCAACCATTTATGCCACGCCAACAGGTCATCATCGTAGCCGCCGGCGAGCGACAACAGCCAACCGCAAATCGCCGTTGCCACCGCTAGTGGCACGGCCAGCGCCAACAGGAAGCCTGCACTTTTAGCGGCATTTTTAAAGCGGGGGAACCACGCGAATAATTCCAAAGCTGCCAGCGCGGCCAGCATGCCAATCGGGAGATGGACTAACAGCGGATGAAAGCGCCCGAGAAAAAGCAGAATGTCAGGCGGCTGATGCAAGAAAATGGCGTCCGTAACTGGTTAAAAATGGTGCCCCGGTGCAGACTTGAACTGCAAACCAATTGATTAAGAGTCAACTGCTCTACCATTGAGCTACCGAGGCAAAATCGCTTTTAAAGGCTTTTATACGTTTTTTAGCCTAAATTTTAAAGTTGTATCCCAACTTTGTATCCCGTGCATGTTGTTGATAAAATCAACAATGGCAAACAATGAATCGGACACCAAACCAGCCTAACTTAAGAAACTCGGCTATCGCCTAAAGGCAAATAGCGTTTATTTCCAAAAGTTCTGAACTTTGTTCAATACGTCACAACGGGCGTGTATTTTGGCAGAGTTAAAATAGAGGGCAAGATTTTTCGTGAGAGTTTAGAGACTGACGCTTTTACCACTGCCAAACTCTTTTTTGGCGACTAGATTAAAGCCAAACGAAAACACTCTCATTCTGACGGCAGTTGCTCGAATAAAAAAACGGCCGGGAAGATTTTTCTTCCCGGCCGAGAAACTATCAGACCGCTTAACGCTTACGGATAGACTAACCGGTAATACGAATTGAGATTCGTCTTCGTGATCGGGATCACCGCAGCGTTAG
>JBAXIY010000224.1:0-3445 GCA_037138135.1 Verrucomicrobiia bacterium
GATGAGCAACGTCCCGCCGTTGTCTTTGATCGTGGTGCCGCCGCTGTAGGTGTTGTTGCCCGAGAGCGTCACGGCACCCTCGCCGGTCTTGGTGACCGAGCCGCCATTGGCGCTGGTTGCCCCCAGCACCGCCGAGACGTTCAGAGCATCGGTCGCGAGCGGCGTGGAGAAGGTCATGCTGCCGGCAAGTCCAAAATTGCCGCTGCTGATGGTATTGCTGTCGCCGTTGGCGGTAATCTGGGTGGCGCTGGCGTTGGCGAGGAATGTGCCATAGGAGGCGAAGGTATTGCCAGTCATCGTTCCGTTGTTAAGTGTAACGCTGCTAGGCAAGGATTGGACACTGGCACTGCCCCCGATGGTTCCCGCGATCGTCCAGGCTCCGGCCGGCACGCCTCCAAAGGTGTTGCTCACACTCGTAGTCAGCGTCGCGCCGCTGGCGACGGTGATGCCGCTCAAGGGTGAAATCTTCCCACCCGTCGTGATCGCCAGCGTGCCTTGGCCGACCACGGTGTCGCCAGTATAGCTGTTCGGGCACGAAAGGGTAAGCGTGCCCACGCCGCTCTTAACCAAACCACCTTTGCCGGTGATGGCACTGCCGGTCAGAGTGTAGGCCTTGGCTTGGTTGCTGACGCACACATTGAGCGGAGCACGGCTGGCCGTCAGCGTGACGGTGATCGGACCCGAACCGGGCGCATTGTCATCGAAGGTCACCGCGTTGCCCTGGGCATAAGTCAGTCCCCCTGCCGGGCTCGCCGAGTCCACCCAGTTGGCGGTGCTGGTGTCCCAATTGCCGCTGCCGGCATTCCAGCGCAGGCCGGACGTGATGATCAGGAGTTGCGGCCCTGATCCCCCTTCGTTGGCGCCCAGCGTGATGCCGTCGGCTTGCGTGTCGCCGGCGGCGAGGGAGGGGAGGGTCACGTCCCAGCGCGGGTCCTGCGAGAGGAGGAAACTGGCGCTGGCGCTGCCCGGGGCCTTCGAGCGCAGCCAGGCGGTCACATCAATGTAATCAGTGGCATGGGTGGTGGAGTTAGCCACGAGCTGGCCGAGGATATGGGTCGTGTTGCCCTGCCCGAGAATCACCCGGTCGGCCACCATGTTCCCCGCCGCCTTGCCTTGGGCGAGGTTGGGCGCGGTGCTCCAGGTGACGCTGGCTTCCGACCAGGCGTCATTATCCAGGCCATAGACATGCGCCTGCGCCAAGGAGCCGCTCGCCGTCCAGTCCGTGACTTGCAGCACCGCCATCTGGATTTCCGACGGGTTAATCCCCGCCAGCGGGAACTTGATCAGCGCGGCGCTGCGCTGGCTGGCGTCGGTCGGATCGTTGTGAACGGAGAGGTGGTCCGCGCCGCCGAAGTTGACCGTCGCATTCGTGCCGTCCGTGACCGTGACATCGTCGCTGGCGTTAATGGTCTGGACCGCGCGCTGATTCACGGGGAAACTGAACAACCAGGTGGCGTAGCCGGGTTGAACCAGACTGGTGCTCGAGCCGTTGGAAACCGTCTTGTCGGACGCAATGCTGCCCCAATAGCGGCCGCCACCGTAACAGCTTTCGCTGACTTCCTCGATGAGCACGGGGTTACCGACGGGCAGGTTCAATGCCGTGGTGTCCACGGTGTAAGTGACGCTGGAGGAGGAATTGTTGCAGGAGAAGAGGTAGTAGCGTCTAGTGGCCGGGTCATAACCCGAGCGCAAGTCGAGCGAGCTCCCGACCGTGCTGGTGTAGTCCAACTGGCTGCCGCCGGTGGAAAATCCCTTGGCGAACAGGCGATAGACTTCGCCCCCCTTGTTGCTGCCCCCGTAGTTATGGGAATTACTGGTAAGGTCATAATAGTGCATCGAGTTCTTATACACGGGCCAGTTGCCGCCGGGGTTGGAATTCTGCCCGAACGCGAAGCAATACATCTCGTCCACCTTATTCTTCACCAACTGCACGCAGATGGAGCCAAAGCGGGAGTAATCGGAAGGGTCGTCAAGGGAGGTGCTCTTAGTATCATAGGCACCCCCATTATAGACGTTGAACTCGGTGATGGCCGTCGGAAATCGGGTCTCGCCCGGCATGGCGCTGGTCAGGGTCGAGTTCAGCGTGCTCAACTGGCTGCCGAAGGTTGACGGCGTGCCGTTGTATTCGTGGTAGTCATACTTCTGCATGAGCCAGAAGTTGGTGTCGTAGGCGCCAAGATAATTAGTATGGCGGGCGTTCACGCACGCCTGTCCCCAACTGTTCCAACCGTTCGCGGTGACGCCAGCGGTGACGGGCGAAAACAGCATCGGGACGAGGGACTTGCCATACCTGGCATTGACGTCCGCAACGGCGCTTTGTATGGCATCAGCGCAAATCTTCATGTCCCTCAACCAATCCGCCTGGGACAGCGGGTAACCGGACAAATCCGGCTCGTTATCCATCGAGAAGCGTTGGACGTCGAAGTTTCTGGCATAATAAAACGCGTTTTCGTAGTAGAGGTGCCAGAGCTCCCAGATGCCCTTCCAATCGTTGTTTGTGAAATTCAGGGCGGGCAAACAATCCTGGACCTTTTGGCACAAGAGGATCTGAACATTCAGTTTGCGGTATTCACCGCTCATGAAGTTTCCGGTGGTTCTAGAATTGATTAATGGCCAGTTGATGTAATTCGTGTTGAGCGGGTCCGCCCGCAAGGCCGCCTTGCGGCTCAGAAAACTGCTCTGATTCGTCACGCCGTCGCCCCACGAAGGTGACGTGTTGTCCAAAGGGTCCATGACGTTGCCGGGTATGAAAATGCGCACGCCACTGGCGCCGGAATAGCGCCACCAATCCTTGGTATTGCTGCCGGGCTGGAAAGCGTCGAATTCGAAGCCTAGAATCGTCGGGTTGTTCGCGAAGGTGCTGGTCAGCAGGGTTACCGTCCCGGCGTTCGTGGAAGGCGTGGAAGCGATGAGAGCGGTCAGGACCAGGAACAGAAAGGCGGGCCCCGCCCAGGCGGCCGCCCGCTGCCAAGCCCGGAATTGTGTTGTCCGGTGAGAGCACGTTTGCTTGCGCTGAGGCCAAGGTTGGATTGCTGTTCGCTTTGTCATATTCATCGAGAGGGGCGCATGATACCCCGCTGCTTGCAGCGGAGAGGAATGCGGGGGGGGGGGTACTTGCGGTTAATACCGCGAGACACCCCGCAGCTTGCTGCGGTTGGGAGTTTCATTAGTTATTTTGCTGTCTATTACAAGTTTGTCTTAAGGCGTTCAAGCAGTTACAGGGCGTATACTTTTCGTAATATACGAGATCGCCCGGCCAGCGCCTAGCTACTCAATTGAGTAGGTCTTGCGGGTGGGCAGCCCGGCGCCAAGCAGGCCACAGCGGACACTGTTACCAGAGGTATTGCACTTAATAACCCGCTTCCAGACTATCAGGCCCGACCGGTCTTTAGGAGCTTTTCGATCTCGCGGCGCGGAGGGGCTGAAGGTTGAGCGCCGAGGCGGG
>JBAXIY010000225.1:0-3404 GCA_037138135.1 Verrucomicrobiia bacterium
GTGTCAGCGGCGAAATTGAACTGAGACAAAACGGGCGGCGAGGAATGGATCTTCTTCGCCGTGGCTTTTCTTCGAAAGATTCACAGCAAACTCTTCTTCCTTCTTCTCCGGCTTGAGTCTTCTTCCTGGTGGATTTCGTTCCGCCGATTCGGTTGGTTTTCCGATACTGGTTCCTTTTGATTTGGGAACCGATGAAGCCACCCAGAGCTCGACACAAGTGCCTGAACTGCAAGGAGTTATTTCTCCCTGATTACCGGAGTGGTCAGCGACAGCGCTATTGCCTCAAACCCGAGTGCCGCAAGGTCCGAAAGCGCGAACTGATGCGGGCTTGGTTGGCCAAACCGGAGAACCAAAACTACTTTCGGGACACCAAGAATGCCGAGCGAGTCCGCGACTGGCAGAAGGAGCATCCGGGTTATTGGAAGAACACGGCTCGTTACCGGCACCGTACCTTACAAGACGGCTGCTCGGAGCAAGCGGCTGCGGCACAGGAGGTTGTGCCAACTCCCCCGAGCCGTACCTTACAAGACCTCTGCTCGATGCCAGCGCCTCTGTTGGTGGGACTTATCTCTATGTTCGTCGGCAGTACCTTACCAGACGACATCGCCTCCAACCTCCGGCGGCTGCTAATCAAGGGATACGACATTCTGGGCATGGTGCCCGGAATGAACTTTGAAAGGTTATTGCATGAAAAAACGTGTCCTCAATCCGGAGCGACTCCGGAAAGTCCCGTCGCAGTTCAGTTGGATCGATCACCGGCTGGTGCAGGAAAACCACTTCACTCGGTGTGATCACTCCGCCTGGACCCTCTACCTGTTCCTGGCCAGCGTGGCCGATGCCGAGGGCCTGAGCTACTACTCGGAGGCCTCGCTGATGCGGCGCTTGAACATGGATTTGGTGGTGCTTTCGGCCAGTCGCCGCCAGTTGATCCAAGCCGGGCTGATTGCCTATGAAAAGCCCTTCTACCAGGTGCTGAGCCTGGAGCCGGTGGGCGCGCCGCGCTCCGGCCCGATCAGCGTGGGCGAGCTGTTGCGCCAGGCGATGGGAGGTCGGCTATGATTGACTACCAAACCTATTGCCAGATTCGGCACCTGTTCACCGAAAAGAAGCTGGGCCTGCGGCAGATTGCCCGGGAACTCAAGCTGGGGCTCAACACGGTGTGCAAATGGGCTCGGCGGGAGAGCTTCCAACGGGCGCCGATCCCCAAGCGCTCCAGCAAGCTCGATCCGTTTCGAGGCGAGATTATCCGCCTGCTGGCACAGCACGCCTATTCGGCCCAGCAAATTTTCCAACAGCTCAAAGAACAGGGCTACCCGGGCCGCTACACGATCCTCAAGGCCTTCGTGCGCCAGGTGCGTCCCAAGCCGCGACCGGCTTTCCTAACGCTACACTTCGAACCTGGAGAATGCGCCCAGGTGGACTGGGGCTGTGCGGGTTCGGTGCCGGTGGGCTCCACGCGCCGGCGCCTGTCCTTTTTCCTCATGGTGCTGGCGTTCAGCCGCAAGCTCTATCTGGAGTTCACGCTGGCCGAAACGCTGGAACATTTTCTCTGCTGTCACCAGCACGCTTTTGAATACTTTGGCGGAGTCGTGCGCCAGGTTTGGGTCGACAACTGCAAGGTGGCGGTCCTGAGCCGGGCGGCCGGCTCGCTGGTGTTGAACCCCCGCTATTTGGATTTCGCCAACCATCACGGGTTTCAAATCCGGGCCTGTGGTGTGGGGCAGCCGCAGGAAAAAGGACGCGTCGAAAACGGCGTCGGGTATGTTAAAAAGAACTTCCTCAACGGCCTCGACCTGTCGGATTTTCAACTCGTCAATCCGGCGGCCCGCTACTGGCTCGACACCGTAGCCAATGTCCGGGTCCACGGCCAGACCCACAAAACGCCCCAGGAACTATTTGCTCAGGAAAAGCTCCGTCCCTTGCATCCGCTGCCATACGAGGCCGCCGTCCCGGAAACGGTCCGGGTCAACAGCCAGTTCCGTTTCAAGGTCGATTGCAACTGCTATTCGGTTCCCTGCCAGTATGCCTCCAGCCCGCTGACCTTGAAACGCTACCCCGACCGGCTCCTGGTCTATGACCAGGACAAGCTGGTGGCCGAGCATGTGCGCCGTTACGACCGCAACCAGGATTACGAGTTGCCCGACCACGTCGCCCCCTTGCTCCTGCACCGCAAAAAGGCACGCGAGCAGAAGCTCTTCCTGCGCTTTTTGGCCCTCTGCCCCAAGGCGCATGAATACTACCAGCAACTGGAACAGCGGCGTCTTAACCCCAAACACCACGTCCAGAAGATCGTCGCCCTGAGCGAACTGTATGGCGTCGAGGCCG
Organism: Verrucomicrobiia bacterium; assembly: GCA_037138135.1. Classification (GTDB taxonomy): domain Bacteria; phylum Verrucomicrobiota; class Verrucomicrobiia; order Limisphaerales; family UBA11358; genus UBA11358. The sequence continues at coordinate 2,326 of JBAXIY010000225.1, forward strand.
TCGCTCGCGCCCTGGAGGATGCCTTCACCTATCAGGCCTTCTCTTCCGAATACATCGCCAACCTCCTGCAACAGCGCCTGCATCCGCCTGAAGAACCCGCCGCCTTGCACCTGACGCGACAGCAGGACCTGCTGGACTTGGAACTGCCGGCTCCCGACCTCTCCGTTTACGACGCCAAACACTCATCAACCCCTCCGGCAAACTCATGAAAGACGATCAACTCCTCTCGGACCTCCTCTACCTCAAGCTCGCCTATTTTCGAGAGCACCATCAAGCCCTGGCCAAAGAGGCCGTGGAGAAAAGCCAGACCCACCTGGACTTCTTAAGTCGTCTGGTCGAGGGCGAAGCGCTCCGGCGCAAAGACCGGGCCACGCAACGCCGCATCCAGGCGGCGCGCTTCCCGGTAGTTAAGACACTGGAGCAGTTCAACTGGAGCTGGCCCAAAAAGATCAATCGCCCCCAGGTGCAAAATCTTTTTCGCCTCTCCTTCCTCAAGGACAAGGCCAACGTCATTTTCATGGGCGGGGCCGGCTTGGGCAAAAGCCATTTGGCAACCGCCTTAGCTTACGAAGCCTGTCTGGCCGGTCATACCGTTCTGTTTACGACGGCCATCGACATCGTCAACACTCTGGCGGCGGCGCAATCGGCCCACCGCCTCAAAGCCGAACTTAAGAAATACACCAGCCCCAGCATCGCCCTAATCGACGAGCTGGGCTACTTACCCATCGATAAAACCGGCGCCGACCTGCTCTTCCAGGTCTTCAGCCAACGCTACGAAATCGGCTCGACCATCGTGACGACCAACCAGGCATACAAACACTGGGCCAAGATGTTTAACAACGACGCCACCCTGACCTCTGCCGTGCTGGACCGCCTTTTGCATCACGCCGAAACCGTCACGGTCGAAGGGCGCAGTTACCGGATGAAGGACCAAATCGAAGAGCCCTGACGGCCAAGCATCACGAGCGGCACGGGCCGGTGGAGCGATCCGCCGGCCCCTTTTCATTGCCGTCACCGGCCATCGTGCCCGATCCATTCCTAAACGCCCAATTTGTCTCCCATTGGCGCCGCCGCTGACA
>JBAXIY010000226.1:0-3282 GCA_037138135.1 Verrucomicrobiia bacterium
CGCGCCGGTGGCGATCAACCAGACGATCACGACGCCGGAAGACACGAGCACGAACCTGGTGGTGCACGGGACGGACGTGGACAGCACGAATTTGGTTTACGCGATCTTGAGCGGGCCGACGAACGGGGTGTTGGGCGTATTGAACACGAACACGGGGGCAGTGACCTACACCCCGAACACGAATTACAACGGTGGGGATGGGTTCACGTTCACGGTGTATGACGGCTCATTATATGCGACGGGGACGGTGGCGTTGACGGTGACGCCGGTGAACGACGCGCCGGTGGCGAATGATCAGTCAGTGTCCACGCCACAAAATACGGCCAAGCCGATTACGTTGACGGGTAGCGATGTGGAAAATTCGCCGCTCACCTTCATCATTGTGACGAGTCCGGCGCACGGAACGTTGACCTTGCTCAACACGAATACCGGGGCGGTGACTTATACGCCGAGCAATAATTATGTCGGCCCAGACAGCTTCACGTTCCGCGTGAATGACGGCCAAACCAATAGCGCCGTGGCGACCGTGTCCATTAATGTATCGGCGACCTCCGGCGCGGATGTGCAGGTGACGTTGTTCGGCCCGGCGTTGGCGACGGTGGGCGACGTGTTCTCTTTCACCAACTCGGTGACGAATGCCGGTCCGGCGTCGGCGGTCAATACGTGGGTGACGAATGCGTTGCCGGCTAATCTGACTTTTGCCAGCGCGTCGGGCGGCGGTGTTTATTCCAATGGCGTGGTGACGTGGCCGGTGTTCCCGTCGCTGGCCAGCGGTCAGGCAACGAACTTGATTGTGTCGGTCAAAACGACGACGAGCGGTTCGACCATCACGCCGACGGCGAATCCGCTGAACTTCCTGCTGACGAATGCGCCACCGACGGTCAGCTCGGCGACGAACCGCGCCTCGGCTTATGCGACGACGTTTGATCCGAACCTGACGAACAACATCGCCTCGGCGTTCTACACGAACGCGCAGGCGCAAACGCTCATTGTGCCCGGCGCATTCAGCGTGGTGCTCGTCACGAACACCTATCCGACCAACGCCGTGCCCACGAACACCATCATCCCGATCGGCACCGGGCTGTTCATCGTCGGCACGAGCGCGTTTAATCCGCAGACGCAGCTCTACGAGGAATTCGTCACGGTGACGAACATCGGTCAGGCGCCAGTGCATGCGCTGCGGCTGTCCATTGGCGGCCTGCCCAGCCGTGTGAAACTTTACAACGCCACGGGCACGAACAACGGTGTGCCGTATGTGGAATATGATCCGCCGTATAATTCGCCGTTGAATCCGTATCCGCAGGCGAACAGCAGCGTCACGTTCACGCTGGAATTCTTTGTGTCTGATCGCCGTCCGTTTACCAACAGTCTGACGGCAGTGGCCATCAATGCGCCGCCACCGTCCACGGTCACCGGCACCACGGTGCAAATCATCCAGTATGGTTTCAACGACCAGCGCAATCCGGGCAGTCCGCGTTACCTCGTGCAGTTCACGAGTATTCCGGGCCGCACTTACACCGTGCAATACAGCGACGACGACATGGCCACTTGGAACAACGCCACGCCGTCCATCCTCGCCAGTGCGACCTCGACCTTCTGGTATGACGACGGCCCGCCGGTGACGGTGAGCCCGCCAGCTTATCCAAACTCCAGCCGCTTCTATCGCGTGCTGCTCAATCCATAATTATTTGTATCAATGAATAAAAACTATTCTTACTGGACAGTGCCGTTGACCGGCGCGCTCCTGATGGGCGTCGGCGTATCGTCGTTCGCTCAACTCGATAAGGCACCGCCGCTGGAGAAAGCCTCGGTGAATTCCACCAATCGCCTGTCGCTGTCCCTGCGCTACGGGTTGAACATCAGCGCCAAGTTTCGTGGCATCGGCTCGGCGGGCGGTGCGGGCCATTACTCCGATGGCTATGTGCTGACTGATTCCACCGGTAACTTTCTCGGCTACACCTCCTATTGGGGCTACGACAACTCGTCTCAATACAGTCAGCTCGGCAACGTCAATCAACCCGCCAACAGCTTTTCCTATCACAATCCCGTGCCGTCGAATTCCGCCGCTCCCTCATCGGGCAATGGCGATTCCAATCCCGGCGTGGAACTGACCTACGACCGGCAACTCGGCGTGAAAGAAGACTGGCACAACCTGCGTTACGGTCTGGAGTTCGCGCTGAACTACATGAAATTTTCCTTGGACAACAGCAGTTCCTCCCGCACTGCGGTCAACACCGAGAATTATCTTTTCGGCGGCATCCCCGGCCAGATTCCCTTGCCCGGCCATCGCGGCAGTTATTCCGGCAATCCCGGCGATCCCGTGCTCGTGGCCGGTGGCACGCCCGGTCCCAACACCGCTGGCACGCTGCTCTCCCGCGATGATTTTGATGCCGACATCTGGGGCGGCCGCTTCGGTCCGTATATCGAATTGCCGTTCGGCAAAAAGGAACAGTTCACCATCCAACTCTCCGGTGGACTCGCCGTCGGCTTGATCCACGCCAACGAATCCTGGAAACAAACCCTTGTTCTCGACGGCAGCGGCAGCAGCAGCAGCACTTCCGGTGGCGGCAGCGACACCGGTTTATTGTGGGGCTGGTATGTGGGCGCGTCTGCCAATTACAAGCTGGATGAGAACTGGGGGATAACCGCCGGCGTGCAGTTTCAAGACCTCGGCACTTATGATCACAGCTTCAGCGGCCGCAGCGCGCAACTCGATTTGTCGCACTCCCTCTTCCTTGAGGTGGGCGTCAGCTACAGCTTCTGAGCGCCGGTCGCGACGGCGGCGCGAAGGTGGATGCGCATTACGCGGCGCAGTAAACTACTGCAGAAACTCACACCGCCGGCGTCGCGAGATGTCGGCGGTTTTGTTTTGGACGGCTTGGGTAAATGCCAACGAGCTTAAAACCGCCAACTCACGAATTTCACGAACGGGTTTTGCAGCCTATCTCCGTATTAGGCCACATGGTCATACTCAAAATCATTCGTCAGTGAATAAAGAAAAGATCGGCGATAGCCAACAACGCACCACCGACAGCTAAACTGCTCAAAGCCCACCTATACTGCTTGTTGGTCATCACATCTGAAAGCTTCCGGCCTGGATTAAAATACATATAGGCCAAGCCGTAAATGCCGCCGGCAGCCAAAGCACAACCTGCTACCCAAAGATGAAGCCAAACTGGTAACTGCATAAAATCTCGATGTGGCCTAACGTAGAAAGCTGAGCCACCGCCGACTCGCGACGTGAACCGCGACAGCGGAACGGCCAGCGCCAACGGCGGTTGG
>JBAXIY010000227.1:0-3255 GCA_037138135.1 Verrucomicrobiia bacterium
GGGCAGGGCGCGTTCCGCGATGTTTACACCGTGATGAATAACTGGGGCGCCAACCACGGCTCCATCAGCTACGGCCACATCGGCGCGGACTTGATCTCGCTCGCGTCCATGCTGCGCATCCCGGTTTACATGCACAACGTGGCGGCGGAAAAAGTGTTCCGTCCGAGCAGTTGGGCGGCGTTCGGCACGGCGGACTTGGAAAGCGCAGATTATCGCGCTTGCAAGAATTTCGGCCCGCTCTACGCTTGAGCCAGTTTCAGTAAATCGTTTTTATGCTCAAAGGCATTGCTCCCTGCGTCGGTCCAGACTTGTTGAAAGTGCTGGCAGAAATGGGCCACGGTGACGAAATCATTCTGGCCGATGCCCATTTCCCCGGCCATTCGATGAACGCGCGGGTGCTGCGTGCCGATGGCGTGAACATACCGACGCTGCTGGACGGCATCCTGCCAATCTTTGAATTGGATCAATACGCTCCGCCGCTGGCGATGATGGCCGCCGTGCCGGGCGACAAGCTCGATCCGAAAGTCGAATCGAGTTATATGAAAGTCATCCGCAAACACGCGCCGGCGGCAAAAGCGCCGGAGCGCGTCGAGCGGTTCGCGTTTTACGAGCGCGCGAAGAAGGCGTTCGCCGTCGTGATGACCGGCGAGACGGCCAAATATGGGAATATTCTCATCAAAAAAGGTGTCACTCCATCTTAGAACCAAATACATTCGCAATAATCACAACGGCAGAAAACAACCACCATTCCTAGTCACATGACCACACCCAATAAAACCAGCGGCGGCAAGGCTGGCTTGTTTCGCACGGCGGACGGTAAAAATTATGTCTTCGTGTTCACCCTCATTTGCAGCCTGTTTTTGCTGTGGGGTTTCGCCCACGCACTACTAGATGTATTGAACAAGCACTTCCAGAATTCGCTGGAAGTCACCAAGGCGCAATCCGGTTGCGTGCAAGCGGCGGTGTATGGCGGCTATTTTTTGATGGCTTTGCCGGCCGGGATGATTGCCCGCCGTTATGGGTATAAAATCGGCATCATCGTCGGCCTGACCCTGTTTGCTCTCGGAGCTTTCTGGTTTGTCCCCGCCACCAAGAGCGACCATTGGACCGGCACGGCCACCTGGGTCGGCCAGCAGTTCAACCTGACCGTGGTCACCTCAGCGGAAGCCAAGGCGAAACTGTTGGAAGCCCGCAGCGACATCGCCACCGCCAAGGCCAAAGTGGCAGGTTTGGCCGCTAAGACGCCGGAAGACGCCGCGAAGGCGACTTCACTCGCGACAGACTATCTCGGCAAAGCCGTCGCCGCGCTGGTCGTGGCAGCACCGAACGTGGCCGCCACCGAGAAGTTTGCGGCGGTTCAAGCCAGTGTGGACGAACTGGGAAAAAACATCGGCGCCAAGGATTTTGAAAAGAATTGCGCGGCAGCTTCGGTGGCGATTGTAGCGCTGGATAAAGCGTCGCAGGTGACGGCGTTTGGCGCGTTTCTGCTGGGCTTGTTCGTCATTGCGCTGGGCTTGACCTGTCTGGAAACCATCGCCAATCCCTACGCCACCGTGCTCGGCCCGCCGGAAACCGGTGCCAGCCGCATCAATCTCGCCCAGACCAACAACGCGCTGGGCTGGATTCTGGGGCCGTTCGTCGGCGGTATGTTGATTTTTTCTGCCGGCGACACCGTGAATTTGAGCAATGCCGGGCTGGCCACACCCTACATCGGCCTCGGCGTGGTGGTGACGTTGATTTTAGTTTTATTCGCCTTCAATAAGATCCCCGACATTCACGCCGAGGAGCATGCCGTCGCCGATGCGAAAAATCAGGACAAAACGACCGGCGAACGTTCTCTGTGGTCGCAGCCGCATTTCGTGCTGGCTGTCGTGGCACAGTTTCTCTACGTCGCGGCCCAGACCGGCGTGAACAGCTTCTTCATCAACTACGTCGTCGAGGTCAATAAATGGACCGAACAGAAATCTGCCCTGGTGTTGTCGCTGGGCGGCATGGTGCTTTTCGCACTCGGCCGTTTTTCCGGCAGCTTCATCATGACACGATTCCAGCCGCATCTGGCCTTGGCCACTTACGCTTTGGTGAATGTCATCATGCTGGGACTGGTCGTGGCGGGATTGGGCTTTGTATCGGCGCTGGGCTTGATTGCCTGTTATTTCTTCATGTCCATCATGTTCCCGACGATTTTCGCGCTGGGTATCCGCGGCCTCGGTGAAAATACCAAAAAAGGCGCGGCCATCATCGTCATGTCCATCGTCGGCGGTGCCGTTGCCCCGATTCTCATGGGCTTGCTAGCCGACAAACACGGAATGCGGTTTGGCTTCCTTGTTCCGCTGCTCTGCTTTGTCGCCATCATGATCTACGGGTTCACATGGAAACGGCTGTTTGCCCGCGACATGGGCGACACGTCAAAGCCGGTCACTGTGCCAACCCACTGACGAAGCATGGAGATTTCTAAAATCTTCCAAACCCTCCGCATTATTCTGTGCTGAGGTTGATTGTCACCAGCTACTGACTTCGCCCAAACCGGCGAATCGCGCTTGCAAGAATCGCCGTCCGTTCTACGCTGAAGCGTGTTTCGGCTCGGGTTCAAAATAATTTTCCGCGCGGTCGTCATCGCCCTGCTGGTGGCACTGCCGGTCGCGGGCATTGCTTGCTTCTACCCGGAAAAAATTCTGTGCGTGGATAGCGGCCCGGTGGCGGCGGATGTGATTGTCGTTCTCGGCGGCGGTTTGCACGAGCGTCCTGAACGCGCGGCGGAATTGTTCCGCCAGCATGCGGCGCCGCGCATCCTGATCACCGGAGTGGGCGACGATGAAATCAACCGGCTGATCCTACTCAAAGACGGCGTGCCGGCAAGCGCCATCGAAGTGGAAGGCGATTCCACCACGACCCGCGAAAACGCGGAGTTCTCGCTCAAACGGCTACACACGGAAAATGTCCACACCGTGATTCTGGTGACGACGTGGTATCATTCGCGGCGGGCGTTGAAGACATTTGAGCATTACGCGCCGGACTTGAAGTTTTATTCGCGTCCGTCGTATTTCGCCTTTGACCGTGCGGATTGGCCGCATCGCGGTAACGCGCGGCGGATGTGGTTGGAATTTGTGAAGCTACCCGGCTACTGGCTGCGGTATGGCGTGAATCCGTTTTGAATAAACTTGCCCTGCGGATGGGAGTCGGGCATATTGACCAACCTTGACCGCGGGGTGGAGCAGCCCGGTAGCTCGTCAGGCTCATAACCTGAAGGTCGTTGGT